>JAISXP010000072.1 GCA_031270465.1 Tannerella sp. | reverse complement strand
CCGACATACAGCAGCGGAAGTAATCTACCAGAGAGTCGATGCAGACAAGCCAATGGTGGGCATGACCAACTTCAAAGGAGATTACATAACCCGGGACGATGTCAAGATTGCAAAGAACTATCTGTCGGAGAAAGAATTGCAGGTCTTAAATTTATTGGTATCCCAATATCTTGATTTTGCCGAGTTACAAGCCATTGAGCAACATGCAATGACCATGCAGCAGTGGATAGAGAAATTGGACAATATACTATCGGTCGGCAATCGGCCTTTACTTACCAATGCGGGAACCGTTTCGCATAAACAAGCCATTGAAAAAGCAACGCGAGAGTTTGAAGAATATCGCCGTAAAGAAATGCTGCAATACGAAAGCGATTTCGACAGGGCAATTAAAGAATTGAAATCTCAGGCAGACGATAATAGTAAAACAGAGTAATGGTAAATTCCCTCAATGCAGATATCCCAAACCCATATCGACCTTTACAAATCTCTTTTTCGAGGGCGGGAAGATATTTACGCTGCTCGTTGGGAAAAGGATGGGCGAAGCGGATATATGCCTGCCTACAAAGTGGATTGGGATGATTATAATCGTCATAAGTCATCAGGAGGAACCTTTTCCAACTATACGAAAAAAGAATACTTGCCTTTTAATGATACTGCACTAAAGGAACATTTCTTTGGAAAAACGACAATCGGAATCTATCCACTGTTGTCGGATAACACCTCATTTTTTATCGCTGCCGATTTTGATGAGGATAACTGGAAGGAATCTATTCTCAAATTATACAACGTTTGTCGGGAAGTAGAGTTACCCGCCGTAATTGAGCGTTCCCGTTCAGGCAATGGCGGGCATTTATGGTTATTCTTCGAGGAGAATATTCCCGCATTTCAAAGCCGTAAAATCATATTCGAACTTCTGCTACAGGCGGGAATCGTTTCACGGTTCGAGAAAGAACCGAGTTTCGATAGACTATTTCCCAATCAGGATACACATTCAGGGAAAGGCATCGGCAACCTGATTGCCCTTCCATTACAAGGAAATTCCGTAATGCAGGGAAATTCATGTTTCTTGGATAGTGATACATTTGAACCTGTCGCTGACCAATGGAATTTCTTGAGAACCATCGAGAAAATACCCAAGCAAAAGATTGATTCCCTATATCTGCGACTCTGCGGAAGTTCAAAAGAGGTCTTTACTTCAAGATATACAGGCCATCAATTTGCCTTTGAATTGGAAGTCCTTATAAACAGCGAGATATACCTGAAAAGGATACAACTGAATCAAAAATTAATAGATTTTTTGAGGGATAACCTGAACTTCCTGAATTCCGACTATATCGTAAAGAAACGATTGGGAAAAACCGCATATAATATTGAGAAATACTTCAAGTTGATTGAGGAAACACCCGAAGGCATCATTATTCCTCGCGGCTTTGCTTCATCAATTGTAAAATTCTGCAATTCCGAGAATATTCCCATAAAGATTATCGACGAGCGATGTAAACAGGAAGAAATTACTGTCAATTCCAAAATCGACCTGCTTCCACACCAAGAAGAAGTATTGAAACGAACAGAGACTAAAGACTTTGGCGTAATTGTCTCGCCGCCAGGTTCAGGGAAAACAATTATAGGGCTGGAACTAATTGCTCAGAAAAAACAGCCAACCCTGATACTGGTTCACAGGAAGCAATTGTTTGACCAATGGATTGACAGGATTCAGAATTTCCTATCCATCCCTAAAAAACAAATCGGTCAGATTGGCAATCAGAAAGATAAGATAGGTAAGGAGATAACGATTGCCATGATACAATCATTGACAAGAGGAGACCTGACTGAATTGAAAAACAGATTCGGGATGGTGATTGTCGATGAATGCCATCACATACCGGCTAAGTCATTTAGAGAGGTCATCACTCAACTGAATTGTTATTATTTGTACGGTCTGACAGCAACCCCGAAACGGAAAAATAATGATGAGAAGCTGATATACGTCTACATCGGCAACATCATCTATGAGATGACCCAAAAAGAATTACTGGAACAGCAAAACAGCAAGGCTGAAATCAACATAAGGGAAACCGAATTATTTGTCCCGTTTGATTATAAAACAGATAACTACGAAACTGTTTCCCGCGTTCTAATATATGACACCAATAGAAACAACCTTATTTTGAAAGATGTCGATGAGAACATAAGCCGGTTTAAATCCATTTTGATACTCACCGAAAGAAAATCCCATGTAGATATTCTGAATCTTTATTTGAAGGAGAAATACGAAACGATTGCCATATCAGGAGATGATTCGGAAAGAAGCAGGAAAAGTAAACTGGAACAGATAGAACAAGGACATTTCCGGGTTATTATTTCAACCGGACAATATTTCGGCGAGGGAATAGATATAAGTGCATTGGAATGCCTGTTTATTGTTTATCCCTTCACATTTGAAGGCAAGCTGGTACAATATATCGGAAGGGTTCAACGCTCTGGAAAGCCTCCTGTCATTTTTGATTACAGGGATTCCAAGATTGATTATTTCGACAAGATGTTCAAGCAACGGAACAGGTATTATAATAAACTTCGGAAATGACGATATATCGGATAGGTTATGCGTAATTTGAAAAATAGTTTTATCTTTGTCGAAAGCTAATCAACCTGCTCAAAGCGGAGCAAACCATAGAAGTTAACTCGTTACTTATCCGTTACCTATTCTGAATTTATTGAGCTTCAAAACATTGATTCAGAGCGAAATAAGCGAAAAGCATAGGTTTGTTTCTATATCGTTACCCATTGCCGACTTTCCTCTCTTTAATCGCTTATTGTTCAGTAAGTTTTGTCAGAAATTAAATATACTGCGCATGATGCTCATTTTTTAAGTTACAAAATTACTTTTCTGTTCTCTCAAATGAGGCATTTCTGATGTGCCAATTTGCGACATGTCAGCGCCTTATCGCGACATTCGTTACCTGTTTCGATTTTTTGAAAACAGGTAATGATTTGGTAACGGAACGCTGTCCGAACCTGGCTTTATCCTGTCTTAGATATGGTACAGGTAAAAAGAAAAAAGCCTGTAAAATGCTACTTTTACAGGCTTTTCGCTTCGTTTGTCGCTTGATTGGCAGCGACTTAGCGGTATGGACGGAATATGAACTTTTTCTCTTATCCGGCTGAAAACAAACAATTTGCATTGTTATTTTTCAGCATCGGTAATGGTTTGGTAACGAGTTCATATTAAACCAAATTAAGCCTGTAAAAATGCTTACAGGCTTAAAATTTTTCAGGTGTCGCCGCTTGGCTTGCCTGTTGCGGAAGGAGGGGGATTCGAACCCCCGGTACGGTAACCCGTACCACAGTTTAGCAAACTGTTGGTTTAAGCCACTCACCCATCCTTCCTTATTGGCGTTGCACCGATACGGGCAGATCTGTAAAAGTGGCGCAAAGATAATGGTATATTTTTAATTGCACAAATTTTTTGCCGATTCTTATCATTCTCGATTAAAATACTTACCTTTGCACAGGTTATTACATAATGAAATCAATATGTCATCAATTAATTGTATTGGAGTTTTGACTTCCGGAGGTGATGCACCCGGAATGAATGCCGCCATCCGTTCGGTGACGCGGACAGCCATCTATAACAAAATAGCTGTCAAGGGGATCTATCGTGGTTACAGAGGGCTTATATCAAATGAGATAATCGATCTTAAAACGGAAAATGTCAGCAATATCATACAACGGGGCGGAACGATTTTAAAGAGCGCCCGATGCGACGAATTCAGAACGCCGGAAGGACGCCAGAAAGCATACGCTACGCTTTGCGAGCATCAAATCAATGCGTTGGTTGTCATCGGTGGAGATGGAAGCCTGACCGGCGCGCGCGTTTTGGCACAGGAATACAACTTTCCGATAGTGGGACTGCCTGGGACAATTGACAATGATCTGTACGGGACGGATATCACAATTGGCTATGATACGGCGTTGAACACGGTGATGGAGTGCGTCGACAAGATTCGCGACACGGCATCGTCGCACGAGCGGCTGTTTTTTATTGAGGTGATGGGGCGCGACGCCGGTTTCCTTGCGCTGAACGGAGCGATTGCTGCCGGCGCCGAAGCTGCGATTATCCCCGAAATCTCGCTGGAAAAAGATCAGTTGGCCGAAATGATTGAAACCGGTTTTCGCAAGTCAAAGAACAGCAGCATTGTACTGGTAGCCGAGAGCGAAGTGACGGGCGGTGCCATGGGAGTAGCGGAACGGGTTAAAACGGAATATCCTCAGTTTGATGTGCGCGTTTCTATCTTGGGGCACCTTCAGCGGGGCGGCTCGCCGTCGGCGCAAGACCGCATCCTCGCCACCCGCATGGGAGCGGCGGCCATTGAGGCGCTGCTGGACGACCAGCGGAATGTGATGATTGGTATTCAGAACGATGACATCGTACATGTACCCTTCGCCAAGGCGATTAAAAACGACAAACCTGTCAATCGGGATTTGTTGAACATGCTGCGGATAATTTCGGTTTAAGAAAGAAACCTGTCTATCAATTGCCTGGCAGCTACAAACGAACTGATTTCGTTGTGCAGGACTTTCTGTTCCATGACGGGAAGCAGGCGTTCCATCTCCGGATGATGATAGAAGGCATTTTGCAACATGTGGTGAATACTTTCGTACATCCAGTAGCGGGACTGTTCGTTGCGTTTATGCTCGAAATATCCGTTTGCTTTTGTAAACGCTACATATTTATCAATCATGTCCCATATTTCCTTGATACCAAGATTGTAATATCCGGAATAAGTTATCACTTCCGGTGCCCATCCCGAATCGGCGGGCGGAAACAGGTGGAGTGCATTGCGGAAGTGGCTGGCTGCAAGATTTGCGCGGTCGATGTTGTCGCCGTCGGCTTTATTAATCACAATGCCGTCAGCCATTTCCATGATTCCCCGTTTGATGCCCTGCAACTCGTCGCCTGTGCCGGCAAGCTGAATCAGCAGAAAGAAGTCGACCATTGAATGAACGGCCGTTTCACTCTGCCCTACTCCCACGGTCTCAACAAATACGGTGTCGAAACCGGCTGCTTCGCACAGGATAATGGTTTCGCGTGTCTTGCGCGCCACGCCTCCCAGTGAACCGGCTGTAGGCGAGGGGCGGATGAAAGCGTTTTTTTCGCGCGAAAGGGCTTCCATTCGCGTCTTGTCGCCCAGAATACTTCCTTTCGAGCGTTCGCTGCTGGGGTCAATGGCAAGCACGGCAAGTTTATGCCCTTTCTTGAGCAGGTACATACCGAAGGCGTCTATCGAAGTACTTTTGCCTGCTCCCGGAACGCCGGTTATCCCGATGCGAACAGACTGCCCTGTATGCGGAAGGCATTTCTCGATGATTTTCTGCGCCTGTACCTGATGTTCTTCACGGGCGCTTTCGACCAGTGTAACGGCCTGACTGAGAATGGCAATATTCCCGTGCAGGATGCCTTCCACAAAGTCGGATGTGGAATAAGAACGATGAGGCGGTATTTTTATGAAATAGGGGTTAACGGTCGGAACGTCCGTCACTCCCCTATTCACTTTTAATCCTCTGTACTGTTCGTCATTTTCAGGATGTTCCATTGTTTCATTTGCCTCTTTCAGCATGAACGCTTATATTGCGGACAGGCTCCCGGTGGTCGTTGCAGATAATGATAGCGTCTTTTGCAAAAGACTGGTGGATATCGGCAGGTGTCAACGATACGGTCAGTGTAGCCGACTCAGCCGGTTGCAGCGTTTTTTTGTCAACATCAATCAGTAGCCGCGGATCGTCACAACTGACGCTGTGGAGTTCAAGCGGCGATTTTCCCGTATTCGTAATCGTGATTTGGCGAGACGCTTTTTTACTGCTTCCTAATCCGAGGAATCCGCGGTTCACCTTCAGTATGCCGAAGTCGAGCATGGCTTCGGAAAGTTGCATTTCAGCCCCGTCCTGCTTTTCGGCCGACGTCATTTTCGAGAAGTCGTCAACAAAATTAGTCGCCACCGGAATGGTCTCGACCCGAGTTTTGCCCGAAGCAGTTATTATTTTCCATTCAAGACGGTGCAATATCCTGCCCTTCGTATGGACGTCGTTTCCGCTGACGGTAATTTTAAACCTTTCGACAGCCCCGCTTTTCAACTGTCCGGGGGCTTCGACGGTGAGACATGACGGGGTGTTCGCGAAAGAAAGCGTCGCATCTTCGCCGGAAAAATTTTTTATCCATACGCTTTGTGTCTGATTTTGGCCAGAATGCAGAGTGAATGTAAATGATTTGTGTTCAATTTGAAGGATACCGACCGTATCACTGAGCGCCCTTGCCAAATTACGTTCTACCGGTATGACATCGCCTTTAATGGTGAGCCGCTGTCTGAATTTTTTTTCGTTGGTATAAACCGTTACGTTTTTTGTGAAAGGGCCGGGGCGATTTTTGGCTACATACGTGATGACCACGTCGCCCATTTTCCCCGGTGCAATCGGGTCTTTTGTCCATTCAGGTTCCGTACAGCCACACGACGACTGTACGTGTGAGATGATGAGCGGAGCCGTTCCCGTATTTTTGACACGAAACACGTGTATGGCGTCGATGTCTTCTTCATCGATAAGCCCGAAATCGAAAACCGGTTCATCGACGGTAAATACGGGTTCGCCTTCAGGCTGCAAATCAACGTTTCCTTTGATTGTCAACATATAAGGTTCCGAAGAAGCATCACTGTATATGTGAATTGTTTTTTCAAAAGCGCCCGGTTGTCCTGCCGGGTTGAACGAAACCCGAATGTCTCCCGTCCGCCCGGCTTCGATGGGCTTATCCGGCCACTGGGGAGTAGTACAACCGCAGGAAGCTACTACCTGACTGATTATCAGAGGAGCATTTCCCGTATTTTTGACAACAAAGGTATGCGTCGCTTCCCCGTCTTTCTCCTGAATGGATCCGAAATCGTGAACAGGCTGGTCTACGGTTATAACCGGTTTATTTTGCGCCCATCCCTGAAATCCCGATAACAGGAAGCAATTCAGGAGAAAAACAGTAAAGCCATGGATTGTCTTCACCTTCTTCGTCATTTTTCGGCCTGACTGGCAGAGATTACATTTCCGCGAATCGTAAGCATGTAACTGCCGTTGGCCTTGCCATTACTGTATACATTAATGGTTTTCACGAATTTACCCGGTCTGCCCTGCGGATTGAAGGTAACTTTGATGTCGCCTGTTTTACCGGGGGCAATAGGTTCTTTGGTCCAGTCGGGTGTCGTACAGCCGCAGGAAGGCACAACGCGCGAAATAACTAACGGCAATTCTCCACTATTCATTACGGTGAAAGTGTAAGATGCCGGGCCGTCTGCTTCGTTAATGTTGCCGAAATCGTACGATGTACTGTCGACTACTGTGATGGCCGCTTCTTTCTGCTGTGCGGAAACTATTCCTGCAGTAAACAGGATAACCGTTAAAATAAATAAAACACGTTTCATTTCAAAAATAATTAAAGTTAGTGACGCCACAAAGTTAATGCTTATTCTTTAAGTTTGTATCCGGAAGCGTTTATTTTTTTCGCAAATAAGTAAAAAAACTGTATGAATAGGGGTGTTTTTCGTCTTTCACGAAGTCCCGGCGCGTTGTTTCGATCCATTTTGCCGTATCTATCGGCAGGAAAAAAGTGTCGGAGCCTTCGAATGTGTGCCGGATTAAAGTTAAATAAATCTTATCGGCGAGCGGCAATGCCTGCCGGTAGATGCTCCCTCCGCCGATAATGAACACTTCATCTTCGTTTTCGCAGGCTTTCAGCGCTTCCTGCAGGCTACCGTATTGAACGGCATTTTCGAAACGAACACCGGTACCGGCACTGATGACGAGGTTTCGACGGTTGGGCAACGCGCCTCCGGGCAGGGATTCAAATGTTTTCCGCCCCATAATCACCGTATGTTCCGTAGTGATTTCTTTGAAATGCTTCATGTCGTTTGGCAGATGACACAGCAACTGTTGATTTTTGCCAATGGCGTATTGCTCGTCCACGGCTGCGATGATGGAGACTACCATAACCCGTCGAACATTGTCCAGATATAATCTCCTGTTTTCCAGGCTGTTTCTACTGCCGTATTTCCACAGCCGCTACTGTATTCGGTCAGGAGGTCAATCGCTTCGGCTCTTTTGTTCTGTTTCAGCAGCGAGAGAGCTTCTGCTTCTATTGCGCCTTGCCGCTCAAAAAAATCGGCCTGCATGGGGTTCCACACGCTGTCCACGACGAGGTGCATTTCGCCCCAGCGCTTTGCGGCAAGCGTTCCCAGGCGATTGAATGCCCACCATGCCGACTCTTTGCTGAAACCGGTTTCGCGTCCGCAGGTTTTGTATGTTTGCGGCAGGTCTTTTACGCTTCCGTAAAAGGGAACGTAAATGGACGACGCCACGTTGTCAAGCGCATACCAGCACAGTCCGCCCACTTCGTCGGGCATCCAGTCGCGGCATTGCAGGATGGTGGCGTATACCGTAAAATGCACGGCAATCGTGCGTTCGCCGCGCCAACTCCATCCGCCGTTGATTCTGAACAGCTTCAATTCGTCGGTTTTCATGAACGGATTAGCCAGTGGCGAAATGACCGTTTTCCCGCTGTTGTCCGCCACGGTCAGTGTCTTGCGCATGTCGAAGTCTGTCCCTTCGTAGTAGTCCTTGAATACTCGCACCATGTCTTCTTTTTTAACTGCCGAGTCGGGTTTTACGGAGAAGGGATAATTTTCGCTATCGGCATTCAGTTTCAGCGAAGGGGCCAACAGGTCGAAAACCCGCCATTCGCGTCGGCGACATGCAACAGATGTACGCGAGGAAGGCGCATAAGCGTATGCAAAACGGAACGTTTCTTTTCTTGCATCATACCATCCGCAGGCTTCGGCTACGGAGTAAATGTTGGATGAGGCCATGAATGAATCCTTGTTTTTCAGATCAATTACCTCTATTCTGGATGCATTGGCATTGACGGATATGTGGTCGTCGGGAACGCGCTGCGCAACCCATACTGCGCCTGTTTTTCCTTTTCCGGGGCCTACGATTTCCAGATGCCAAACTTCTTTCCTGTCGGCGATAGTCAGGCATTCACCGCCATCGTTCCATCCGTATTTTTCCAGTAATTCGCCTGCTGTACGGATGGCCTGCCGTGCAGTGGAACAACGTTCCAACAGTAACATACACAGGCAAGCGCAATCAATCAAGCCTGTATCTGCACGGCATTCGGCTCTTCCTCCGAAAGTGGATTCGCCGATAGCCAGTTGTTTCTCATTCATACAGGGATAGGCCGAATTGAAATACTGGAAAGTGTGGGCGACCTCCGGTATTTGTCCCGTCTCGACATATTCATACTTCGGCATTCTGCCAGGCTGATTGGCGGCTACACGCCTGCGGTATAGTGTTTTCATCGTTCCCGCAGGGTGATCCATGGCCGGGACGACCGATATGTCGGTGCGCGTACGATGACTGTCGTCGGTGTGTGAAGTCATTACGGACCCGTCGGCAGACGCTTTCTTTCCGACCGTAACGGTAGTACATTCCATAACATCGTAATCGTACTTATATACAGAATTTTGTCCTGTCATGGCGACAGGAAGCAAACATAACAGTAAAAAATATTTTGTCATATCATACAAATTTAGTCGTGCAAATGTACATGAAATATTCCGATTTGCAAACAGACGAAAAAACAATTCGTTTTACAGGTGAGAAGTAAGCGAAAAATCAGTTTGTGTACATGAGAGATATTTTTTTTAGTCGACATTTTTTCTGAAATAATTTTGGTGGTAACAAAAAAAGGTATACCTTTGCACCGTCTTTCGAAAATGGGAATACAATCCCGTCAAACAGGGCGTTTAGCTCAGCTGGTTCAGAGCATCTGCCTTACAAGCAGAGGGTCGGCGGTTCGAATCCGTCAACGCCCACCTTAAAATAAAGGACTTACAGTAAAAGGTGAGTCCTTTTTGTTTTATATGTACATGCAATTTGCATACAACATTGGAAAGATACGATTTTTTTGGTGTAATGGACAAAAAGCAGGCTAAAAAGGAATTTTTATGTTCAAGTGGACAAAAGCAGGCTCTATTTTCAGTGTGTAATTGTACTGTTATTTTTTAATTCTAATTTTGCATAGTCAAGCCAAAACAGAAACGGGCAATGCTGGGGAGCAACCCGTCAAGGATAAGTTTGACCTGCACGCAGTATAGTAGTACTTGGTCGTATCCGGAATTTTCAGTTCGGGATAATCTTATGGAAGCATCAGCCCTGAAACATTCAAACTTCTGAGAGAACTGAAACGCGCCATTTATGAAAGGCCGTAAATCTGTGACGAATGACCTAAAATCCAAATTCGTTCACATCCACTTTGATAGCCTCTTCTTCTTTCGGTTTTTCGGCCAACTGGTGCACGGGATGTGCCTTGATGATGATGGCACGATCGGGACTCACGGGGCAGATGGATTCGCAACCGCCGCAGCCGACGCACAGTTCGGCTTCGACTTTGGGAATCGTCAGCGTCCCCTTGTACGGTATCATGTGAACGGCCTGCGTCGGACAATGTTCCGAACATGCCCCACAATCCTGATTTTTCACGCTCACCACGCATCTGTCCTCATAAAAATACGCGATGCCTATCTGCGTTGTTTTTTTCTCTTCGACCGTAATCGGTTTGATTGCGCTTGTGGGACACACGTCTGCACATACCGTACATTCGTAGTTGCAGTAACTGTCGATATATGCCATACGCGGCCTGAGCAGGAAACCGAATCCGTATTCCAGTCCGGCAGGGCGCAAGACGTGGCTCGGACATTGAGTTACGCAAAGATGGCACGCCGTACATTTGTCCTTGAAACGTTCGAGATTGAGCGACCCGGGCGGAGTGACCGGCACGGGAGATATATTTTCGTCTGTATCACCGTATTGATGAGACTTTGCCTGTAAAATGGCAACAGGAGCCGCGGCAGCAATGGCAGCGCTTGTGGCAATGAACGCCCTGCGGCTCTTGGAGGGGACGGCAGACCCGGTTGTTTCGGACGTCGCGCCGCGCAGGAAGAAAAGCCTGTATTTAAGCGCATTCTGCCTGCAAGACGGGAGGCAGTTGAAACAGTTGACACAGCGAGACATATCGATCTTTGCCAGTTTGCCGTGAATGGCTTCGGCTTTGCATGTCCGTTCGCAGGTGCGGCAATGGTTGCATTTTTTGTGATCGATAATGATGCGGAAAATCGAAAAGCGCGACACCACACTCAACAATGCCCCCACAGGACATAACGAATTGCAGAACAGCCTGCCGCGCAACGACACCATCACGGCGAACAGCAGGAGCACGAACCCCGCCGCAATAAGTGAACCAATTGTAATCGAAGTGATGGAAGTATGATAGAGCATGTAATTCCCCATACTGTTCAGGACAGAAGCCAGAAGATTGTTGCCCCATATCACTGCGGGGCGAAACAAATTGGCGGCCACACGTCCGAAGTTGCTGTACGGGTCGAGCAGCATGCAAAGTTCCGTAAATCCGAAGACAGCCAGTCCGGCAGTGATACCCAGCAGCACGTAACGAAACAGATTCAGCGGCTTGCGGTAGCGAAAACGGAAGACACCTTTCGGCTTTTTTTTCCCGATACAGAAAATACGGTTGATAACGTCCTGCAACACACCTGCGGGACAGATAACCGAGCAGTAGATGCGTCCGAATGTCAAAGTCAGCAGAAACAGGACGCCGACGACAACGTACAAACTTCCGAAGATGGCCGGAATCAACTGTATTTCCGCAAATACGTGCGTCCTGTCGGGCAGCACATCGGCAAAGTCGAAGAAAAACAGAAGGACAGGGACAAAAAAAAGTATAGCGAGCATTACCCGCAATACTTTCAGAAAATGATTTTTTTTCATCTTTTGCAATGGTTCAATACCCGAAAAGTCAGACTTCTTTCCTGTTACTCTTTGTACTGCGCATTATAACTTGATGCGTTTGATAGTAATGTTATCGAGGTTGGTTGTTCCCAGTTTGAGAGCTTCACCTTTTCCGATATGGCTTACGGCATTGAGATCTAATTTTTTCACTTGATTGAAAAAGCGCAGAGCCGCGACATCGGCAGCAACGATGTCGGTCGAAGCGATAAGCGATTTGACGGTTGCCACGTCGGCAGAACTTTTTCCTTGTGGACCGTTCTGGTGCATGATGCGGTAGGCATCCACGATGTTCAGGACGGGCTTTTTTGTCCATGTGCATATATCGGCAATACACTGTTGCAGATCGTTTTGGTGGAAGATACGGCGATCCCACACAATGCCCATGTAATTTTTCATGGCGCACGATAGTTTGGCGCCTCCATGATTCTTCAGAATCGGCACGTTAAACCACACGTCCGCGTCGGCAATCACTTCGTGTATCTTTGCTTTCTTCAACGTAACACCTTGCGGCAGTGCAATCTCCCGGCTGTAGTACTGTTCGTCATTACCCGGCACGATGGTACCGCCCGCAGCCTTGACGGCCACTTCGATGCCACTCGATGCGTAGCATTTTTGCCAGTTATCGCACGTATGATCGAAAACTGTTACTTTTTGCGCGCCGGCGGACAGACATCTCTTTATCAGCGCGCTGACAAGTTCCGGATTCGTATTGCCCGCCAGTTCCGGCGTACGGTCCCAGCCGATATTCGGCTTGATAACTACCTTTTGCCCTTTTTTCACAAACTTGCCGATTCCGCCAAGTTCCTCCAATGCCTTGTCGAGCATCGCTTCCGGCTCTCCGCCCATTACGGCAACCAAATCCGGCGCTTTCTCCACTTTAACGGCAGTTGTCGTCAATGCAGCCTGCAATCCTTCAAAATGAAGCGACAACGCTGTGCCGGCTCCGGCAATCATACTGTTTCTTAAAAAATCACGACGTTTCATTTTTCCCTATTTTAAATTGAATTAATATTAAAACCTTTTTGTACGTCTGGCAAAATTATACTATCGCGACGATAAAAAAAATTATTTTTGGATTATTGCGAAAAAAAAGCAATTGAAAGCGAAAATATTTATTGCCGTTTTTGGGGGGGCAGGCACAGGTTTTGCCGGCAATCTCTGTGTCTGTCTCCGTTCCAGTCAGTTATTTATTCACCGAGACCTTATAAGTTTTCTCCTCCGCCACAACCAGATAAAAACCTTGCGGAAGAGGCGTGCGAACAGTTTTTCCCGATACGTAGGGCAAGCTTTTCACTAATACGCCGACAGGATTATAGATGCGCGCTTCGCCGGATGAGGAAGCGGAGACGTATAGCTGTCCGCCGTAGCTCCAAATGCTGGGGAGCGCGGGCGCGGCCATGCCGGCCGGAGGAGCGGCGGGAGGCGGCGCTTCGATAGTCAGGGTGAGCGCCTGGCGGACGAAGCGGATGCGAACGGTATACGTGCCGTCGGTATTTGACGTAACGACGACGTCTTCGTCGCCCGACTGGTTCAGGCGACCGGTACGGACGATCGGTGCGTCGTAAAACAGCAAGGTATCCGTCGGTATAAAGGTAAAGATAAAATCCTGTCCACTTGCCACATAGTGCACACCGGCGGAGGGATTGGTTTTGGCTCCTTCGACACCCGGGATAACGATCCGGCGAGGCATCGACGGTATCGGTTTAGCGGCCTGGACGGTAAACACGAGAGGCGTTTTACTTACTATATCGCCGACTGCCCAGACTATCAGCGTATCGGTATGGACGCCGAGAGGCAGGTCCGGTTTCACACGGACGAAAACGACGAAACCGTCGCCATCGGCATTTTCCTCCATGCCGGTGATAACAAACGGCGACGAGGTCGTCCGGTCGTCATCTTCATCTTTGAAAAGCCAGGCCATGTAGTCGCTCGTAAGCGGTTTAAAATCGAACGGCACACGATCCAGGTGGTCGTACCACTCTTCGCGCTCACCGAAATTATACGTGTCGTCGCCAATCAGAGGAGGAAGCGTGCCGCCTTGTAAGGGAGGCTGCTCTGGCGCCTCCTTCTGCGGGTTGTAAGATACCATAGCTGTAGAAGAGGGGCCATATCCCAAAATGGTCTTTCCATCAGGCATAATCGGCTCGGGCAAGTAATTGCCTTTGCACGTAACTCCAATGCCATTTTTATGTCCTGTAATATTTAGTTTCCCGGCAAGCAACCGGTTATTGTTGCAGTTAAGATGTTGCAGATCAGCCTTATTGCTTACGTCCAGTTCGGTTAGTTGGTTATTGGAGCAGTAAAGGTACATCAATGCAGTATTATTGCTTACGTCCAATTCGGTTAGTTGGTTATTGGAGCAGTTAAGCTCCTCCAAACTGTGGTTTTCGCTCAGATCCAACTTGGTTAATTGGTTTGTTTCGCAGTAAAGATATTTCAATGCGGTATTACTTCTTACATCCAGTTCTGTCAATTGATTCTTGGAGCAGTTAATTTCTTCCAGGGCAGTAAAATTTTCGATACCATTAAGGCTTTTGATTCCACTATTTCTTACGTCAAGATCGATTACGAGGGCAACCTCCCCAACTTCAATTGGGACGACGAAGTCTCCAAAATTCGAAGCTACATACGCCTTAAAAATTTCGTCGGTGAACTTGTCAGTGATGTCTTGGGCGAAGGCCGTAGCAACCGTCGACGTCCATATAAAAATGACAAACAATAACACTTTTGCGGCCGTTCGAATACACTCAATCTGATTATAAATTACATTTTTCATATATCATACATCATTATAATAATCAATAAAATAAATTATCCGTCATTCAAAATAAAATGGCATTGCCTTTTCAGCTAAACTTCTAAAAACAAGCATCTATTAAACACGAAATATGAGATAACGAACAATACTACGCCGCAAAGTTACGATAATTATTTTACAGAACCAATTTTTTCCCCTTATTTTCCGGTTTTTCAAAAAATTGTATGTATCCATCCATAAATATCCGGTTCATCTCCGTTTTGTATGGCGCGCAGTTTGTTATAGAGTTTTTCGCATACCGCGCCCGGTTTGTCGCCTTCGGTATAGGCATACGATTTGTTTTCATCCAAATCGTCGATACGCGATATGGGCGTTACCACGGCGGCCGTACCACATTCGGCAGCTTCTTCGAATGTAGCAAGCTCCTCTACGGGTATCGGACGGCGTTCGACCTCCAACCCCATGTCTCCGGCCAACCGAATCAGACTCATATTCGTGATGGACGGCAGAATCGAACCGGAAACGGGCGTGATATACGTATTGTTGCGGATGGCGAAGAAATTGGCCGGACCACATTCGTCCAGATATTTCTTTTCCTTCGGATCGAGGTAAAGCACCGCCACATAACCTTTCCCGTGCGCAATACTTCCTGCCATCAGACTGGCGGCATAGTTGCCCCCGACTTTAAACGCTCCCGTGCCCTGCGGCGCGGCGCGGTCGAATGCGCGCATGATGCAAACCGGCGCCGGCTTGAAACCGGTCTTGAAATACGGACCTACCGGCGTGACGAAGATCAGAAACAAGTATTCGGACGCCGGACTGACGCCTACCTGAGCGCCCAGTCCGATCAGCAACGGACGAATATAAAGCGACGCTCCACTGCCATATGGAGGCACAAAACGCTCATTCAACTTAACCACCTTGCGTACGGCTTCTTCAAACACCTCAACGGGAAATTCTGCCATCTTGATTCCACGACACGATGACTGCAAACGCCTGGCATTCTCGTCCATGCGGAAAATCCGGATTTTGCCGTCTTGCCCCTTAAACGCTTTCAGACCCTCGAACGCTTCCTGACCGTAGTGCAGACAGGTGGACGCAATATGCAGAGAGAGGGTCTCGGACGAACTGACTTCCAATTCGCCCCACTGTCCGTTACGATAATAACATCTTATATTATAATCCGTTTTCATATAGCCAAACGGAAGCTCCGACCATTTCAAATTTTCCATGAATTACCTGTTACTTATTTTTTCGAAATGCAAAGGTAAGCATTTTGGCGTATCGTTATACCTGTTCTGTGATAAAAAGATTTTTTATTCCCATGGCCGTACGCGGGACACTTCTACCGGAAACTCTTGAATCTTTGAGCCTTTGAATATTTGAACGGTTCATTCAATGCACAAAATCATGCAGCACGCAGTATGATATTAATTTTCTTCATATATTTGTCGTCCGATTCAAAATGTAGTTTTATGGCTGACGATAAAAAAATAATTTTCTCGATGGTGGGAGTAAGCAAAATATTCCCTCCACAAAAACAGGTGCTCAAGAACATCTATCTTTCATTCTTTTACGGTGCGAAAATCGGCATCATCGGATTGAACGGCTCGGGCAAGTCGACGCTGCTGAAAATCATTGCCGGTATCGACGGCGAATATCAGGGCGACGTCGTCTTCTCGCCCGGATACAGTGCAGGATACCTCGAACAGGATCCCCAGCTCGACGCAGGGAAGACGGTGAAGGAGATTGTGCAGGAAGGCGTGCAGGACATTGTCGACCTGCTGAAGGAATTTGACGAGGTGAACGCAAAATTCGGTGACCCCGATATACTGGACGATCCCGGCAAAATGGAAGCCCTGATGAACCGTCAGGCCGAACTGCAGGACAAAATCGACGCGGCGGACGCATGGAACCTGGACAGCCGGCTGGAGCGTGCGATGGATGCCCTGCGATGCCCGCCCGAAGAACAGACGGTCGATACGTTGTCGGGAGGCGAACGCCGCCGGGTGGCGCTGTGCCGGCTGCTCCTCCAGCAGCCCGACGTGCTGCTCCTCGACGAACCTACGAACCACCTGGACGCCGAATCCATCGACTGGCTCGAACAGCATCTGCAGCAGTATCAGGGCACAGTCATCTGCATCACCCACGACCGATACTTCCTCGACCACGTGGCCGGATGGATTCTGGAACTCGACCGAGGCGAAGGCATCCCCTGGAAAGGCAATTACTCGTCGTGGCTCGAACAGAAGACCCTGCGTATGGCGCAGGAAGAAAAACAGGTCAGCAAACGGCGCAAGACGCTCGAACGCGAACTGGAATGGATACGCATGGCGCCCAAAGCCCGGCAGGCCAAGGGTAAAGCGCGACTCAACTCGTACGAAGTCCTGATGAACGAAGACCAGAAAGCACGCGAATCGAAGCTCGAAATCTTCATCCCCAACGGACCGCGTCTGGGCAACAAGGTCATCGAAGCACGGCACGTAGCCAAAGCATACGGCGACAGGCTGCTGTTCGACGACCTGAACTTCACGCTCCCCCCCAACGGGATTGTCGGCGTCATCGGGCCGAACGGCGCAGGAAAAACAACACTGTTCAAACTGATTATGGGCATCGAAAAAACCGACAGAGGCGAATTTGAGACGGGCGAAACGGTCAGGACAGGTTATGCCGATCAGACGCACAAGGACATCGATCCGGACAAAACGGTCTATCAGGTCGTCTCGGGCGGGAACGAGTTTATACGTGTCGGCGGAAGGGAAATCAACGCTCGCGCCTACCTGTCGCGCTTCAACTTCGCGGGTGCCGATCAGGAGAAAACGTGCGGCGTCCTGTCGGGCGGCGAACGGAACCGGCTGCATCTGGCCATCACGCTCAAGGCCGAAGCCAACGTCCTGCTGCTCGACGAACCGACCAACGACATCGACGTAAACACGTTGCGCGCACTCGAAGAAGGCCTGGAAAGTTTTGCCGGATGCGCCGTCGTCATCTCGCACGACCGCTGGTTCCTCGACCGCATCTGTACACACATCCTCTCGTTCGAAGGCAACTCGGAAGTCGTTTTCTTTCAGGGCGCCTACTCCGAATACGAAGAATACAAACGCAAACAGTCCGGCTATACCGAACCGAAACGCATCCGCTACCGGAGTTTGAACTGACACACGAATTATCAATCTTCAAAACATTAATACATCCAAATGAAAAAGTATTTATTTACGGCAATGACTGCCATCCTCGCATGCAACGCATCTGTACACGTTCATGCACAAAAAGAAATTGCACTGTTCAACGGCAAAGACCTGTCAAACTGGAAATTTGTCGTCGACGGCAACAGGACGCCTGCCGAACAGGTCTTCTCCGTCAGCAACGGTGTAATCGAGATAGCCGGCGCTCCCATCGGCTACATGTACACGAAACAGGTATACGGCGACGGCACACTGGACGTCGAATGGCGCTGGGCCGGCGAAGCTTCGAACAGCGGCATATTCCTGCTCATCGAAGACCCTAAAAACCCGTTCCCGAACGGCATAGAATGTCAGTTGCACGCAGGCGATGCCGGCGACCTGGTTCTGCTCGGCGGCTCCGACCTTGCCGAATACAGACAGCCCGAAGGACAGGAACGTCCCAAATTTCCCGTAATCAAGAAACGCAGTGCCTCGAGCGAAAAACCCGCAGGAGAATGGAATCACGCACGGATAGAAATACAGGACGGAGCATTTACCGTCTATATTAACGGCGTACTCCAGAACACCGGAACCGATAAAGTGAAAAAAGGCCACATCGGCCTGCAAAGTGAAGGAGAAAAAATCCAGTTCCGCAACATCACGCTGACGAAGAAATAAACGGCACGGAGTGAGGAAGACCGGACATTCCGGGGATTATTTCTTCCAGGCGGCGCAATTCAAATCTCAAAACCCGCTGTCCTGCCGGCTGCATGTCTGCCTCCTGAACTCCGCACAAACGACGGCCGCAGCGACGGCCACGTTCAGCGACTCGGAAGTATCGCGTCCGTCCGGATAGCTGGGGATGCACAGCCGGCAGTGCACAAGCGCTTCGACGGACGGACGGATGCCGCTGCCTTCGTTGCCCAGCACGACGATGCCACCTGGCGAAAGCGTCTTCCCGTAGATATTGTCGCCATCCGTAAAGGTGCCGTACACGGGGACGTGGCGATACCTGTCGAGATACTGTTCGATGCCGGTATAATGAACGCTGACGCGCGCCAGAGCGCCCATCGTCGCCTGCACGGCCTTGGGCGCGAAGACATCCGCCGAATCCGTACTGCAAATCACATGCTCGATGCCAAACCAGTCCGCCACGCGCACTATCGTACCCAGATTGCCCGGATCGCGGACAGCGTCCAGGACAAGTGTCAGACGGTGCGCCGGGTCGGCCTCGCCGATGTCGTACGACGGGAGGCGAAACAGCGCCAGCACATCCTGCGGATTCTTCAGCAGACTGATCCTGCGGATGTCGTCTCCGTCCGCCACGACAAGTTCGCGCGCGGGAATATGTCCCTGCACCGCCATCCACGACGGCGTGGCAAGCATCCATTCACACTCGAAGGCCGCCATCATGTCGGCCACCAGTTTATTGCCCTCTGCCACAAAAAGCCCGTGCGCCTCGCGATGCCTCTTCATCTCCAGCAAGCGTACCAGCCTGACTTTTGCCTTACTGACCATATCCGTTTTCCCGTCTATTTTTTAACGGCCCAAAATTACGTCAAATAAATTTATTTGGCGTATTTTTGTGATTCGAAAAAATTACGACAGTGAAAAAAACGATTCTCTATATACTGTTCGCAGGATATGCGGCATGTATCGCGTCCTGTACGGCCACAAAATATGTGGGCGAGAACGAATATCTGCTGGACAGGGTGAAGATTACGGTGGACAACGCGCAGGTGAAACCCGGCGACCTGAAGCCCTATCTCAGACAGGCGCCAAACTACAGGGTGTTCGGCATCGTGAAGTGGCCGCTGTATGTCTACAACTGGTCGGGGCAGGACGGGACGGGATGGCTGAACAGGCAGCTGCGCCGCATCGGCGAGCCGCCCGCCGTCATGGATACGCTGCTGACAGCCCGCTCGAGGCGCGAATTTGAACAGTATATGATCAACAAGGGCTACCTTCATGCGGAAGTATCCGCTTCCGTCGATACTTCGCGGCGCAGGAAAGCTACCGTGAGGTATCATGTCGCCACAGGCAGTCCACACCGCATACACAGCTACCGGACGGATGTGGACGATGCGCGGATAGACAGTATCATCCACCTCGCGCAGCCGCGCAGGACGTGGCTCAGATCGCTGTTCCGTCCCGTTTCCGACGAATATGCTTCGCTGATTCATGCAGGCGATCTTTTCGACCGCGACGAACTGAACAGGGAACGGCAGCGCATCGCGACCGTGCTGCAGAATAACGGCTACTATGCCTTCGGTCCGAATTACATTCATTATGCAGTCGACAGCACGAATCATACCGGACTTGTCGACCTCGAACTGCGAATCAGTCCTTACCGCTATGCCGCGGAGGACGGGACGATTGCCGAACGCCCCCACCGCACATATTACGTCGACAGGGTGAACGTCGTCACCGACTACGACCCGCTGAACACCGAGGACAGCGGCGCGACACCGACGGATTCGGTTGCGTCGGACAAAAACATGCATGTCTATTACGGGAAAAACGGACGCAGCCTCCGCGCGGGCGTCCTGCAGTACAAGAATCACATCGCCACCGGCAAACTGTACAGCGAAGCGGACGTGAAGCGGACATATTCCGACTTTTCCGCCATGCGCGCGCTCCGCTACGTCAATATCCGGCACGAAGAGTTTGAAGAAAACGACACGATGAAAGTCCGTTCGACCATCATCACCACGCCGGCAAAAGTGCACGGCTTCGGCGTCGAAGTCGAAGGCACGAACTCGGCCGGCGACCTTGGCTTCGCCTCGAGCCTGAACTATCAGCACCGGAATCTGTTCAAGGGTTCGGAACTGTTCGCCGCCAAGGTGCGCGGCGCATACGAGGCGCTGTCCGGCCAGAACGATGCCGGAATAGGCAGCTACTGGGAGTTCGCGGGCGAAGCGTCCGTGCTCTTCCCTACCCTGCTGATGCCGTTTGCCGACAGCGAATTCAGGAAACGGCAAAACGCCACGACCCGCTTCGAAATCGTATACAACCAGCAGCGCCGTCCCGAATATCGCCGCGCCATCCTTTCGGGCGGATGGAGCTACATCTGGCAGAATCAGACCAACTTGCTGGCGCGGCATACTCTCAAGATGCTGGACATAAACTATATTTATCTCCCACACATCGACCAGGCCTTCAAAGATTCGCTGCCTCTGCTCACGACGCTCTACAATTACAACGACCAGTTTGTCGTCGGCGCCGGATATGTCTACACCTTCAGCAACTACGACCCGCTCCGGCGCGGACGCAACACGTATTCGCTGCGCATGGCCTTCGAATCGGCCGGCAACATACTCTACGGGGCTTCCCGTCTGTTTCGTGCCGCAAAGAACAGTACCGGACGCTACGAACTGTTCGGCATCAACTACTCGCAGTTCGTGAAAGGCGACATCGATTTTGCGCGGCATCTCGTCATCGACGAACGTAACTCGGTGGCCTTTCACATCGGCGGCGGCATCGGATACCCGTACGGCAACGCGAAGGAACTCCCCTTCGAGCGGCGATACTTTGCCGGCGGCGCCAACAACAACCGCGGCTGGTCGATACGCTCGCTCGGACCGGGAAGCATGTCGACACGGAACATGACCTTCGTCAACCAGGTGGGCGACATACGCATGGACGCAAGCCTCGAATACCGGAGCCGACTTTTCTGGAAAGTCGAACTGGCTACATACGTCGACGCCGGAAACATCTGGACCATCCGCCCTTACGACTACCAGCCCAGAGGTAATTTCGACATTTCCCGCTTCTACCGCGAGATAGCGCTCTCTTACGGTCTGGGACTGCGGCTCGACTTCGACTATTTCCTGCTCCGCCTCGACACGGGCATGAAAGCCTACAACCCGCAGGCCGAGGGACGACGGCGCATAGCTGTCCTCCATCCCAACTTCGGGGACAATTTCGCATGGCACTTTGCCGTGGGCTATCCGTTTTGAAGACGGGGAAGCATTTTAGAAAGACTTTTCTTCTGCAAACTTAATCGGCACCCGTTCGGACGGCGCCGGACAAAATTACGTCATTTTTCTTCGCGTTCCTGTCATGCAAGTCATTTTTATCTTGTATATTTGCACGTTTTTATCAATAGAAAGCATACTATGGCAAAAGTAAAAGGAACTGTTGTTGTCAACAAGGAAAGATGCAAAGGCTGTGAACTGTGTATAGTTGCATGTCCTTCCGATGTGTTGAAACTGCATTCGCGCGAAGTCAACAACAAGGGTTATCACTACGTATACATGGCCTTGCCGGATGCATGTATCGGGTGTGCCAACTGTGGTGTCGTGTGTCCTGACGGATGCCTTGCCATTTACAGGGCAAGAATTTAACGATTCATTATGAATTTACTCACTGTTCATTATATTCATTAATATAATATGGAAGATATAAAGCTGATGAAAGGAAACGAAGCGATTGCGCACGCCGCGATTCGCTACGGAACGGACGGATACTTCGGTTATCCCATCACGCCGCAGTCGGAAATACTGGAGACGCTGATGGCGGAAAAGCCGTGGGAGACGACGGGAATGATCGTCGTCCAGGCCGAAAGCGAAGTTGCGGCCATCAACATGGTATACGGAGGCGCGGGGACGGGCAAGCGAGTGATGACCTCGTCGTCAAGCCCCGGCATCAGCCTCAAGCAGGAAGGCATTTCGTATATCGCCGGCGCCGACCTGCCCTGCCTGATTGTGAACGTCATGCGCGGAGGGCCGGGGCTGGGCACCATCCAGCCGAGCCAGGCCGACTATTTCCAGACCGTCAAGGGCGGCGGGCATGGCGACTACCGGCTGATCACGCTCGCACCGTCGTCCGTACAGGAGATGGCCGATTTCGTCGAACTCGGTTTCGAACTGGCTTTCAAATATACTCATCCGGCCATGATTCTTGCCGACGGCATCGTTGGGCAGCTGATGGAAAAAGTCACGCTGCCGCCCTTCCGCAGACGCAGGACGGACGCGGAAATCGCCGCCGAATCACCCTGGGCTGCTGTCGGCAAACCCGCCCCGCGCAAGCCCAACATCATCACCTCGCTCGAACTCGACCCCGTGATAATGGAAGAAAAAAACCTCCGCTTTCAGGCGAAATACCGCCGGATTGAAGAAAACGAGGTGCGATACGAAGAATACATGTGCGACGACGCCGAATACCTGCTCGTTGCCTTCGGCTCGCCGGCGCGGATATGTCAGAAAGCCATCGAGATGGCGCGCGAATCGGGCATCAGGCTGGGACTGCTCCGTCCCATCACCCTGTGGCCGTTTCCGTACAGGGCACTGGCCGGTTACGCATACAGGGTGAAAGGAATACTCGTCGTCGAACTGAACGCCGGACAGATGGTCGAAGACGTCCGTCTGGCCACGGGCGAAAAGGTGAAAGTAGCGCATTTCGGGCGTCTGGGCGGCATCGTCTTTACGCCGGACGAAATAGTACGGGCCGTAAAAGAAAAATTACAATGCAGAGAGGAAGCCGCACAGACGAACTGATGACGCTGCTGTTCATGCTGCTTACCGTGGCAGCCGGAATATGCTTTTTCGCAGTGGGCAACCGCCTGCCGTTCTATATCTGCGGCGGCATCGCCATGCTAATCCGTATCGCACAGTACATATTGAGAATTTTCCCGTAAAACAAAAGAACATGGAACAAATTGAAATAATCAAACCGGAAAACCTGGTTTACGACAAACCCAGGCTAATGAACGACCAGGCCATGCACTACTGCCCCGGCTGCAGTCACGGCGTCATTCACAAGCTGATTGCCGAGATAATCGAAGAAATGGGCATGGAAGAGAAGACCGTCGGCATCTCGCCGGTCGGATGCGCCGTTTTTGCATACAACTATATAGACATCGACTGGATCGAAGCGGCACACGGACGCGCGCCGGCCATTGCCACGGCCGTCAAGCGGCTGAATCCCGACAGGATGGTGTTCACCTATCAGGGCGACGGCGACCTTGCCGCCATCGGCACGGCGGAAACAGTACATGCCGCCAACCGTGGCGAAAACATCGTCATCATCTTCGTAAACAATGCCATCTACGGAATGACCGGCGGACAGATGGCGCCAACCACCCTGCTCGGAATGCCGACCTCGACGTGTCCCTACGGAAGAGACGCGGCAATGAGCGGCTATCCGCTGAAAATATCCGACATGCTGGCGCTGCTCGACGGGACGTGTCTCGTCACGCGGCAAAGCGTACACACGGCAGCGGCTGTGCGCAGGGCAAAAAAAATACTCCGCAAGGCTTTCGAAAACTCCATGACCGGAAAAGGCACTTCGATCGTCGAATTTGTCTCGACCTGCGCTTCCGGATGGAAAATGACGCCAGAGGCTTCCAACAGGTGGATGGAAGAACACATGTTCCCCTTCTATCCGCAGGGAGACATAAAAAACAACTGACCGCTGCCTCAATACAGAACAAAACATCATAGAACTTATGAAACAGGAAATCATCATAGCAGGATTCGGAGGACAGGGCGTACTGTCGATGGGTAAAATTCTCGCCTATTCGGGACTGATGGAAAACAAGGAAGTCACATGGATGCCGTCGTACGGGCCTGAACAGCGCGGAGGAACGGCCAACGTGACCGTCATCGTCAGCGACGAACGTATCAGTTCGCCTATCCTGAACGAATACGACATCGCCATCATCCTGAACCAGCCCTCGATGGACAAGTTCGAATCGAAAATCAAACGGGACGGCATCCTTATCTACGACGGATACGGCATCAACAAGACCATCGCGCGCAAGGATATCAACGTATACCGCATCGATGCCATGGATGCGGCTACGGAACTGAACATGCAGAAAACGTTCAACATGATTGTCCTTGGCGGATTGCTGAAAATCGTTCCGATGGTCAAGCTCGAAAGCGTTGTCAGCGGACTGAAAAAAACACTCCCCGAACGACACTATCACCTCATCCCCGCCAACGAAACAGCCATCCGGAAGGGAATGGAAATCATTCGCAGGGAAAATTAATCAGGATTCAAAATTCAAGATTCTCCGTGTTAAAAATCCGGGGCACAAAACTCAAGAGTCCCCGTCCGGAAGCATTCATTCAGTCGTTCAGTCATTCAATTATTCAGTCAATCGGCCGCCAGGTCAATAAAAAAGAATATCTTTGCAGGCATGTTATGAAACGGGGACTGTACATAATCATCTTCGCAGCCATCTGCATGACGGATGTCTGCGCTCAGGTTCGCGGGGGAAGCCGGTCTGAGCGTGGAGGATTCTCGCTGTCAAGCCGCAGCGCGGCGCAGGTGCCGGACAGCCTGCTTGCGCCGGACGACAGCACGTCCGGTTCAAGCCCAATCAAGGCCTTCCGCCTGTCGGAACTGGGCGAACGCTACATCGTGCCGATGGATACCGACCGCATGAACACGGCCGGCAGCACGCTGATCGAAGGACAGGGCATCGCCGTGGCTCATACCGGCAACATCGGATCGCCATCGCAAAGCCGCATCTTCACGGAACGCCGCGAAAGCCGCGATTTCATTTTTGCCGACCCTTACGACGCGTATATCATCACCCCGCAGAACGGCCATTTCTACGATACCAAAGTGCCGTATACCAATGTCCTCTACACGCGCGCCGGCAGTTCCGACCGCATGGAAGAACAGCTGAAAATGCTGCTGACAAGCAATTTCGGGAAGAAAATCAACATCGGCGGCGACTTCGACTACATCTACGGCCGGGGATTCTACCACTCGAACGGCAACAAACTGATAAACTACCGTCTCTTCGGGAGTTACCGTTCCGACCGCTACGAAGCGTCTGCTCATCTCCGCAACTTCAACATGGTCAGCAGCGAAAACGGCGGATTGTCGAACGACCGCTACGTCACGCATCCCGACGAATTTGCCGACGGCAAGCGCAAAATCGATACCAAATCCTACCCTACCCGACTCACAGGCACATGGAACCGCGTGCGCGGAAAAGACCTCTTCCTCTCGCAACGCTATAACCTCGGCTTCTACCGCCAGTTGACCACAAAAGAAGCCGAAAGAAAGAAACAGAGAGAAGAAGAAAGACAGCGACAATCGGAGGAAGAAACGGCGCAGAATGAAAAAAACGGCGTCACGCAGCCACCGCCGGCCGACGAGGAACCTGAAGATGACATTCACGAAGACGAAGTGTTTGTACCCGTCTCGAGCATCATCCATACTTTTGAATACGAAGACAACCGCAGGCGCTTCATATCCAACTATCCCGTGATAGACACCTGCTACAGTAACATCTACGCCCCCGCCGGCCAGATGCCTAACGACACGGCTTCGGCCTGGCGGATGCGGAATACGTTCGCCCTCTCCATGCGTGAGGGGTTTCAGGACTGGGCGAAATTCGGACTGGCTGTTTTTGCAGGCTTCGAAAGCCGTAACTTCAAGTTTTCGGGCGACTCCGCATCCGACACGGCCAACCGGTACGACGAATTTTCGACCTTTATCGGCGGAGAAATATTAAAACAGCGGGGAGACATACTGACATACAGGGCATACGGCGAACTGTATATCGCCGGCAAGGATTTAGGAGAATTTCGCATCAACGGAAACGTCAAGACCCGCTTCACCCTGCTCGGACGGGAAGCATCGCTGCAGGCCAACGGCTTTATCCGCAACGTCAGGCCGGCATTCTATCAGCAGCATTACTTCGGCCGGTATTTCCGGTGGGACAGGCAACTCAAAATGACGCAACACGCGCATGTGGAAGGAATCGCCGCCATCGAGCGGACGCGGACGCAACTGTCGGCCGGCGTGGAAAGCCTCCAGAACCACGTATATTTCAGTCAGGACGGCATACCCGAACAGTTCGGCGGCAATATCCAGGTCATCACCGGCCGGCTGAAACAGGATTTCAGATACAAGGCGCTGGGATGGGAAAACGAACTCGTCTACCAGATAAGCAGTGAGAAAGACATCCTGCCCCTGCCGCAGTTGTGCGCCTACTCCAACCTGTACGCTACCTTCAAACTGTTCGACGTGCTGACTGTACAGCTTGGCGCCGACGTACACTACTATACGGCCTACTACACGCCCTACTACGAACCGGCAACCCAGCAATTTCTGAATCAGGACAAAATAAAGACCGGCAACTATCCGCTGCTCAACGCCTACGCCAATTTCCACCTGAAGCAGACTCGTTTCTTTATCACCGGATACAACCTTGGCAGTCTGATTATCGACCATCCCGAATACTTCTCGATGCCGCACTACCCGACGAACCCGATGCTGATAAAGATGGGACTGTCCGTAATGTTCAACAACTGACAGTGCCATGTTTACCGGAAAATTACTGAAGACATATATCGTTCTGCTGCTCGCGGTCATTTGCATCATGGCTATGCTGATTTACTTCAAACCGGTACCCGTGCGCGACTATCCGGAAATACGCCGGGAAGGCGTCCTGCGCATCGTCACCGAATACGGACAGGCCGGTTACTACGTCGCGGACGGCAGCCAAATCGAAGGCTTCCAGTACGCCCTGTGCCGCGAAATAGCCCGGCAGGCCGACATGGAAGTCCTGATGTATCTGGAGATGAATCTCGAAAAAAGCTTCTACGGGCTTTCTACCAACCAGTACGACATCATCGCCCGGAACATACCCGTCACCGGCGAACTGAAGGAAAAATATCTCTTTCTCGAACCGGTCGTGCTCAACAGGCAGGTGCTGGTGCAGCGTACCGCCGCAGCCGGCGGAACCGAACCGCTCAGAAACCAGCTGAACCTGGCGCACAAAACGCTCCATGTACCCGAAAATTCGCCAGCTCTCCTGCGCCTCAATAACCTCCAAAAAGAAATAGGAGACACGATTTTCGTCGTCGAAGACCCGCTCTACTCCTCCGAACAGCTCTGCATCATGGTAGCCAAAGGCGACATCGACTTCGCCGTATGCGACCGGCAAATCGCACAGCTGTCGAAAAAACAATTCGCCGAACTGGACATCGATACGGACATAAGTTTCACCCAGCTACAGTCGTGGGCAGTCAGAAAAGACGCAGCCGTCCTTGCCGACAGTCTCAACCGCTGGCTGCAAAACATTCGCGACAGCGGCGCCTACGACAGAATATACCGACAGCACTACAGCCGATAGTCCTGAAATCTCCGTGCGCTCCTGCCGAAAACCCCTGAATCTTTGTCCCGACGTGGCGCAAATCAACCTGTTGCGATTTTGACGGCGGATGTCTCGACTGCGCTGCTTTTTGAATCTCCGTGTCCTTTGTGTCTCCGTGTTGAAAAAAACAGAAAGAGGCAAACCTCACGGCCTGCCTCTCCCTTCGAATAATAATTTTAGTAAATTGCTTACTTTACCAAAATTGTTTC
>JAISXP010000115.1 GCA_031270465.1 Tannerella sp. | reverse complement strand
CAAGGCAGCTTCCATTATCATTTGCCGCTTCTCCGCCCTGATGGCTTCGTTTTGTTCTTTTGTCCTCGGCATCTTTTATTTAACCTTTTTTTGACTGAACGGTCGGTCAAAAGTACGGCATTTTTTTGAGGCCGGCAAAAAAACGCAGAATGATTTAATTTTATTTAGTAATTTTGCATGAATTGTAAGTTTTTGGTCGTTTGCAAAAGCATATAATCCTGCTACAAATCTCCCTGCCCGGCATGAAGAATACCCATTTGTAGGTATTTGAAATCTGTTGATATGTCGTATTTTTGTCCCAAATTAGCGTGATGAAATTATCAGAACTTAAAACAGGGGACAGCGGACTGATTGTCAAGGTTATGGGGCGAGGCGTGTTTCGCAGGAAAATCACGGAAATGGGATTCATTCGAGGAAAAGAAGTACGGGTGATTCAGAATGCGCCGCTCAAAGACCCTATTCAGTATCGGATTATGGGGTACGACGTATCGCTCCGGCGAAACGATGCGAGCCTGATTGAGGTTGTTTCTCCGACAGAACAAAGGGATACCCTTGCAGAAACGTCCGAAACGGCGTGCCCCGACTATACTTATTCTCAGGAAGATTTGCACAGCATTGCCCTGAAAAAAGGAAAAACAATCAACGTCGCACTGGTTGGAAATCCCAATTCGGGAAAAACATCTCTGTTCAATTGTGCATCAGGCGCACATGAACATGTAGGTAACTACGTCGGCGTGACCGTCGACGCGAAAAAGGCCGAATTTAAACAAAACGGTTACACGTTCAATCTTGTTGACCTGCCCGGAACATACTCACTGTCAAGCGCTACTGCCGAAGAAAGATATGTTCGCGACTACCTGAACAACGAATATCCCGACGTAATCATCAATGTAGTCGATGCTTCAAATCTCGAACGAAATCTGTACCTGACCTGCCAACTGATAGATATGGACATGCGTACCGTGATGGCTCTCAACATGTTCGACGTCCTGAAGAAAAATGCGGATGAATTTGATTATCCTTCGCTGTCCAGAATGCTTGGCATACCGATGGTGCCGACAAACGGACGAACAGGAAAAGGCCTCCGGGAACTTTTCGACCGCATCATCCAGATATACGAAGGGACAGACCCTGTATTGCGCCACGTACATATCAATTACGGCCAAACACTCGAAACAGGCATCCTGCAGGTGAGGGACGCCCTGCAGGCAAATGGACATATCGAAGACAGTCAGTCGAAACGCTATCTGGCCATTAAATTGTTGGAACGGGACACCAAAACCGAAGAATATATCCGGCAGATTCCATTGAACAAAAACATATTCAGGGATAGGGACAAAAATATTGCACAGATTGAAACTCTGTTGCTGACGGATAGCGAAACCGCCTTTACCGATGCGCGTTACGGGTTTATTTCGGGGGCGCTGCGCGAAACGTTCACACCAAACAAAATCACGGAAATAACCCATACCCGGATAATTGACGCCTTCACGACGCACAAGGTGCTTGGATTTCCTATATTCCTGCTGTTTATGTGGATCATGTTCGAAACCACATTCCGGCTCGGGGAGTATCCCATGAACTGGATCGAAGACCTGGTGGGTATCACGAGCCAGTTCGTACAACTCCACATGACGGAAGGCCCGCTGAAAGACCTGCTGGTAGACGGCATCATCACCGGCGTGGGCGGCGTCATCGTTTTCCTGCCCAACATCGTGATTCTCTACGCCTTTATCTCGCTGATGGAAGACTCCGGCTATATGGCGCGGGCAGCGTTCATCATGGACAGGCTAATGCACAAAATGGGATTGCACGGCAAGTCATTTATTTCATTGATAATGGGTTTTGGCTGCAATGTGCCGGCTATACTGTCGTCCCGGACAATTGAAAGCCGCAGCAGCCGCATCCTCACGATGCTGATCAATCCGCTGATGAGTTGCAGTGCGCGGTTGCCTGTGTATCTGATTTTTATCGGCGCATTTTTCTCCGAACATGCGGGACTGGTACTTTTCATACTGTACACTTCGGGCATTTTGCTTGCCATCGTGATGGCTCGGTTGTTCAAACGCTTTTTTTTCAGGGAAGAAGATGTGCCTTTCGTGATGGAACTCCCGCCTTACCGGATGCCGACTGCCCGTTCGATACTTATTCACATGTGGGACAAGGCACAACAGTATCTGCGCAAAATGGGCGGAATCATCCTCGCCGCATCGATTATCATCTGGTTTTTAGGATATTTCCCCAGACAGGAAGCGCAGGAGAAACAATGCGAACAGCAGATAGCGACTATCGAACAGTCTGTCCTGCCTCAACAGGAAAAAGAAAGTAAAATAGCCGAATTGAGCCGAATACGAGCAATTGCACATCAGGAAAATTCGTATATAGGCCATATCGGCCGCGCCATACAGCCCGTGTTAAGTCCGTTGGGATTCGACTGGAAAATCAGCGTGAGCCTGCTGACGGGAATGATGGCGAAGGAAGTCGTAGTAAGCACATTAAGCGTATTGTACACGGGCGAGGATACCGACGGGGTGCAGTTAACCGAAAGACTGAAAGAGAGTACGGATGCCAAAGGAAATCCCGTATTTACGCCTTTAGTAGCTCTCAGCCTGATGTTCCTTGTGCTGATATATTTCCCCTGCATATCGACCATTACCGCCATCGTAAAGGAATCCCATTCATGGAAATGGGGCGCATTCGTCATTGCGTACACTTGCACACTGGCATGGTGCGTCTCGTTTGTCATTTACCGGATCGGAAGTCTGTTTGTCTGAAAGAAAGGTCGACGCGCATGTGGCAGGAAATCGCAATTATCATCATCGGAACGCTCGCTCTGGCATACGCCGGATGGAAAATATACCGCCTGTTCGCTCCGTCCAAAAAACATCCATCATGTGGCAACTGTACGCAGGATTGCCCGATGAAAGAAGACAGGAGTCCGGTGGAAAGATGATGCCTTTTTGAGAAAACGAGGTCGAAACCCAATTCGAAACCCAATTTGAAACAAATGGCAACCTCGACAATTATCGCCTGTTTTTCAGGCTGCTGTATGCAGTTATGTTGTGAAACATATTTTTTGCCAAAAAAAAACCGCGAAAATTCTTGTTGTATTGAAAACTTGTTCGTATGTTTGGTTTGCAATAACAAAATATATGATTAATAAACTAATTAATACAGGCAGCTTATGAGTTACCTTAAGTTTGATAAAACGATGTTGATCAATCTCGAAGAATCGCTGTTGCGGGAAGTGCTCAGGACTAACCGGAAGGGCGCATATCACTGCACGACGATAGTAGACTGCAATACGCGAAAATATCATGGCGTGCTGGTGATGCCCGTGCCCGGGATTGACGACGAGAATCACGTTCTGCTCTCATCTTTTGACGAGGCGGTGATTCAGCACGGCGCCGCGTTCAACCTCGGCATTCACAAGTATGAAGGCAACAACTTCAGTCCGAACGGCCACAAGTACATCCGCGAATATACGATGGACGTAGTGCCTCGCACGGTGTATCGCGTCGGCGGAGTAATACTTGCCAAGGAGAAGGTTTTCTCGAAGACGGACAACCAGATACTGATCAAGTATACCCTGCTGGACGCACATTCGCCTACCACGCTCCGCTTCCGTCCCTTCCTTGCATTCCGCAGCGTCAAGGATCTTACGCACAGCAACGACCATGCCAACCTGTCGTATCAGGAAGTGCCCAACGGCATCAAGATGTGCCTCTACGCAAACTATCCCAACCTCTACATGCAGTTCAACAAAAAACCCGAATTTGTGTACGAACCATACTGGTACAACGGCATCGAATACCCGAAGGAACAGGAGCGGGGATACGAATACAAGGAAGACCTGCTCGTGCCGGGCTATTTCGAACTGCCCATCCGCAAGCACGAAAGCATTGTCTTTTGCGCAGGCGACATTCAGCGCAGGGGGCTTGCAAAACTTCCGCAGCAGTTCGAGGAGGAAGTGAAAGACCGCACGCCCCGCTCGAGTTTCTTCAACTGCCTGAAAAACTCGGTACACCAGATGGCATACCGCCCGAACAACGGCGCAGACATCTATCTGCTGGCAGGCTATCCGTGGTTTAAGGTACGTGCGCGAGACCTGTTTATCGCCATGGCAGGCGCCACGCTCTGCATAGACGAGGAACATATTTACCGGCAACTGATGCAGACGGCCATTCCCGCCCTGCAAACATTCATGCGCACCGGGATGCCGGACAAAGTCATCCGCGAAATCAGCGAACCCGACGTGTTGCTCTGGGCTGTATGGTGCATACAGCAGTTCAGATTCAAAAAGGGACTGGACGAAGCAAAAGAACTGTACGGCGACACGGTACACGAGATTGTCGAGTACATCATCGCCCGGAAACATCCCAACCTGAAGCTTGCCGACGGCGGACTGCTGTACTGCGACGGCAGGAACAAGCCCGTCACGTGGATGAATTCCATGTCGAACGGCAAGCCGGTTATCCCGCGTTCGGGATATATCGTCGAGCACAACGCTCTTTGGTACAATGCGCTCTGCTTTGCAAAAGAACTGAGCGGCGACACGGCAACGGAGCATCTCGACAGACTGATTCAGGCGCTGGATACGTCGTTTCCCGCTACATTCGTGAATGAACACAACTACCTCTTCGACTACGTGGACGGGGCGAACCGCGACTGGAGTGTGCGTCCCAACATGGTCATCGCGCTGGCCTGCGCCTGTTCGCCACTGTCGCGCACGCAGAAGAAGATGGCACTCGACATCGTCACCAAAGAACTGCTTACACCGAATGGCCTCCGCTCGCTAAGTCCAAAAAGCAACGGATACCGCCCCAACTGCTCGGGGTCGCAATACGAGCGCGACCTTGCGTATCACCAGGGTGCAGCGTGGCCGTGGCTGATAGGGATGTACCTGACGGCATACCTCGACCTGTTCAAACAGGGCGGCGTGCTGTTTGCCGAACGGATGCTTATCAGCCTCGAAGAGGAAATTTCGCAACACTGCATCGGCTCTATTTCGGAAGTATTCGACGGGAATCCGCCGTTTGCCGCACGCGGCGCCTTCTCGTTCCTGATGAGCATATCGGCCGTCCTGCAGGTCATCGACAGGATAAAAACATATAATGAAGAATAAACAGACTGCACAAAGATGAAAGCTTTAATGTATGGATGGGAATTTCCGCCGCATATACTGGGCGGACTGGGGACTGCAAGTTTCGGCCTGATAAAAGGTCTGTCGATGCAGTCCGACATGGAAATCACGTTCGTGATGCCCAAACCGTGGGGCGACGAAGACCAGAGTTTCCTGAAAATCATCGGCGCATGTCACACTCCGATAGTCTGGCGCGACGTGAACTACGACTACGTGTTCCGGCGGCTGTCCACATTTATGGACCCCGCGAAATACTTTGAACTGCGCAACCACATCTACGACGATTTCAGCTATCGCCATGTGGACGACCTGGGATGCATCGAATTTTCGGGACGGTATCCCGACAACTTGCCGGAAGAAATCAACAACTATTCCATCGTGGCAGGCGTAATTGCACGCACCGAACAGTATGACATCATTCATGCGCACGACTGGCTCACCTATCCCGCCGGCATCCATTCGAAGGTGGTCAGCGGCAAGCCGCTCGTCATCCACGTACATGCGACGGACTACGACCGCAGCCGCGGGAACGTAAACCCCGATGTGTATCACATCGAAAAGAACGGCATGGACTATGCGGACAGGATTATTACCGTCAGCAATCTGACGCGGCAGACCGTCATCGAAAAGTATCACCAGCATCCGGACAAAGTCGTCACCGTGCACAACGCCGTCGAGCCGCTTGGCAGGGAAATCCTGTCGATTACCGACAAACGCGGCGTGACGGACAAGATCGTCACCTTCCTCGGGCGGATTACGATGCAGAAGGGCCCTGAATATTTCGTCGAAGCGGCGGCAAAAGTCCTGAAAAAGACGGACAACGTGCGTTTCGTCATGGCCGGCAGCGGCGACATGATGGACAGGATGATTCGCCTGGCAGCTGCGCGGCACATCTCCGACCGTTTCCATTTTACCGGCTTCATGAAGGGCAAGCAGGTCTACGAGATCTTCCGGGCGAGCGACGTGTACGTGATGCCTTCCGTCTCGGAACCGTTCGGTATCTCGCCCCTGGAGGCGATGCAGTGCGGCGTGCCGTCCATCATCTCCAGACAGTCGGGATGCGCCGAGATACTGAACCATGCCATCAAGGTGGACTACTGGGACATCGACGCGCTCGCCGGCGCCATCTATGGCCTCATCTCGTATCCCCGCCTGCACGCCTTCCTGCAGGAAGAGGGACTGAAGGAGGTGAACGGCATCAAGTGGGAATATGCGGGGCAAAAAGTGCGCCGCGTTTACGAAAGTGTTTTGAACTAAAAATTTTATATATTATGAAAACAATCTGTTTTTATTTTCAGATACACCAGCCGTTCCGTCTGAGGCGGTACAGGTTTTTCGATATCGGTAACAGCCATTACTACTACGACGATTTCCAGAACGAGGAAATATTCCGCCGCATCGCAGGGAAATGCTACCTGCCGGCCAACCGCGCCATACGGGAGATGATTCGCACGAGCGGCGGGCGGTTCAAGGTGGCGTTTTCCATTTCGGGCACGGCCGCGGAACAGATGGAAATCTACTCGCCCGAAGCGCTCGACAGTTTCAGAGAACTTGCACGGCTCGAAAGCGTGGAACTGCTGACCGAAACGTATGCCCACTCGCTTGCCTCGCTGGGCGATGCGGACGAGTTTGAAGACCAGGTGAAGAAGCACCGCGACAAGATGTACGCGCTCTTCGGCGTGCAGCCCGCGGTATTCAGAAATACGGAACTGATCTATTCCGACGAAATATCCGATCTCGTATACAGAATGGGTTTCAGGGGGATGCTGACCGAAGGGGCAAAGCACGTACTGGGATGGAAAAGTCCGAATTATGTGTACGCCTCCGCGGCGAATCCGCAACTGAAACTGCTGCTGAAGAACGACCGCTTCAGCGAAGACCTGTCTTTCCGTTTCAGCAACTATTCGTGGAACGAGTATCCGCTGACGGCCGACAAGTACATCTCGTGGATAGCCTCGACACCCGAAGCCGAACAGGTATTCAACATCTTCATGAACTACGAAGTGCTCGGTTCGATGCAGGGCGCCGAGACGGGCATCTTCGAGTTTTTCAAGGCGCTGCCGCAGTATGCCGAGAGGAATGGCATCACGTTTGCGCTGCCCTCCGAGATACTCGAATCCGGCCGGCCGGTCGATACCGTCGTTGTGCCTTATCCCATGTCGTGGGTCGACGAGGAAAAAGACTGCAGTTCGTGGCTGGGCAACGTGTTGCAGCAGGAAGCCTTCCGCAAAATCAACGAGATAAGCGAGCGCGTGCGCCTCTGTGAAGACCGCCGCATAAGGCAGGACTGGACATACCTGCAGAGCAGCGACCACTTCTACTACATGAACACGAAGCATTACAACATGTTCAGTCCCTACGACAATCCGTACGATGCGTTTAACAACTACATGAACGTGCTGTCCGACTTTATCCTGCGCGTCGAAGCGCAATACCCGTCGTGTGTCGACAACGAGGAACTGCACTCGCTGCTGACCATGATCAAGAACCAGTCGGAAGAAATCGAACGGCTGCAAAAACAGCTCGAAATGTTTCAGAAAGAGAAAAAGAAAACAGCAAAGCGCAAAACATAGGGTGGGGGAGATACAGAATTGCCGCCCGGACGGAGGTCCCCACCCCGTTCCGATTTATTACTGCATGTTCTACCTGTGTGCCGGGGTAGAACATCGCGGGATAGAACATCGTTCGAATGGATGTATTTAACCTTAATTTACCAAATTGGACTGCGTCAGGTATAAGTTCCGGTCGCACGTTCCTGTACAGTGTCTGTATGATGGATGTATTACGTAAAAACAGTTAATGAAGAGTAATTTTTTACTTCGTGCGGAATGGCTCTGTTCATTCACTCTCTGTTCACCACCTCCATCCTGCACCGGACGTCTATTCCCGAAAAAGCGATGGCCAGCAGCAGGACTTTCCCAGTATACGGACTGTAATATTTCTTTTCATGGATTTGTGTCATTGCCCTGTCAAGCAACGTTTCGGCATCCTCCTTTTTACTGTATTTCAGTTCGGCGACGACCGTCAGTCCCGGCTATTTCCCTACGGCGTCGGCGCGACCGAAGTTGCTTGATACTTCGGGATGAACTTCGAGACCCAGAAAACGTAACCATATCAGCACGAGTGTGTGGTAATGCGATTCACTGTTCATTTTCAATTTATTTGGAACGGTGGAGACAAGCGTTTCGAGGCAGTCGGCAAAGCCCTGTTCGTCGTAGCTGCGGAGGCTTGCGGCAACCTTTTCGCGCAGTACATCCACCCTGTCCGACGGGTAATTTCCGTAAGAGAGCAGTATCTCTGTCAGTAACGCTCTGTTGACTTCCATATTGGGAATGCCCAGCGTATATGCCGTTCCGTATTCGGTTGATTCAATTTCCTCCTTCGATTATTTTTATCTCCTCTTCCGTCAGTCCATACAGTTCATATACCAAGCGGTCTATCTCTTTTTCCAATTCGCTCGTGTCGTTTTGCGGCTCTTGCTGCTTTGCCGACAATATGCCGTCCTCGCCCCCTACCAACCTTGTTATGCGTTCTGCAAGTGAACGATTCGCATCGGTTCCGGCTGATATGCTACGCATACTGCGATTAGGGATAAAATCTCCTGTAAACAAATCGCTCGATGTATTCGTGCATTTGCTGCACGAAACTTTCCGCTTCTTCTTCCGTCATGCCGCTTCCGTAAAACAGTTCCTGTGAGTTTCGTTTAGTTAAAAAAGCATTACCATGCAAAAAAAATCGGCGAAAGATGCATCGAGATAAAAAAAGACGTGTATTTTTGCAGTCAAAATTTAATGAAAGAAAAACAGTATAGATAATGTATATCCTCTCCGTACATAACGAAATATTAGAAATCTTTAACGGCTATAATTTTGGTCGTGACGGATTATTTATTAGAGAGAGAGAGAGAGAGAGAGAGAGAGAGAGAGAGAGAGAGAGAGAGAGAGAGAATGCGCTTGGTGTCGCGCGCGCGTATAATAAAGAAAAACAATTATTTAACGGCACACAGGTTGCTGTTTTTTCTTCCGTTTTCGTCGTTTTAGCGTATCATTTTTTTTCTTCGTTCCCAACATTCGTTTCCGGTACAACATCCGGAAAGTCTTTCGCGTGCTCTGACGCAAAACAGCAACCTGCACATTCGAAACTCAAAAACACAAGGCCCCGTAATTTAAAGGAATATGGAGCCTTGGTTTTATATTTTCCTAGTAATAATCATTCATTAAAAAAAACAGATGAAAAGAAAAACTTTTTGTATTGCGACTGTATTATTTATTGCAGTCGGGTTTGTTTCACCTGCTCAGCTGTTCGGAGACGTGGGAAATCCGCACGCGAACGACAGGCGGCAGAGTGATATGGTACGGACGACGCCGTACATCGTACAGCAGGACAGGGTCAGGCTGACGGGGACGGTAGTCGACGAAAAGGGCGAGCCTGTTATCGGCGCAAACGTAGTGGAAAAAGGCACTGTGAACGGAATCATTACCGATGTGAACGGCGCCTTTGCTCTGACCGTTTCGGAAAATGCCGTTTTGCAGATTTCCTACATCGGGTATGTCAGCCAGGAAATACCGGTGAACGGCCGGAACACGTTTCAAATCGTGCTGAGAGAAGACACGAAAGCGCTCGAAGAAGTAGTCGTTGTCGGATACGGTACGAAGCGGAAGGGCGACATCACGTCGGCCATCTCGGTGATTGACCTGGACAACCTCGGCGATATACACGGGCTGGATGCCACCCGCCTGATTCAGGGGCAGGCGCCCGGCGTGGTGGTCAAGCAGAAGTCCGGTACGCCCGGTCGGGAAATGGACATCACCATCCGGGGACTTGGCTCGCTTGGCGCTTCGAGCGCTCCACTCTATGTCGTGGACGGATTCCCGATCGGAACTTCCGCACAGCAGAGTTTGAATCCCAATGATATTGAGTCGATTTCCATTCTAAAAGACGCGGCTTCTACCGCCATCTACGGAGCGCGCGGAGCCAACGGTGTAATACTGATCACGACGAAAGGCGCCAAGGAAGGAGAACTCAGACTGAGTTTCGATGCAAGCTACGGCATCCAGAATATTCCGGACGGACGGAGAACCAAAGTGATGAACGGCGTTGAATATGCGTATTTCAAGAAAGAAAGTTTCGAAGACCGAATCAGGTATTCCGAAAAGAGAGAACCCGCTCTCGAAGAAGTGCCGATCAGTTTCAGGTACCCGGAGCAGACGAAATACTCGACCGACTGGTTCGACGAAATTGTCAACAACAACGCTTCCGTTCAGAACTACAATGTCACCCTTGCCGAAGGCGCCGGAAAAATAAAGTCGGTTTTGTCCGTCGGCTATCTGAGGCAGGAAGGCGCCGTGATAGAAACGAACTTCGAACGGTTCAACGCCAGAGCGAATATCCAGGGCGAGTTTAACGAATACATCTCGATCGGATGGAACATTGCAGGCTCCCGTTCGAACGAACGGCTGATCGGAACGGAAGGACGCGATGCCATCATCGGGCAGACTTACACGATGGATCCGAGGGAACCGGTATACAATGAAGACGGCACCTGGAAGGCGTACATCGGCGGATATGACGGTGTCTGGGGGTATGCCAACCCGGTCATGGTACTGCATGAAACCAAAAACATACAGAATATCAACCGGCTGCTTTCCAACGGATACGTGGAAATCACCTTCCTGAAAGACTTCAAGTTCAGACCGTCCGTGAACGTATCGCTGCTCAATCTCAGGAGAAATGATTTCCGTCCCTCGACGGTAGCGGGTACCAATGCGCCGCCTCCGCGCAATGCAAGTATGGCGGAGTGGGCCAGGGAAACGCTGAATTACAGTGCCGACCTTCTGTTGACGTATAACAAAAAGATCGGCGATCATGCTTTTGACGCGATGCTGGGATACACAGCCCAGGAAGAGAACTACTCCCAAATGTACGGTTCCGGTTCCAAATTTCCGAACGATGAAATACGCGTATTTCAGAATGCGGAAACTTTTTCCGTCTCCTCCGATTTTTATGACTGGAGCCTGCTCGCCTATTTCGCACGCATCGGCTACAACTTCAAAGACCGCTACCTGTTCTCGGCCTCATACCGGAGGGAAGGCAGTTCGCGATTCGGAGCAGACAACAAGTGGGGAACTTTCCCTTCCGCATCTTTGGGATGGCGACTGTCTGAAGAACCGTTCATGCCCCGGTTATCCTGGTTAAGCAACCTGAAACTGAGAGCCAGCTACGGCGTTACCGGCAACAACAGCATCGGAAACTACCCGAGCCTTGCAGGATTGAGCAAAGCCAACTATATTCTCGGCGGAAGCCTGGCTCCGGGTGTCACGCTCAGTTCCTTCTCCAATACACAATTGGGTTGGGAACGGTCGAACGCGCTGGATTTGGGACTGGACCTGTCACTGTTCGAAAACAAACTGATTTTTACCGCGGAATATTATAACCGGATTACAGACAATATGCTGCTTTCAAGGGATATTCCCATTATCACAGGTTTTTCGAGCACCTATACCAATGTGGGTAAAGTGCAGAACAGGGGCGTCGAATTGGCGATTGACTACAAAAACCGCATCACCAGAGACCTCAACCTGCGGGGAAATTTCAACATCACCTTCAACCGTAACAAAGTCCTTGAAATCATGGGAGAAAATGATTTTATCGAGAATTACAACTTCTACAACTATTACAACCGGTCGGTGGTTGGCGAGCCGATCGGCATGTACTACGGTTTCAAGATGCTGGGAATTTTCAATACCGAAGAAGAGATTGCCAATTCGCCAAAACAGGACGGAGCCATCCCCGGCGTCTACAAATACTGGGATGCTAATGGCGACGGTGAAATCACGTATGATGCTCAGGACATGGTGCTCATCGGGAATCCTCACCCCAAATTCGTCTGGGCGCTGACACTGGCCGCCGACTACCGGAATTTCGACTTGAATGTACTGTTTACCGGCGCGCAGGGATATGACCTGATCCGGAACATTGAAGGGACGCTCGGCAATCTGGACGGCATATTCAACGTCGCCCAGGACGCCAAATACAGGTGGAGGTCTGCCGAAAATCCGGGAAAAGGTCTTTATCCGACGTCCAACACGTGGAAATGGGAGCGCGAGACCAGTTCCAGGTACGTCTATGACGCAAGTCACGCCTGGGTCAAAAACATTTCGATCGGATATACGATTCCCCGCGGAAGCAAGCTGCTGAAAGGCGCCAGATTCTTCCTTAATGCCGAAAACCTGTTCCTCATTACGAACTATCCCGGAAGCAATCCGGACATAGACCTGAATGGAGGAATCAATCCGGGTCGGGACGACGAGGCCTATCCCGTCCCGCGTATCTTCTCGGTCGGTACTACAATTTCATTCTAATCAACTAACAAGTAATAATATGAAAAAGATCTTCAATATATCTCTTATACTGTTCCTGCTTGTCTTGTGTGCATGCAGCAGCGATTTCCTGGACAAAAGCGACCCCATGAAACTGAACTCCGGAAGTTTTTACCAGACGGAAACGCAGTTTGAACAGGCCGCCAACGGCGTGTATTCCCAATTGCAGGAATACGTATCCAACGCATGGCAGTGCAGCGAAATGATAACGGACAATACGACCGTTCATTTCAACACCGAAGACCGGGGGCAGGCTCCCGGTCTGGAAGCCATCGAATACTGGCAGATAAATCCCAATACGCTGGAGCAAATCGGCCCCTACAATCTCTATAACGGGCTTTACTCCTATCTGGCCAATATCAACATTGTCCTGTCGAGGCTTCAGAATGCCTCTTTCGGCGAAACCGTGAAAACGGGCTTCGAGGGGCAGATGAGGTTTATGCGGGCGTATTACTATTTCCAATTGGTTCAGTTTTTCGGCGACGTCATCATCGTAACCGAACCGATCACCAATCCCGATGAAGCCTGGCAATACGAACGCGCTCCCGTATCCGAGGTCTACGCACTGATTGACGGCGACGTGAAGTTTGCAGTAGATGCCCTTCCCGTTACCGCCGCAAAGACAGGCTTGCCGACCAAAGGAGCTGCGCTGACGCTTCAGGGACGGACATTCCTGGCACGCAGACAGTATGCGGAAGCCATGGCAGCATTCCGGCAGGTGACCCGGCTGGGGGGGTATCAGTTGCTACCCGACTATGCCGACGTGTTCGACCCGGTGAAGAAGAATCACGCCGAATCCATCATGGATGTCCAGTTTCAGGGCAACAACGATTTGGGTGAATACAGCGGGTTCCTGTATACTTTTTACCCACGAGAGTCGTATGGCGCCGTGATTCCTTTTCCCGGAAGAAACGGCGGCGGATGGAACATACCGACGCTGGAAATCATCCGGAGTTACGAAGAAGGCGATTTGCGGAAGGAGGTCTCTCTGAAGGAAGGTTATACCAACAACGACGGCGCGTGGACGCCTGTACCCTACATCAACAAGTATAACCATCCCCATTCAATCGAGGGACGCCCGGACGACAACTGGCCACTGATGCGGTATGCCGAAGTGCTGCTCTCGCTGGCAGAAGCCATCAACGAAACGGAAGGGCCGACCGTCGAAGCACATGAATACCTGAATCAAATCCGTCAACGCGCCGGATTGCCGACGGTTAGCGGCCTGACAAAGGAAGCGTTTCGCGAAAAAATCCTGCACGAAAGGCGAATCGAACTGGCCTTTGAAAATCATCGCTGGTTCGATTTGAAGCGCACCATGACCCAGACGGAACTGGCTGCCTTTATGAGTGCATACGGAAAATATGAAATGGAGAATCCGACCACGCCGACGCGAGCCTCCATGGCCTTTTCTTCCGGAGATTTCGAATTTGAATCGTATGAAACCTTCTTCCCGATTCCTTCGAGGGAATTGAGACTGAATCCCAACCTGAAACAAACGGAAGGGTACAGATAATCTTTTCGCTGTGCCGGGGCAGCGGTATGTTCCGGCACGGCAATTCAAATTGTCGCGCCTGTTCAGACGAGGTTCACACCCTGTCCGAATGGGTACGACAATCTGAAAGGTGCCCGGGGAGGGATGCGTTGCCTGTTAATTTTCCAGGCAAACATGATGCAAGTTTGCAGATTACCGTAAAAGTATACGAAAAAACACTTATCTTTGCATCATATTAAAATTTCAAAAAGAACACATTATGCAAAGAACTTTTATATTATTATTTTTGCTGTGCAGCGTTTCAGGGTTTGCCGGTAAAACAGCACTTCCGGCGCGGCTGATTCCTGCCGGTTTACAGTGTGAATACAGGACGAATCCCGTGGGAATCGACACGGAGAGGCCGCGTTTCAGCTGGAAACTTCTTGATCCGGCCTGTACGCGGGGACAAAAACAAACGGCCTGGCAGGTACTGGTGGCAAGCGATTCGTCGCGACTGGCACAGGGGGACGGCGATGTATGGAACAGCGGAAAAGTCATGTCGCCACAATCCGTGCTCGTGCCTTTCGGCGGAAAAGAGCTGGTCTCCGGACACAAATATTTCTGGAAAGTGCAGGTGTTCGACAGCGAGGGACAGCCTTCGGCGTGGAGCGAACCGGCCAGTTTCGTCACCGGACTGCTGCATGAGGCGGACTGGCAGTCTGCCCGATGGATAAAACATCCCGATGCTCCGGAAAGAAAACATATCTG
>JAISXP010000046.1 GCA_031270465.1 Tannerella sp. | reverse complement strand
TCGGTAGTGGCGCTCTTGCGAATGATTTCCAGCGCTTCGTCGGCGCCGGCATACAGGGTGACGAACGTCACAAAAAGCACGTCGATGTTTAATGCCGAGGGAGTGTACTGTCCCGCCAGCGTTTTGAACTCGGTGTAGAACTGGAACCATTCTTCGTGCCGAAGGTCTTCGATTCTGAATTTTTTGCATTTCATAAGGTCTGATAATTTTAAAATGTTACTTCAATATTATTTATATGTTCGCAAAGGTACGATTTTTTTTATTGTATCTGCGAAAATACATTGATAATTCCCGTTCATCCTCATCTTTTTTATGATGAATCATTTTTTTTTGAAGAACCGGTGCAGTTCAAATCCCGAATTTTTCGGCCGTCCCGCAGGATGAATCGATAAAAAATACTACTTTTACGCCGTCAAAAACAAACGGGTACAGAGCGTATGGACACAATCGTTTTTCCGGCCGAGTGGTATCCCCAGAGTGCGGTGCAACTGACGTGGCCGCACGAAGATACCGACTGGCTGCCGATATTGGACGAGGTCGTCGCCTGTTTCGTCGCCATCGCATGGGAGGTGATGAAGCGGGAAACGGCTCTGATTGTGTGTGCGGACGAAGAAAAAGTACGCGCACAGTTGGGAGCCGTCGACGGGCGCCGCGTCATCTTCCGGCAGATGGCGACGGACGACACGTGGGCGCGCGACCACGGCGGTATTACCGTGCTCAAAAACGACATGCCGAAGATTTGCGACTTCGTGTTCAACGGCTGGGGAATGAAGTATCCTGCCGGCCGCGACAACCTGATAACCGAAAGGCTGTTTCGGATGCATACCTTCGCGCCGGAAGTGGAACGGATAGACATGACGCCCTTCGTGCTCGAAGGCGGAAGCATCGAATCGGACGGCAGAGGCACGCTGCTGACCACGACGAAATGCCTGTGCTCGGCCGGACGGAACGACGGCATGAACAGAACGCAAATCGAAGCTGCCCTGAAATCCTTTTCCGGTGCAAAACGTATACTCTGGCTGGAAAACGGCCATCTGGCAGGCGACGATACGGACGGACACATCGACACGCTGGCACGCTTCTGCGACGCAGACACCATTGCATACGTGCAATGTACGGACACGGCGGATGAACATTTCCGCGAACTGCGGGCGATGGAAGAAGAACTGCAGTCGTTCCGCACGGCGGAGGGCAAACCCTACCGGCTGATTCCGCTGCCTATGGCCGACCGGATTGTCCGGGAAGGCGAACGGCTGCCTGCCACGTATGCCAATTTTTTAATTCTCAACGGCGCCGTGCTGCTCCCCTTCTACGGCAGCGCGAAGGACAGGCAGGCACAGGCTGTCCTACAGCAGGCTTTTCCTGACAGGCAGGTGACGGGCATCGACTGCACGCCGCTGATAAAACAGCACGGATCGCTGCACTGCGTCACGATGCAGTTCCCGAAAGGAGTAACGGATAATTGGAAATTCGATAAAATGGATGAGATATGAAAACAGGACTTGTACAGCAGCATAACACGGCCGACACGGCGACAAACATGGCCGGATTGCAGGCCGGGATACGCCGGTGTGCGGAACAGGGGGCGCAGTTAGTCGTCCTCCAGGAATTGCACAACAGCCTGTATTTTTGCCAGACGGAAGATCCGGCTCGGTTCGATTGGGCTGAGACCGTCCCCGGCCGTTCGACGGAGTTATTCGGCGCACTGGCAAAAGAAACGGGTGTGGTGCTGATACTCTCGCTTTTCGAAAAACGGGCGGCAGGCCTTTACCACAACACGGCTGTGGTGATAGAAAAAGACGGTTCCATCGCTGGAAAATACCGCAAGATGCACATCCCCGACGACCCCGCCTATTACGAAAAATACTATTTCGCGCCGGGCGATTCGGGCTTCTACCCGATTTCCACTTCCGTCGGGAAGCTGGGCGTGCTGGTCTGCTGGGATCAGTGGTTTCCCGAGGCGGCGCGGCTGATGGCCATGCGCGGCGCCGACATTTTGATTTATCCGACGGCCATCGGCTGGGAAAGCAGCGACACGGCAGAAGAGAAAAAACGTCAGTTGGAGGCCTGGCAGACTGTCCAGCGCGGCCACGCCGTCGCAAACGGATTGCCGCTGGTGGCGGTGAACAGGGTGGGACACGAACCCGACCCCTCGGAACGAACCGGCGGCATCGTGTTCTGGGGAAGCAGTTTTGCCGTCGGACCGCAGGGCGAATGGCTTTGTGCGTTGCCGGACAGTGAAGAGATGACGCGCGTCGTCGATGTGGACATGTCCCGAAGCGAACAGGTACGGCGTGCGTGGCCTTTTCTGCGCGACCGGCGCATTGACGCTTTCGACGGGCTGGATAAACGCTATCTCTCCGATTGAAAGCTTGTGTGGCAGAATCTCGCTTCAGGAATTGTTTGCGACAGTTGGAATGGCACACATCCTTTTCGTCGGCGTCATGTTTTTATTCGGAATTTTTTTTCATCTTTGCAGAGCGGTAACGATTTGTTTATTTATTGAAATTAAACCAATCGCCATCTACTTTTAATTGTTTACTAAAGAAAAAGGATATGAAAAAGTTATGTATAGGTCTGTTGCTTAGACTGTGTTGTGTGTGCGCCGTGCGTGCGCAGGAGATAAAGGTCGATAAGCCGCCGGAAAAGAGGGTGACCATGGATATCCCCGTCGATTACCGGCTGGATGTGGAGAATATGAAATGGGAGGAATTGCTCCGTGCAAATATCGTGAGCGCCATCAGGTATCAGGACTATTCCAATGCTATGGGCTACATGCTCGACGACGGGCGGTGGTATACCCTGTTCAACAGCCAGGACTTTCTGCCCGGACTGATGACAATGCGCAAGGCAGGAGGCGTCATGTCTTTCAGACCGAACAGCCGTCTGAATGTGAACGCGGGCGTTTATGCGCTGAAATACAGATATAATTTCGGCAGCACGTACAACGACGGAGTAGTGCACGCCGCGATGAACTACCGGATGCTGTCCTGGCTGACGGTCGGGGTATACGGGCGGTATTCCGCGTTTTCGAAACACAATGCCGTGGAAAACTCGATTCTTATGTCTCCGCTCGTTCCCGCATCGGCTGTCGGTGTGAGCGGCACGGCCATGTTCAACGAAGTGATCGGCGTACAGGGCGCCGTCGGGAAGGAGTTCAATCCGTACAACGGCAAATGGCAGACGGTTTACGGCGTCGCGCCGGTCATCAACTTCAACGCACTGTTCAAGTAGGGCACGCCCCGCCGAAGACGCACTGTTTGTCGCTGTTATTCCACTGTTTGAACGGTTTTTGCGCCAGCATGGCATTGCAGTACTTTGCATCGCCGGTGACTTCGCGGCCGAGCCATGCGGGGAGGTCGAAAGGTTCGTCTTCGGAGTCGAGTTCTATTTCCGCGACAATCAGACCTTCGTTGTCGCCGTGAAACACATCGACTTCCCATACGTGGTTGCCGGCATTGATCCGGTGCCGTACCTTGCTGACAGTTCCCGGGATGCAGAGTGTCAGCATTTCTTCCGCATCGGCGGGCGGTATCGGCGTTTCAAATTCATAACGGCTCCAGCCGCGTTCGTTCGGGGCGCTTTTTACGGTCAGGAAGGCTCCTGCGCCGCTTATCCGCACGCGCACCGTCCGTTCCACATCGGCGCAGAGGTAGCCCTGCACGATTTTTTCGCTGCCGGCAACGAATGGCGCGAAATCGCCTTCGACCAGAAACTTGCGTTCGATTTCCAGCGCCATGTCTTACCTTATTTTTACAAGCGTTGCGCCGAATCCGTATTCCTGAAACGAGGCGTCCTGGAAGGTGTAAGACTTGTATTGTGTTTTCAACTCCTTTTCTATTGCGGCGCGCAGCACGCCTTCGCCTTTTCCGTGGATAAAGACTATCTGCTGTCCTTTCTTTCCGGCGTACTGCTTCAGCGTCTCGCGAAACTTGTCTAACTGGTAGTTGAGCATGTCCGAAGCAGTCATGCCCCTCGTGTCGTCGAGCAACTGGTTGATGTGCAAATCGACCTCGACTACCGGATTGTCTATTTTTTTGCGTTTTGCGGCGGGCGGTTGCTGATTCTGTCCGTCGTCCTGTTTTTTCCGGAGCATGGCTTCCTGAAGTTCGGTCGCCGAAATGAGCAGCGTCTTTTCCGGCACATCGGAGCGCACGACCGGGAAAATCAGCGCGTCTTCGTCGAAATAATCATTTTCCGTGAAACAGTGCCGTTTGTAGAACTTCACCGTGTCGAGCCGCAGTTCGACCGAAAAGGCGTTTTTCAGGGCGAACGGCTTGCCTTTCTTGAATGCAATCATCTGTATGCAGATACGTTCCATGCTGTTCAGTTCTTCTTTGTAAAATTCTTCCATGAATATTTTGGTATTAGGTTCTACCAGCCCGTGGAAGCGGCTCACGTAACTGTTGTTGTTACGTAGCATGTAGTTGAAGTACAGATAATAGTTGCTTTCGTTGACGAGATATGATTCGTAATGGCCAAGCGTCAGCGCTTTTGGGTCGATCGGCAGATAGGCGAGGAACACGTTGATATGTTCTCCGCCGGGCATCTCTTCCGCTACGTATGTCTGTTTTTCGGGCGTCGGAGCGCTTTCCTGCGGCTTCGCGGACGATTCGCCGACAGGCAGACGACCGTCGTGCAGAAAGGCATCGCCATTGCCTGCCACGACGCACTCGCTCACCGCCACCGGAAATTCAAATCCGCTCTCGTCTTCTACCAATACCACGTTTTTACCCTGAAAAGCCCTGACAATGCCGCCGCCTACGCTATTCAAAAAACGTACCCTGTCACCTGTTTTTACCATCGTAATGTTTTTTCCTGCAAATTTCGCAATTTTTCAACAACTATGCAAATCGGGACATTTGGAGTAGCGCAATTCAAACGGAGATCGCTTCCTGCAACTTTTCGACGGCTTCGGCCGGCGAGGCTGTTTCGGCAAGCAACCGGACGAACCGGCTTCCGATAATGGCGCCCGAAGCATGGGCGAGAGCCGCGTCGAAAGTAGCCTTGTTGCTGACACCGAAGCCGATTAAGCGCGGATTGCGCAGGTTCATCGCATGGATGCGCCGGAAATAGCTCTGTCTGGCTTCGTCAAAATCTTGCTGCACCCCGGTGACCGACGCGCTTGAAACCATGTAGATGAAGCCGTCCGTATGCCGGTCGATCAGGCGTATGCGTGCGTCCGACGTTTCGGGCGTGACGAGCATGACGACTTTCAGGTCGAGGCTTTCCGCAACGTTTTTGTAGTTTGCCATATAGTCCGCAAACGGCAGATCGGGAATAATCATGCCGTCTATGCCGACAGCTTTGCACGAGCGGCAGAAGGCTTCGAAACCGTATTGCATCACCGGATTGAGGTATCCCATGAGGAGAAGCGGTATGTCGACTGTCCGGCGGATGTCAGCAAGCTGTTCGAACAGCAGCCGCAGGGACATGCCGTTGCGCAATGCCTGCGCGGACGATTGCTGTATCACGGGACCGTCGGCCATCGGGTCGGAGAAGGGAATGCCTATTTCAGCCATATCCACGCCGTGGCTTTCGAGCGCTTCCAGTATGGGCGCCGTGTCATTGAGCGAGGGATAGCCTGCCGTGAAATATACGGACAGGATACCCCCCTGTTTTTTCGATTCGAAAAGTCTTGTAATGCGATTCATAAATAAATTCAAAAAGTTCAGGGATTCAAAAAATCATTCTTATTTTCTTAACAAATGCGGCCAGCGCTACCGTATCCTTCACTGCGGGCGCTGTCTCGAAACCGCTGTTCAGGTCTACGCCCGTCATTGCAGGATGTCGCAGGTGCAACAACTCGTCCTCGCATCCGGGGGCGATGCCGCCGCTGAGCAGGAAGGGTGTACGGCCGTCGTAGTCATGAATCACCGACCAGTCGAACCTCCGTCCCGAACCGCCGAAACCTTCGCATTTCGTGTCGAAGAGGAAATAGGCTGCGGCGGTTTCGTATGCTTTCGTCTGTTTCAGGTCTTCGGCTGTGGCGATGGAAAAGGCTTTGATGACGGGATAGCCGCGAGCCTGCATGGCGAGGCATGTTTCCGGAGATTCGTTGCCGTGCAACTGCACGCAGTCCAGTCCGTAACGCTCAGCCGTCGCCGTCATTGCACCGACGCCGGCATCGACAAACACGCCGACTTTCTTCCGCGTGCAGCGGCGAACGGTTTCCGCATCCGCGTCGCCGGATACGTACCGCGGCGAGGGCGGGTAGAAGATAAAACCTATCCAGTCAATATCGAGTTGCTCCACGGCGCGGATATTTTCGGCTTCGCGCATTCCGCAGATTTTGATTGTGAGTCGCAAGTTGCAGGTCATAAGTCGCAGGTCAGTTTTTGAATGAAGGCTTGCAGCGTTTCGCCGGGATGCGGCGTTTTCATGAATGTTTCGCCAATCAGAAATCCGCGGAAGCCGGCGCGACGCAACTGATGCACGGTTTCGATGTCTGCCAGTCCGCTTTCGGAGACGAGCAGCGGCGCGTCCGTCAGTTTACCTGCGTGCCGTTGCATCTGCTCCGCCAGGCGGAACGAGTTTTCGACCGAAGTGCGAAACGTGCCCAGATGTCTGTTGTTCACGCCCAGCATGTCGACATGCGGATTGAGATGCGACAGTTCCGCCTCGCCGTGAATCTCGAGCAGCACTTCCATTTCCAGCGAATGTGCCGTCTGCGCCAGCCGGCGGCATTCGTTGGATGTCAGGATGGCGGCAATCAGCAGCACGGCGTCGGCGCCCGTCACCCGCGCCTGAAAGAGTTGGTATTCGTCGATGATGAAGTCTTTGCGTAACAGCGGCAGTCCGGTCAGCGCGCGTGCACGCTGCAAGTCGGTGAACGACCCGCCGAAGAAATCGCCGTCCGTCAGAATCGAACAGGCCGCCGCCCCGCCTCGTGCGTATGCCGGCACAACGTCTTCGACCTTTGCGCCGGGATGCAGCCATCCTTTCGACGGCGATCTGCGTTTAAATTCGGCAATGACACCCGCCGGCGACCGTTCGAGTGCGGTACGCATCGACACGACAGGGCGTTCCAGCCGGCCGCTTCCCATCGACAGCAGCATCGCGAGCGGAACGGCTGCCTTCTGCGACGCTACCTCGCGACGTTTGTTTGCCACGATCGTCTCCAGTATATCCTCCTTTTTGTCCATTCTTTCTTTTCGTATTCCTTTCTCTTGAGTCCGATTGGAAACATTTTGCAAAGGTAATTCTTTTTATCCATGAAAACAAAGTCCATTCAACACGGGGGTGCAGGCCTGCGTCGTCAAATATACGGAATATGTTAAAAACGCAATTTTGTTTCCACAAATAAAACAGAATATATTATCTTTGCCGGCAATAATAATTACGTGAAAACAAATATGAACGAATCGAGTCTTTTGCATGAAAAGCATGGCGGGAAATCCTGTGAACCGGAATACACTCCTGTTTTGGGATTAATTAACCTGTTCATTTTTGGATATATCCAATTATTTGTTAGAGAGAGAGAGAGAGAGAGAGAGAGAGAGAGAGAGAGAGAGAGAGAGAGAGAGAGAGAGAGAGAGAGATTGCGCCTGGTGTCGCGCACGCGCATAGTAGCATATACCAGTCAATTAAAAAAACATTCTCAAGTAATTTTTTCTGCATTTCTGCAGTTTTGGGAAGAGAAGAGAAAACGAAGCTTTCGGGAAGGGAGGATTATGTCCTTTTTTTCCGGAAGCTTTGTGTATTCAAATTATCCTTAATGTATTTAACCTCTTTATTAATTATTCTATGAGAAAAGAAATTTATTTATTGTTCAGACGGGATGTATGGCGTAAAGCGCTGTGTTTGCTATGCATCCTGAGTTGTTCGCTCGCACTTCATGCGCAGAAGCGTGTGAGCGGAACGGTAGTCGACATCAACGGCGAGACGGTCATTGGAGCCAACATCCTGGAGAAGGGCACTACCAACGGAACTGTTACGGACATTAACGGGGCTTTTAGCCTGACTGTCCAAAACAATGCTGTGCTGCAGATTTCCTATATCGGGTATATCGCTCAGGAAATCGCCGTCGGCAATCTCACTACTTTGCAGATCACACTGCTGGAAGACTTGCAGGCGCTGGACGAAGTCATCGTCGTCGGGTACGGCACGATGAAAAAGAGCGACCTGACGGGTGCCGTCGGGCGCGTGACGCTGGAAAACAAGAGCATGCTACCCAACACGAGCCTTGCGCAGGCGCTGTCCGGGGCATCGGCGGGTGTCAGCATCACGCAAAACTCTAACGCCGAAGGTGAAGCCTCCATTTCGATCCGCGGAAAGACATCGCTCTCGGCCAACGACAATCCGCTCATCGTGCTGGACGGAATCATCTACAACGGCTCGATTGCCAACATCAACGTGAACGACATCGAGTACATCGACATCCTGAAGGATGCCAGTGCGGCGGCCGTCTACGGTTCGCGCTCGGCAAACGGCGTCGTGCTGATCTCGACCAAGAAAGGCAAACAGGGCAAACCGCGCATTTCGCTCAACGCTTACTACGGTGTACAGGCGCCGTCGAACATCAAGATGAAGGTGATGAATGCCGAACAGTATGCCCTCCGCATGACGGACTACTACTATCAGCAGAGCTTGTACACGTGGTACAGAACCAATCCGACCAGCGATGCCGGCAAACCGGCCTATCCGAACGTTGCCGACCGCGCAGTGGTAGCACAATCATTGCGCACGCAGGAAGAACGGGACATGTATCTGAAAGGCGGGCACGACATTGACTGGGTCGACGCGGCGCTGGCCGACAATCCTGTCATCCAGAGCTACGACGCAAGCTTCTCCGGACAGTCCGACAAGGTGAACTACTACGCTTCCGTGTCGTATACCAGCGAAGACCGTCTCCGCGTCAACGACGTGTTCGACCGCTACACGTTCAACACCAAGATCGACGGCAAGCTGACCGACTGGCTTTCGGTAGGGATGAACGTCAACTACTCGTACCGCGACTATTCGGGCATCGCCGCCAACCTCGACGATGCGCGTAAAATCAGTCCACTGGCCAACATCACCGACCCGGAAGTACCCGAATCGGTTTACCTGACGGGCGAGAGCTACATGCCGCATCCCATGCGCGGACTGCTGGCGACCGACGTCGACATCCGCAACGACCTCTTCTTCGTCGGGAATGTCAAGGTTGAAGTGCCGTTCGTGAAAGGTCTTACGTACGACTTCAACTATTCCAACTCCTCCTACAACCGCAAGAGGAACATATTCTATCCCGTCACCACGTCCGACGGCGTGGGAACCAACGGACGGGCTGAACGGCGACCGGAAGAAACGCGCAGTTGGATTTACAACAACATCGTCTCGTACCAGAACAAATTCGGCGAACACAACGTGCAGGCCACGCTTCTCTACAGCCGCGAGAAATTTTCGGGCGAATCGTATGTCTTCACCTCCGAATTTTTCGAAAACCCCATCCTCGAATACAACAAGATGGATCTGGGGACAAAACTGAGCACGAGCGACAACAGGGCCTGGCAGGAAACGGGCGTATCATACATGGGTCGTGTTAACTACCAGTTCCGTAATCGTTACATGGCTGGCGCAACCGTCCGCCGCGACGGTTTTTCGGGATTCGGCGTCAACTCGAAGTTCGTCACCCTGCCTTCGGTATCGCTCGGATGGATTGCTTCCGAAGAGGCTTTCATGGAACAGTTGCCGTGGCTCTATCTTAAGCTGAGGCTTTCGTACGGACAGAACGGCAACCAGGGTATCGGCCGATACAGTAGCCTCGCACAGATGGCCACGCAGCAGTACGTCTACGGCTCAAGTTCCGTCGTCGGCGTATATCCCAACACGATGGCCAACTCGTCGCTGGCATGGGAAAAGACCAATTCCTACAACGTGGGCATCGACTTCGGGCTTCTGGAGCGCCGCATCAACGGCTCCATCGAACTCTATACGGCGCAGACCAACGACGTGCTTGTGAAACGGCGCATCCCCTGGTCGTCCGGGTACGAAGAAATATGGACAAACATCGGCGGTATCAAAAACAACGGCGTCGAACTGTCCGTCAATTCGCACAACATCGATCTGCACGATTTCAAGTGGGACATGGGCGTCACCTTCACCCTGAACCGCGACAAGATCACGAAACTCTACGGCGGCGAGAACGACATCGACATCGGCAACTCGTGGTTCGTGGGCGAGCCTATCCTCTCGATCTACGACTACAAGATGACGGGCGGCCTGTGGACGGAGCAGGACCTCTATTCCGGCAATATCCTCAACGGATGGTATCCGGGACAGTACAAATACTTGGACAAGGACGGCAACGGAAGCATCACGGCCGACGACCGCACCATCATTGGCAACAAATCGCCCAACTACGCCTTCAGCATAAGCAATACGCTGACGTACAAAAACTGGTCGCTCTACTTCTTCCTCAACTCCGTACAGGGAGGCAACGGATATTACTTATGGAACAACTACGACTACGTCAACGTCTCGTCGCGTTCGGACGACGTGTACCGCATCAACCAGCAGGCCACGCGACAGTACTGGACGCCGACCAACGGGGTGAACAACGCCACGGGTATCTACAACTCGCCCGCACAGACGAGCGGCATCTACGAAGACCGCAGTTTCGTGCGCCTGCAGGACGTATCGCTCTCCTACAACTTCGGAAAGAAGGCGCTCAGGGCGCTGGGAGGAATGGAATACCTGCAACTCTACATCTCGGGAAAGAATCTGTACAATTGGACGAATTTCTCGTTCTGGGATCCCGAATATGTATCGGCCGACACCGGCAACCGCCCGCACCTGCCTGCCACAAGAAGCCTCGTATGCGGCATCAAATTATCATTTTAAAAACATTAAAACTCAACGAATATGAAAACATATTTCAACAGGAGAACAATTTTTGTTCAAATCGTGACGATGCTGGCGCTGACGCTGGCGTCGTGTAATGACTCCGAGTTTCTCGAAGAGAAGCCGAAAGACTTCCTTGCGCCCGAAAACGCATACAGTACGCTGGCCGGCGTCAAGCAGGGTATCACGGGGTTGCACTGGACGCTGCGCAACGACTGGTACTTCGGTGAGGAACAGCAGGACGTGATGAGCATCTACAAGGCGCTGGGCGCCGACATCGCTTTCCACGGCGAAGACCCGAACAGTACGCGCTTTCTCTGCAACTACGTCAACTACCTGATTCCGGCGTCCGACTACGTCCGCGAATACTGGCGTCGCCCGTACCGCATCGTCCAGCGCGCCAACACGCTGCTCGTAGCGCTCGAAGCGCTCGACGAAACGCTGTGGACAAATGCGACGCAGAAGCAGGAATATATTGCCGAGGCGCGTTTTTTGCGCGCTTGGTCGTACCGTCTGCTGGTATCGTTCTTCGGTGACGTACCGGTCGTGACCGACATCATCGACGAGGCCAAGACCGACTTCGTCCGCGACCCCGTCTCGAAAGCCTACGCACTGATGGAAGAAGACCTCAATTTCGCCGCACAGAACCTGCCCGATCCGGGCAAGGAGGAAGACCCCGGCCGCGTGACCAAGGGCGCCGCACTGCATCTGCTGACCGAAGTCTACCTGATGCAGAAGAAATACAACGAAGC
>JAISXP010000045.1 GCA_031270465.1 Tannerella sp. | reverse complement strand
CGCCGGTACCGGTTCCGCATCTGTTCCGCGCAGGGCTGGTCGGCGCGCCACAGGGCGATCTGTTCGGCCTCAAGAAAACAGCGGGCAAGATGCCATAAAAAACCGCCGCGGGAAATATCATCCGGCACCTTATTCCCCGGGCGTCCGTCGGTAAGCGTATCGTAGTAAAGTTCCCCCGGCTTGCCCCGGTGAAGATTGTTGGGGGCAGTATCGGTCCAGAACTCGCCGGGCTTTTCAAAATCCACAAGACCCCATAAAAAGCTGAGCACCTTTTGCAGCGGCGCATACAGTTCGTCCAAAATGCCCGTATCCCCGGTAAAGAGGATGTATTCCCGGAGGCTGCCCACAAAATCGCAGTCGTAGTTAAGGAGTATCCAGGCGGCGACCCCTTCGTGGGGCACTCCGGGCATGTACTCAATGCTTTCCGGGTGCTGGTGCCCCCCGCCTCGGGAAGCGCAGGACGGGATGGCGCCGTTTTCAGCCTGGCTTTTCGCCATCATAAGAAAGCACTTCCGGGACAGGACGGCGTCGCCAAAGGCGTGCCAGCCGGTGAGAAACTCCAGCCTGAAATCCCCAAGCCACAAAAGGCCGTCCCGTTTTACGCCGTCTTCGTAAAAGTTCTGCATACAAAGGCCTACGGTACGGGCGCACATATCCCAAATCTCATTCAGCCGTGAATCGCTGCAGGAAAAATGCCCGATATGCCGGAGCGGCGCGTTTTCCTGCGTAACCTCCAGGCCGCTTACCGTGGCGTCGCCTCCAAAAACCCGGATACACAGATACCGGAACCCCCGGCGGCCTATGCTGCGCAGATCAAAAGGCCCCTGTTTCAGTTCAAAATAATCCCTGGGCATACGATACCAGTTGGGGCCTACATCCTTTTGCCGTTCCGCCTCCTCGACGGATTCGCCGTAGAAGAGTTTAATTTCGCCGCTGCCGACCGCTTCGCCCCGGATGCGGAGCCGGGCGACCAGTTCCTCGCCAAAATCCAGGAGGATCGCCCCTGCCCCCCGGCTGCCCAGAAACAGGGCCGAAGGGCTGTCATCGAGCAGCGTCGCTCCCCGGACAACCAGGTGGCTCCTGAGAACCGTCCCGGGCAGTTTCCGCTGATAGACCAGGCCGCCAAGGTCCGCAGTACCCGGCTTGAGCGTTTCTCCCCTGCCGGTGTGCCCGACGGCGTTGAGTTCCGGAGCGCCTTCCACGGCAACGGTACGACCGGTCAGGGCGGCGGCCTGCAAACCCTCAAAATTCAGCGCATACGCGGCGCCTGCACCTGCGATTACGCTATTTCTCAAAAATCCACGACGTTTCATCTTACTTTTATTAATTAGTTAATTAGACAGGGCAAAAGTACATGAAAAACTTGTGTTTTCCAAGCGTGTGAGTGGAGATTGAGCACAAGTTTTTTTCCTGAACACCGTCTGTTTCGGCAAATATACCGGCATTACATCCGTGGACAGTACCATCTGGGAGGAATGCCGGGAAACGGATTACTGCTGTAGCGGTAGCTCCGCATCAATAATAGCGCCAAAAAAAAGTAAAAAATTTTATGAGGAATGACCGTAATTTAATTTTTTTGCCGTATATTGTGTGCCGAAAAAAGTATAGCAAATTCGGCAGATGAAGAATACAAATATAACTGATAAAGAACTTGTTATTGTTATGATGAAAGAAAAGGAAGAGACATTGGGCAAGTTTTTTTCCGACATTTTTCGTGCGTTCAGGGCATTTTTTGCGTGTCATGCCTGCCTGATGTCGGGGATGTCTATTGCCGTAAATGTACGAATGTCGTTTTATGGAGTTCAATATCCGGCACGATATCGAATGATGGAAATTAATCTCATATAAAAATAGAACTATGAAAACAGATTACATTAAAAAAACGGGCCTTTTTATTTTTTTTATTGCGGGGTTTTTTCCCGTCTTTTCGCAACAGACGGCTCCTCGCCTGATTATCCGTGCCGACGATATGGGAGCGTTTCATTCCGCCAACGTAGCCTGTGTGGAAAGTTACAGGAACGGCATTGAGACGACTGTCGAAGTGATGGCCGTCACGCCGTGGTTTCCCGAAGCCGTCAGGATGCTGCGCGAAAATCCCGGTCTGGACGTCGGCTTGCATCTGACCGTCACCAGCGAATGGGACAATATCAAATGGCGTCCGCTGACTTCCTGTCCGAGCCTGACCGACAAAAACGGCTATTTCTTCCCCATGATGACCGCCAATGCGACATATCCGGGGCAGTCCGTTGTCGAAAATAAATGGAATCTTGCGGAGATTGAGCAGGAATTTCGCGCACAGATTGAATTGGCGCTGAAGAATATACCGCAAATCAGCCATCTCTCCGGGCACATGGGAAGCACCGCTTTCGACAGAGAAGTGGTCGCGCTGGTCAAACGGCTGGCAAAGGAATATCGCCTGCCCGTGATAGACCGTGCGGACGCCATGCAGGAATACGATTTCACGTTCGTAAACTACGACGGCGCGAAACGCTCGTCTATCGAAAAGGAAACATCTTTCATCCGCATGTTGGACAAACTGGAGCCGGGCGCAAATTATATGTTTCTTGACCATCCGGCGCTGAACGGCGACGAGATGCAAACAGTAGGACATATCGGCTATGAGGATGTCGCCATCGACCGTCAGGGCGTCACCGACCTGTTTACGGGCGAAAAAGTGAAAGAGGCCATCCGTACACGCGGCATCAGGCTCATCAGTTGCAACGATCTGATCAAATCGCTGCCCCGCGCCACTCCCGCATCCGTGAAATTCGACGCGAAAGGCTTCGACAAATACCTTGAGGCAGTGGAGAAAAGCAAAACAGGCATGCACAGCGTGATGATTGTTCGCAATGGAAAAGTCGTCGCCGAACACTGGTTCGACGGGTATGCTCCCGACAAACCGCACGTGATGCATTCCGTCAGCAAGACGTATACGGCGACGGCAATTGGTTTTGCCGTGTCGGAAGGCAAACTGAATCTGTCGGACAAGGTGGTTTCGTTCTTCCCCGAAAAACTGCCCGCCGAAGTAAACGACAACTTGCGGTCACTCGAAATACGCCACCTGTTGACCATGTCGACGGGACACGATGTAGAACCTAAAAGAGGCGAAGGCGACTGGATAGAAGCGTTTTTTCATGCACCGTTCGAACACAAACCCGGCACGCAGTTTGTTTATAACAGTTTAGCTACATACGTACTTTCGGCAATCATTCAGAAGACGACCGGCGAGAAACTGATAGACTATCTCTATCCGCGCCTTTTCCGGCCGCTGGGAATTACGGGCGTTGTGTGGGACGAAAGCGCGGCAGGCATCAACTGCGGCGGTTGGGGGCTGCATGTCAAAACCGAAGACATGGCCAAACTGGGCTTGTTTATTCTGCAAAAAGGCATCTGGAACGGCGAACAGTTGCTGCCTGCATCGTGGTTCGACGAGGCAACCGCTGCGAAAATCGAATCGCTCCCCGCCGGAACAAAAAAGGAAGACCTTAAAATCAAGCCGAAAGATAGCGACTGGCTGCAAGGTTACGGCTATCAGATGTGGCGCAGCCGGCATAATTCGTATCGTGCCGACGGCGCTTACGGACAGTATATTCTCATCCTGCCAGAGAAAAATGCCGTTATCGCCGCAACGGCGCAAGTCAACGACATGCAGGCGGAACTGAATCTGATCTGGAAATATCTGCTGCCGGCATTGAAATAAACGACTAAATAAAAGAATAACATAACGATTTTAGTAAAAGGATTAATAATTAAATAATTAAACACTATGAAAATAGGAATTCTTTCATCGGGCGGCGACTGCCCGGGTATCAATGCAACGATACGGGGCGTTGGTAAAACGGCTATCATGCATTACAATATGGAGGTGATTGGCATTCATAACGGTTTCACGGGGCTTCAGAACCGGGATATCGAGGTTTTCAACGAACGCAGCCTTTCGGGTATTCTGAATCTGGGAGGTACCATCATCGGTACTTCGCGCGAAAAACCTTTCAAGAAACTGTTACATTCCAACGATTCCGACAAACCGGATATTCTCGTGCAGAACTATCACGAATTGGGATTGAACTGTCTGGTTTGCATCGGCGGCAACGGAACACAGAAAACGGCATACCGCTTGTCTGAGCTGGGAATCAATGTAATTGGTATTCCCAAAACCATTGACAACGACGTCTGTGGTACGGAGATCACTTTCGGTTTCGACTCGGCCGTGAGTATTGCAACGGAAGCCATCGACCGCCTGCACTCCACGGCAAGCGCACTCAAACGGGTGATGGTCTGTGAAGTGATGGGGCATCATGCCGGATGGCTTGCATTACATGCAGGCATGGCGGGCGGTGCAGACATCATCCTGATTCCAGAAATCGCGTTCGACATGGACAGCGTGAACAAGGTGGTGATGAACCGTGCGCGCCGCGGCAAACCATATTCCATCGTGGTAGTGGCCGAAGGCGTTCGGATGGGAAACAAGAAGCATCCCGGCTATCAGGTATCTTCTATCATCGAAGAAGTTACGGCCATTGATACGCGCGTGACCGTCCTCGGATATATCCAGCGCGGAGGTCAGCCGTCGTCCTTCGACCGCAATCTTGCCACTTTGCTGGGAGGCCACGCCACCGAACTGATTACGCGCAAGGAATTTGGGCGGATGGTGTGTGTCAAGGACGGACGCATCGATTCCGTCCCGCTCGCCGAAGTTGCCGGCAAGGCAAGACTGGTCCCGCCCGGACACGACCTTGTTACGCAAGGACGGCGAATGGGAATCTTTTTCGGAAAAGAATGAGTCGATTATTTTTAGAACTGTTAAATGTATAAGAAGATGAGAACATTAATTTTATTGTGTATGATGTTTTTAGCAATGAAGGGCGCCGTCGCGCAGGAATCCGAAACGGTCATTACGTATGCCGCCGGCGATTTTCGCGTGAGTACATTGTCCGAAGGCGGCCGTACGGGGCAAAGCAGTTTGCTGAAAGGCGCTACGCCCGAAATGCTGCAGAAATATCTCCCCGACGGGACGTTTCCTCTCGAAGTACAGGCGTTTTTCGTTCGTACGCCGGACAGGAACATCCTGATTGACGCGGGTTACGGAACGAATCTTTTTAAGAACCTGCAATCAATTGGCATAGATGAAAATCTGGTCGATATCATCCTGCTTACGCATCTGCACGGCGATCATATCGGCGGATTGCTGCGCGACGGAAAAGCCGCCTTCCCGAACGCAGAAATGTATCTTTCGCAGGCGGAGTATGATTACTGGATGAATCAGGAACGAGGCGACGCTGCCCGCAAAATGCTTGCCGCATACAGAGACAAACTCCATTTGTTTGTTCCTTCGGCAGTTGGAGAAGCATCGTCCGAACTGTTTGCGGGCATACAGGCCGTTGCAGCATACGGCCATACGCCCGGACATACGGCTTTTCTTATCCGTTCGGGCGAAAGCAAATGGCTGATTTGGGGCGATGTGACGCATGCGATGCCGATTCAGATGCCTTGTCCCGACGTGGCGCTTTCGTTCGATTCCGATCCCGAACAGGCGATTCGGACGCGCAAAGCCATTTTCGAGTATGTTGCCCAAAATCATATCACCGTCGGTGGCATGCACATCCCCTTCCCTGCCGTCGGTGATGTCGCGGCAGGGAAAGAGGAAGGCTATGCATTTACGCCGTTATGTCTTTGTAAAGGAATAAAGTAGCGCAATGCGCAACGGGTTACTTTTTCTCGAAAACGGCGTCGAACGCGTGTCCTGAAGGACGGAAGTCGACCTTTTTCACGAACTCGCACGATTCGCGCGCCCCATGTTCGCGATCCATTGCGCTGTCTTCCCATTCCACCGAAAGCGGCCCCTGATAATCAATGAAGTTAAGGGCGCGGATAATCTCTTCAAAATTGATTTTTCCGTGTCCCATGCTTCTGAAGTTCCAGTACCGTTCCGGCCGTCCGAACGCGACATACCCGCCGAATACGCCTGCCGGTTTGGGAGTATCGCTCCAGTACACGTCTTTCATGTGGACGTGGAAGATACGCTCCGAAAAGCGATAGATGAAATCGACATAATCTACGCCCTGATAGCCAAAATGGCTTGGATCATAGTTGAATCCGAACGCAGGGTGCTGTTTGACGGCATCCAGCGCGCGCGCGGCGGTGATGGTATCGAATGCTATCTCCGTCGGATGCACTTCGAGAGCGTAACGGATACCCAGTTTCTGGTATTCATCCAGAATCGGCGTGAAACGTTTTGCAAATTCCTGATATCCGTTTTCGATGAAGGCCTCGCCTGTCGGCGGAAACGAATACAGGTACTGCCAGATGGGACTGCCGGTGAACCCTACAACCGTGTTTATTCCCAATGCTTTGGCGGCATAGGCGGCTTGAATCACGTGTTCGGCGGCGCGTTGGCGGACGCTTTCCGGATCACCGTCTCCCCAGATGTAATCGGGGAGGATTGCCTGATGGCGGAAGTCAATCGGATCGCATACCGCCTGACCGATCAAATGGGTCGAAATGGCGTGCAACTGCAGACCGTACTTTGCCAACAAGTCTTTAATACCCTTGTAGTAAGCTTCATCAGTTTGACGTACGTCAACATGATTGGGAAGCCCGAGTTCTACACCGTCATATCCGAAAGCTTTCGCCTTCTGACATACGGTTTCTAACGAAAGATCACCCCATTGAAGGGTGTAAAGTGTTACTGGACGTGCCATAAATGTTAATTTTTAAGTGTTAATCACAGGCTTGCAAAAATACGAATTATTTCTGCATATACAAACAAAAAATGTTTTTATGTGGAATTTTTTTTTGAGTTTTGGTCATAGGTCTGTTATTTTTTACGTTTGTAGCAAGTTTCCAGTTCACAATACTGGCAGGCATATTTTCGGGTTTGTACCTCTTTTCCAAGGCCTATGATTCCGCTTATGGATTTGATGGGATTCATCAGACAGACATCCGACAGGGTAATACCACAGGGACGATTGCCCAACAGCGAAAAGATTTTCCGCTGCTCGGTCAGATGCCAGTTGCAGTATCCCGGACTGAAGCGGTGCGTGTGAAGCATATCCGGAAGCGTCTCTTCCAATTTCGATTCGATATAGTCGCCGACCTTTTCCACAATTGCCGTTCCCATGATGTCCAATATGTAGTGGACAAGAATATTGTCCGTCTTTTTATGTTCCTGTATGATTTGCTCAAACTCAAGGCCGGCAGTAGCGGCAAAAACGGCAAAGGATGACGATTTTTCCAGCAGGCGGCTAATCGTCGGCCCTGTATTCAATACATGATTTTGGATATGTACGGCAGTCGTTCCCTCTATCCAGCCCTCGGAAATCCAGTAGCGATATCGGGGCTGCACTTCGCGCTTGAGCAGGTCTAATAATTGATGAATCGCTTCCAGTACCTCACAGTCCGGAAGCGATTCTCCGTATCCGATTTCTTTAAGCACTTCTGCGGGCGATAACTCTATTTTACTGTAAGCAAGATGTTTGTCGTCCATTGTCGGCATTGCTTACGAGGCGAGCAACTGTTTGGCCGTGGACACGGCGGCGTTGGCGTTGCTGCTGTATCCGTCGGCGCCAATCTCTTTGGCAAAGGCGGAACTGATCGGCGCACCGCCAACCATTATCTTTACCTGATTTCTGATTCCCGCTTCCTCCAGCACACGAATTACTTCCTTCATGTAATTCATTGTAGTCGTGAGCAGAGCGGACAGACACAGGATGTCTGCCTTGTGTTCCACAATCGAAGCGGCAAATTTCTCGGAGGAAATGTCCACACCAAGATTAATCACCTCGAAGCCGCTGCCTTCGAGCATGGAAGCAACCAGGTTTTTGCCAATATCGTGCAAATCACCTTTGACGGTACCGATAACAATAGTTCCCGCTCTGGGAATATTGCTATTGGCCAGCAAGGGTCTAAGCAGTTCCAGAGCGCCTTTCATCGCACGGGCGGACATGAGCAGTTCGGGAACAAACGCCTTGCCGTTCTCGAAACGGGAACCGATCTCGTCCATCGCTTTCGACATGTAGTTGTCAATAATAGACTTTGTGTCTACTTTTTGTTCAATGGCCATCTTCGTCATTTCGACGGCTAAAGGTAAATTTCCCTTTAAAATAGCCTCATACAGTTGATTAATGTTTTCCATTTCTATAAAAACTTTTCAAATATAAAATTTCATTTCCTTATTTTCTTACTTCGTCATCAGATTTTTAACGTTTTGCCTTAATATGCCGAAATCTCTAAAGAGAGAAACCGTAATCTAATAATAATCTGTTAGTTTTGTTTTTATTATATCGTAAACGTGCATCCTGTTGAGGATGATTTCTGCAAAGATACAATTTATTCCTGTATGTTGTGCAAAAAAATTTTTTTTATTGAGTTCTGCAGAATTTTGCAGACTGTATGTTCGAATGGAAAATGACTGAGAGATAGAATCTTTATCACTATTTTTCCCTCCGGCTGTATGTTTACGCACGGCAAAACAGTGTGCGCAGCAGTCTCTACCGGACAAGAATAGCGATTTTTTTCATCATTATGTCGATTTTGGATAATTCGGTTTGTTTTCAAGTGAGTAATTTTGTTTTCGAATTATATGGCATTGGAAATTGGGTTTGTAACCTTATATTATTATTAATGTATATTGATGAGAGCAAAACGAAAAAATACCTTTGAAGGAAGCACATCTGCCTTCATTCACAGCGAAGACCGAAAGACATGTTTTCTTGAGGCAGAGGCAGGGCGTTCCGTCTGTGAACGCAAAAGATCTTTTGTGCCCAGCTATGAATACTTTTGCCCGACAGTTAATAAACACGAACAAAACGTTTATAAGAGTTATATGATGTTAACTGGGGGGATTTCCTGTAAATCAGCGGTTTCCCACACCCTTATACATGACGGCTGCATCTATATCAATCCGTGGGATGCACGCGTCTTTCCATGTAAAATCAATAAACACCTTGAAAATATATACGAAACATCCGGAAAAGCTGTATCCTTTTCCCGGAAGGTTTTGGTTTTATCCGGCGATATTCCTGCCGGATGCCGGGCGAGATTGTCTGCCGCCGGGCGAGTCCGCCGGATTGCTGAATTATCGAACAGAAAAAACGCCGAACGAAAGGGAGGCTATCACCTATTTTTATTTTATTAATATCTAAACAGTAATTACTTATGAAAGAATGTTGTATTTTATTCTGGAAAGGGGGTACATGGCGAAAAGCCCTGTGCATGTTGTGTATCCTCGGATGCTGCTCACTGACTGCCTTTGCGCAGAAGCGGGTGAGCGGAAAAGTGGTTGACGCCGGCGGCGAATCCGTCATCGGCGCCAACGTGATGGAGAAGGGCACCGGCAACGGCTCCATTACGGATGTCGACGGCAATTTCATCCTGAACGTGCAGAGCAGCAATGCCGTGCTGCAAATATCCTTTATCGGATATGTGACACAGGAGATTGCGGTGGGCAATCAGAGCGTGATAAATGTCACGCTGCTGGAAGACTTGCAGGCGCTTGAAGAGGTCGTTGTTGTGGGTTACGGTACGCAGAAGAAAGTGAACCTGTCGGGCGCCGTGTCTACGGTGTCGGCCAAGGCGCTGGCAAACACCGGCCCGTGACCAATGCTAACCTCGCTCTACAAGGACTGGCGCCTGGTATGAATATCCAGATGTCGGACGGTTACGCCCTCAATTCGCCGGGCATCAATATCCGCGGCTTTACGTCTATCAACGGTGGAGATGCGTTTATCCTGGTGGACAACGTGCCGGTGACGGCGGCCGAACTCTCGCGTATCAACCCGGCCGACATCGAGAGCGCCTCTGTGTTGAAGGACGCGGCCTCGGCAGCTATCTACGGCGCCCGTGCAGCGTTCGGCGTGGTGCTGATTACCACCAAGACGGCCAAAGACGAGAAACTGACCGTGGACGTCAATGCCAATTACGGCCTTCGCTCGTTCCTGAACCTGCCGGAAATGTCGGACGATATCTATGAATTTATGAGGATGCAGAAGATCTTCGCCAACGATCCCTCCCGGTACACCGACGAGCAGATGGCGTATGCCAAACGGCGCATGGAGGATCCCTCGCTGCCGGAAGTGCTTCATCCGAACGAAGCCCTGAATCCGTCGAGCACATCACGGGGAAGATGGGAATATTACGCCATCTCCAAATGGACGGACATCCTGATGAAAGACTATTCGCCCGTGCAAACATACGACGTGCGGGTGGCGCAGAAGACCGACCGGCTGTCGTATTCCGTGAGCAGCGGGTATTACCGGCAGGAAGGGATGATGAAAACGCTCAACGACAACCTCAACCGCTACAATTTCCGCGGCAATGCGACCTACAAACTGACCAATTGGTGGGATGTGGGCGCCAATATCACCTTTACGCGGCGTACCTTCGACTGTGCGACGCTCCTGGACGATTCGTGGAACTACTATCGCGTCATTCAGACCTATCCCATCGTACCGGTATATACGCCGGAAGGCTATTATGCAGACAGTTGGGTAGGCTATCTGCATGAAGGAGGAGATGTGGAACGCAGCCTGAACGAAACGCAGGTGTCGTTTAATACGAAAATTGATATCCTCAAGGATACGTGGTCGGTGAAGGCCGACGCCAATTTCAAGTTTACGAACGACGGGAGGGAATATACCCAGCTCAGTTACATCACTTCCGACGGCCCCGGCGTGACAAATTCTTCGGGAAATCCCAGCGCAGGCCTGTCGAACACGACCGAACGGTACACCGTCTTCAACCTGTATACGGACTTTCACCGGACGTTTGCCGAAAAGCATTTCGTGCAGGCCCTGGCGGGATTCAACCAGGAACATTTCCGGCAGGTGAGTTCGAGCATCGTTGTTGACAACCTGCTCACCAACTCGCTGCCCACCATCAATCTCTCCGGCCCGTCGTCCACCATATACAAGGGGTACGGTGTCAATACGCTTTCTTTGAGAGGTGTTTTCGCACGGCTGAATTACATCTTTGACAACAAGTATATCCTTGAACTCAACGGCCGCCGCGACGGCACTTCCCGCTATCAGAAAGACGATCGCTTCGGTTTCTTCCCGTCTGCTTCGGTAGCCTGGACGCTGTCCAACGAGTCGTTCATGAAAAGCGTTAACGACGCGCTGCACATCGGCAGCCTGAAACTGCGCGGTTCCTACGGTGCACTGGGCAACCAGAACATCGACAACGTTTACTATCCCTACATCGCCACGATGGGAGTTATCAACAATATCACTCCGCTGATCGACAACGGTCAGCCGCTGGGTATCACGCAACCCGGCGTAGTTTCGGGCGACTTGACATGGGAAACGGTGCGCACCTTCAACGGCGGCGCCGACCTGACGCTGTTCGACGGTAAATTCGACCTGACTTTCGACCGGTTTGTCCGCTACACCGAGAACATGATGACCAAGAGCAAGACGCTGCCCGCCATCTTCGGTGCAGGCGAACCGCGTACCAATGCTGCCGACCTCAAAACGTCGGGCTGGGAACTGAGCGTGGGATGGCGCGACCACCTGGCCCTGGCCGGTTCGCCTCTCCACTACTCCGCACGCCTGATGCTGGCCGACAGCCGGACCTGGATTACCCGCTATGACAATCCCGACCGGAATCTCGGCGACTACTACGTAGGACAGGAAATCGGCGAACTCTGGGGATACGAAACGCTGGGCTATTTCGCCTCGGACGAGGAAGCCGCCGGATGGGCCAACCAGTCGGCCGTCGGCAACGGTCGTCCTTTCCTTGCGGGCGACCTGAAATTTAAAGACATCGACAACAGCGGATACATCAACCAGGGAAGCAACACGGTGGACGACCCGGGCGACCGGAGAATCATCGGCAACAACCGTAACAGGCTGCCCTATTCCATCGACTTGAACGCCGACTGGAAAGGTTTCGACCTGCGTATCTTCTTCCAGGGCGTCGGCAAGCGGGATGCTTATCCTTCCGAAGCGCACAACGGCGAGTATTTCTGGGGACAGTACAACACGCCCTGGGCCGGCATGTCGGTCAAGAACCTCGACAACTGGGACTATAAAGGCGACGCCGGTTATTTCCCCCGCATGAAACCGGACATTGCCTACAACGGCGAGCTGGCCAAAGTGCAGACAAAGTATCTGCAGGATGCTTCGTATCTGAGGGTTAAGAACCTGACCGTCGGCTATACGCTTCCCAGGCAGCTGACCGGCAAATGGAACGTCGACCGCCTGCGTTTCTATCTCTCCGGCGAAAACATCTTTACGTTTCATCACATGGAGGTGCCCGGAAACGACCCCGAACGGAACGACAATGTCTATTATCCCTTTATGAAAGTCGTTTCATTAGGATTAAATATCGGTTTTTAATGTTTAAACAGAAAGGAAATAAAGAAAATGAAAACAATTAAATTATATCTGTGTATTATAGGGGCCGTATGCGGACTGGCTGCCTGCAATGACGATTTTATGCAGCAGATTCCCGAAACGTCCCTCACGGTGGAAGGATTTTTCAAGTCCCCCGGCGACTTGCAGTCGTACGTCAACGGATTGTACAACGATGCCAATCTGTACCAGAGAGGATGGTGGAACGACTTTGAATCCGACAATGTCACCTTCTACTCCGAGGATAACGACATGTACCGCTGGCTGCTCAGCGACCAGCGGTCGGTCGACAACGCCGGCGGATGGAACGACTGGGGCAGCCTGCGCAGCGTCAACGTGATGCTGACGAATCTTGACAATGTCGTCGGAAACGAAGCCGATATCAACAATTATATCGGTATTGCGCGTTATTTCAGGGCATGGTTCTATATCAACAAGGTACAGGCGTATTCCGACGTCCCCTGGATCGACAGGCCGTTGAGTACGACCGACGAGGCGCTGTACCAGGTGCAGACGCCGCGCGCGGAAGTCGTGCAGCACATACTCGAAGACCTCGACTATGCCGTTACCTGGATTAAGCCCGACATGAACGACAAAACGCGCATACACAAATACTGCGCCCTGGCGCTGCTGTCGCGTTTTGCGCTCTACGAAGCAACGTTCCGCAAGTATCATTCCGAGCTGGGTCTCTCTTCTACTGTGAGCGAACTGCTGCAAAAGTCGATTACCGCTTCCGAGCAGCTCATGAACAGCGGTCAGTTCGAAATCACAGGCGTCGGCACAACCGACCTGAGCGGCGAAACCGTACCCAATGTAGTTGGCTCCGAAGGTTTCCGCGGCTTGTTTACCGTACTGGACCTGTCGCCCAACAAGGAAATCATCAACTGGCGGCGGAGCGATGTAGACCGCACGGCCGGCGCTGTCCTGAATCCTTCCGACCGTCTGATGGCAAATTCACGAAACTTTTATTCGCTGAGCCGCAGCCTGCAGGAAAGTTTCCTCACCAAAGACGGCAAACCGTATTCCACCGTAGCGGGGTATGCTACAAAAACCTTTACGGAAATATTCCCCGACCGCGACCCGCGCTTTGCCGAAACGTTTGCCTATCCGGGCGTGTATGAAGTAAGGGAGGGCGTTTCGTACTACCATTTGGCCAAACCGTTCCGCGGCGGATACGACCAGGTAAAGTTCTTCCCGCGCAATGCCAACCGGGAAATGAAATGGAACCACGACGTGTTGGGTCAGATGAACGGGCTTCCGGTCTACCGCTACGGCGAAGTGCTGCTCAACTATGCCGAAGCGAAAGCCGAACTCGGACAGTTTACCGCCGACGTGATCAACAAAACGATCAACGTCCTGCGCGACCGTGTGAGTATGCCTCATTTCGACGCCGCCCGCGAGGTCGATGCAGCGCTGCAATCGCTGTATCCGAATGTGACCGACCCGGCGCTGCTTGCGCTCCGCCGCGAACGCCGTGTCGAACTGGCCGGCGAAGGTTTCCGTCTGATGGATATCAATCGCTGGAATGTCGGAAAAGTGATGGAAATGGATATTTCGAAACAGGGAATGTATGTGCCTTCGCTGCCCTACGTGTATGACGTGACGAACGACGGCGTCCCCGACTACGGTATTGCCGCTTCCGAAAGCGCTAAAACCGACGCCGCTGTTACCTGGGTGTATCCGGGTGAGATCTTTTATCTCGAAAACGGAACATCGGGGTACATCCACAACGTCGACGACCAGAATCGCCACTTCGACGAACCGAAGGATTACTACCGCCCGATTCCGCGACAGCAGATCGTGCTCAATCCGCAACTCAAACAGCCCCACGGCTGGTAATTGAAATGCAATATGGGGATGTATTAAAATAGTGATTTTCCCGTCATTGCGAGTATAGCGAAGCAATCCGGAGTGTTGATTTATCTGGATTGCTTCGCTCCTCGCAAGGACGTCGGATACGCTTCGTCATTGTGAGAGCCGACCCCATATACATGGAAAAAAGAGGAAGGACACAGTCCCGAAATAATCTATTCTTACTTGCGTTGATAAACTCTGACGTAATCAATTTCGTAAACGGCAGGCAGTTTGCTTTCGTCTACTCCCTCATAGCCGCCCCAGTTTCCACCCCATGCCAGGTTAAGTTTTAAATAAAAGGGTACGTCGAAGGGCCAGGTGTCTTTATTGCCTTGTCTGTCATTCCAAAACTCAAAATGCATGTTCCCGTCTACAAACCCCCGTATGCAGTCGTCCGTCCATTCCACAGCGTATATATGAAACTCGGATTCTGCCGTTTCGACATATTGTTCGCCTGTTTTTCCCGTTCCGATGGTATGGTTATACGCGCTGCAGTGGATAGACGAAGATACCCATCCGGGCCGGTAGCCGACTTCTTCCATTATGTCAATCTCGCCGTCTCCAGGCCATGAGCGGCGATTTTGGGGTAACATCCAGAATGCCGGCCATGTTCCTTTTCCCTGCGGCAGTTTCAGGCGGGCTTCAAAATAGCCGTATGTCCAGCTTTTTTCACTGTTCATTCGTATGGAAATCACCTCACTGCCTTTCTTTTTAGCGATAATTTTCAATGTGCCGCCGGAAACCAACGCGCATGTATCCGAACCGTCGACCCCCGCGACGTAATGCTGCAATTCATTGTTTCCCCAGCCGTGGTCTCCCGTTTCAAAGTACCATGAGGCCGGATCGGGCAGTCTGTTTTTATCCGTATCAAATTCGTCATTCCAGATTAATTCGTAACCGTTCGGAACAAAACTGTCGTTTTTTTGTCCGTCGGTTTCTGCCTGATGATTATTACAATCGGTATTCATCAGGAGAAATATTGGTAATGTGACACTCATCAGTCTGATATTCATAGTTTTATTGTAAAAGGTAACGGATTCGGATAATATTGAGAGAACAGTTTGCCTGCATCTTTATTGTCAAAAACCGCACCAGGTTCTTTCTGATTCAAAATCTTCGTGCAAAGATACGGCTTTTACGGTTCATTCAATGCACAAACATTGTACTGGGGTGCATTTTCTATACTGCGCGCGGCATAAACCTGTTCGTTGACACATGGACATTTTCGCCGGAAATATTTGAACTTCAAAAACCATACCGCGCACAGTATAAAACAGCAAGTTTTCAGCGGGAAAAATCGGAAGGGCCGTACAGGTATAACAACCTTGCAGCGCCCTGTTTGAATGGAAATATTTCAAATGTGAAAAACAGTTATTTTCAACCCGTTTTCCAGTGTAAGCCCCGGTCGGAGGATAGTCGGAGGATAGTCGGAGGATAGTCGGAGGATAAAAGTGTGAAGAAAGTTGAAAATTACTACTGTTCGGACGAGGTTCTACCCCGTTCGGACGGGAGACACCGCCGGTCGTGTTCGCGGAGGATAGCATACCCCCTGTTTAACCGGGGACAGTTTCTACCAACATTTATCCCTGCGGGATATTTTTGTGCGACAATCTGAATTGAAAATTGACGTAGTCAAATGCGCCCTTGTACTGCGTGCAGTACACTTTATTTTCGTGCGTTTGCAATAGGAAATATTTAAATGTTTTGTGATACCAAAATTAAAGTCTACTTTTGATGCGTGAAACCTTGTTTAAAACAAAAATATCATGATTTCGGAAGCTGAAATAATCTTGGGAATAAAGGAAGGTCGGGAAGATGCATACAACTATATTTACAAACATTTGTATAAGCTTCTCTGCACAATAGCACGCGAACTTGTGCACGATCAGGCTGTTGCGGAAATGATGGTGAGCGACGTGATTTTTTCCCTCTGGCAAAACCGGCAGTCGCTGACTGTCCGGACTTCGCTCCGCAACTATCTGATCAAGGCTGTCCGTAACCGCTGCATGAACTTTCTGGCGCAATCCGAACGCCAAATATCCCTGCATCAGCAATATGAAATTCATTGCGAAACAGAATACACTCAGGACGGGGATCAGCAGGACAATCCGCTAACCTTGCTGATAGAAAAAGAACTGGACATGAAAATCAATGCCGTCATCGAAGCCTTGCCGCCACAAACCCGTCGCATATTCTGCCTGAGCCGGTTCAAGAAACTGAAATACGAAGAGATTGCCGGACAGACAGGCTCGTCGATCGACACAGTCAAATATCACATCAAATCCGCCCTGGCACGCCTAAGAACTGAACTAAAGGACTATATGCTTCCGCTGCTCGTTTTTTTTCTTTCGATATAAAAAAAAGTTCATTTTTCGTTTACCCGAAAAGCCGTTTCGTTTGTCTATATAGAAAACGAAAGTAAACAGGATGCAGGATCAAATGCAAAATCAATCGCACGACTGCTGGCTGGATCTGTTCATTGACAGCCAGACAGGCGAGGCGTCCGAGGAGACTGAGGCACAGTTGGCGGCCTGGCGGAAAGCGTCGGCAGACAACGAATGCCGATATGTCGAAATGAAAAAGATATGGGATTCGCTGAGCCTTTCCTCACACGACGGGCAATTCGACGAGCAACGGGCATACCTGCTCTTTAAAGCGCGGGTGGAAAGCGAAACCGGACAGACGGGGAAACGCCGCCTGTCGCTTCGCCGCGCAACTGCCGTGGCCGCCATCCTGATTCCCTTTCTGTTTCTGAGCTATTTTACATACCTCTACCTGACGATACGGCCGGCCGCCGCAGAAAAGGCGCTGATATCGGAAATCGCCGTTCCGTACGGGTCAAAAACACAGATGAAAATGCAGGACGGAAGCACCGTCTGGCTGAATGCCGGCTCACGGATACAGTACGATTCCGGCTTCGGCAAGACCAACCGCACGTGCACGCTGTCGGGCGAAGCATATCTGGAAGTGGAGACAAATGCCGAATTGCCGTTTGTCATAAAAACAGGCCAGGTCACAGTGAAAGTGCTGGGCACACGATTCAACATGCAGGCATACAGCGAAGACCCCAACGTGAAAATCTGCTTGCTGGAAGGAAGCGTGGAAATGGATGCGGAAAATATGGCGCCCGTCCGTTTACAGCCCGGACAAATGGCAGACTATCAGAAAACAACGGGAAAAACAACCATTTCCCCCTTTGTGACTGAACACGCTATGGACTGGATGAACAACCGTTTTGTCTTCGAAGGGGAAACGTTCGAGCAGATAGCCTGCATACTCGAACGCCGTTTCAATGTGAAGATAACGATTCTTAACGACCGTATCAAAAAGAGCCGGTTTACCGGAGACTTTACCAGGAACGAAAATCTCGTGCAAATATTCCGCATTATGGCCGCCAACGGTAAATTCCGGTACCGGATGAAGGACGACACGGTCGAAGTATATTGAATCTTTTTATGTCGAATCATTAATATTAAATGCCTATGGAAAAAGAAAAGTAAAACAAGCAGCAAAACAAAAAAAAGAGCCGGAAAATATGCAACATTTTCCGGCCCGGTGAGAATCAATTTAAATTTTTATCTTTAAATCAAACAACAAATGTATAACAAAATTTTTAACAGACGACTTTCAAGTCAAAACAGTTACGTAAAAAAATTTATTACGGTCATGAAAATGACATTTCTATTTGTGTGCCTAAGCACAGTTTCGCTGTCCGCCGACGTCTATTCGCAGGAGGCGAAAGTATCCATTCGGCTGCAAAACAAAACAGTTAACGAAGTCTTTACCGCCATCAGGGAACAGACTTCCTATTCA
>JAISXP010000175.1 GCA_031270465.1 Tannerella sp. | reverse complement strand
CATCGATCACTCCATCGACACACTGTCGACGGGTGCATATCCGTCGTATTTCCCGTCCACTATCACGTCTTTCACCGCTTCCAGGTAGCCGAAGCCGTTCAGCATGTCGGGCAGCAGGTAGCCGCCTTCCACCCATTCGTTCCATGAATTGACGACAATCAGTTTCGGCTGGCCGGGATGACGGTCGACGTATGCTTTCGCTTTCAGAAGCAGCATGGCGAAACTGGTCGGCGTGTTGTTGTAATGCACAATCTGATCGCTACTTTTATCCGGGAAACGCGGCGTGTCATCCCAGCCAACGGAGACGCAGGGGAAAACGGGAACGTTCACGGTCGAATCCATCCGTTCGAGTATGCGGAAGGCACCGGCGCCGTAAACCAGATAGTCTTCGTTGAATCCGCCCATGTTGTACATGGCTACACTGTTGTATCCCATCGAGTCGAGCCTTGCGGAAAACTGCGCCGCCCTCTCTTCCGACATCATCGAACCCCACGGCTGATTCCACTGGATATGCAACCCGGGAAATCCGGCCTTTTTCACTTCCTCCCTGAAATAGTCGAGTGCCCGGCAAGTCTCTTCCATGCTCCCGCCGAAACTCTCCAGCAGTTTGTTCGTGTCGAAGACGGCAAATACCGGTTTGCCGTCGATTTTGAAATAGTTGGGCTGCCGGAAATACCGGTCGATGATCCGCTCGACGAGGGCTTTGTAGCTCCGCCAGTCCACGCGGGCGTCCCACAGCATCGACGTTTCGTCGCCGTAGAGGTGCACGTTGAAGAAACTCCGGTAGACGTCGTGGTTTGCCCACATGAGGTAAAACTGCATTTTGTCACGGTTCCGGGCTTTCAGGAAACCGTCGTTGAGGGCGTTTTCCTGAAACGGCGCTTCGTTATACCAGTACCAGTCGTAGATAAAGACATTGACGCCGTGTCCGGCGGCGGCGTCGATCCATTTCTCCACCACCTGAGGGTCGTCGTCCATTTCGTAGCCCCAGAGTGGCTGCCGCGGCTGGTTGTGTCCGTCGAAATGTCTGTTACCCTTCCGGATAACCTCCCATTCGCCCGTTCCGTCAGGCCATATCAGGGTGCGGCTCAACTCTTCATCGTGACAGGAAGGCCAGACATACGCCGCCACGTAATACTCCTGCACCGCCGTTTCCGCCTGCTGCGACGTCTTCTGTTCACAGGCCGGCAGCAGCATCATGCAGATACCTGCCGGAATCATACAGTTTCTTATCTTCATAACGGTGGTCATCATCCGCGTTTTGTCTTCCTTCATAATTTACCGAGACGGAAAGTCCAGGTATCTTTCAGCACGGGCGCAGTCCCATGAAAGCGAATCCGGTAAATCCTGTCGCCCCAGCCGTTTCGGATGCCTTCGTCCTCTTCGGTCGAGAGCGTTACCTTTTCCACTTCCACCCTCAGCTGCTTCGGGTTGTATGTGACTGCAAAATCCGTGTTCCGTCCGTCCTTCGACTGATAATGAATGACAAGTTTGCCGGGCTGCGTCACTTCCGCCGGCCAGCAGGTCATGAGATGCTGAGTGACGGCGACGGCTTTCTTCAAGTCGGCCGCGTCGCTGATCACCACATTTTTCCCCCGATTCAGCGTCACGGTGCGTTTCCAACTGTTTATGGCCGCTTCGTCGGGATAGGCCTTCGCAATGTCGAGCGAAAAGACGGTCGACGATTTCCCTGCGCGATAGCTTGCGCCGGAGGCTTCGAAACTGCGTCCCGACTGCTGCGTGCAGCCGTTGACGGTGGGCAGGTTGTGGTAGTCCGAACGGTTGAACCAGATGTCGTAGCGTTTGGCGCTGAACGTTCGGGCGGTGTATTTTCCCGAGCCGATGTCAATCAGCAGCGGCTGCCCGTCGTAGAACACGACGTAGCTCCCTATGTCGTTGTGATTGTGGCTTTCGTTGTTATGACCTCCCTTGGCGGCAAGGTAGAAGCCGTCGGACGAGCCTTGCCGGTCGCGTGCAGCCATCACCTGCAGGTCGGGCAGCCACACATCGCAGGGCAGAGGAAGCTGTTGCGGGGCATTCCGCAGTTCGTCCTGCATGAACAGGGCGCACAGGCTCCGCAGGCTGGCCGTAGCGGTAGCGCCCGGCTTGCGGTAAAAGGCGCCGAAGGCCATCATGTCCCGGTCGTCGATGTCCTTTCCGAAATGATAAACCATACTGGCATCTACGCCGGCGCGGGGAGAGGCGTCGGCAAAATTCAGAAAGTAATTCTCGCCGATCTGCGCACGGTAAATGTAACGTCCCATGTTCCTGAATTTCTCATTTTCGTACACGTAGCGGAAGGCATCGCTGCCGGCAAGATTCAGGAGGACGATGTTGTCGTAGAACGAGGCGCCCGCCACGTTCCAGTAGCCCGGCCCCTCGTCGCATCCGCCGTCCTGCGGATAGGGATTGAGGAAATTGTCCAGTACGGTCAGGATTTCGTTCACGACAACGGTACGTTTCTGTTCATCCTTTTCCACCAGCAGCACGGTATTCAGCAGGTTGGAACAAATCCACGGATTCCAGTTGTTGGGGATGGAACCGTCTTTGCCCGTCCACCAGTGGTCGCGCTTCATGAAGGGGTCGAGCAGCCGGTACGTAATCTCTCCGCAGATGCGCTTGCGGATTTGCGGAGAGACGGCGTCGAACCTGTCACCCAGGAAATAGTCCGCCCAGGCAAGGACTTTTCCCGTCTCGGCAGCGAACAGGTCGACGAACGGCCGGGAGACATCCATCAGTCCGGCATACTCCTTTCCGCCGGGCAGGTGGGCGGAAACACCCCACCACGATTCCTCGCAAATAGACCATACACCGTTGATAATCGGGTCAATGAAACGGCCTTTATTTTCGGCGACTTCGGCCATAATCAGGGTCGCCAGCACGTTTCGTTTTTTGAAACTGATGGCTTCGTACTGACTTCTGTTGCCGGTACGGACATACAGCAGCGACAGGGTGGCGGGAATGGTCGGCCAGTCATAGTCGATGGATGCCTCGGCGGCCTGGATACATGCCTGCAACATGTCCTGATCCGCCTTTGCCCAGCCTTCGCGGTCGTCGATCCGGGGAAAGGGCGTCCAGTCCTTTTGCGGGATTAAAATACGCTGCAATTCTGCTGTGGAATATTTCCCGCTCAGCAGGTTCT
>JAISXP010000138.1 GCA_031270465.1 Tannerella sp. | reverse complement strand
TGCCCATAGCGATGAGGTCGTTGGCGAAATGGTCGTATTCGTCGATGATGAAAAAGAGTTTGATCCGGTTTTGTTCGGCAACTGCAAAAGCCTTTTGTAAAGCAATGATACCGGGTTTTTCTTCATCAATTTGACGGACATACAGGTCTGCTTCCGGCAATACATGTTCATACAGACGAAGAAAATTCCGCACCGCATCCTGTACATTGCTTGAAAACGATTTCTTAAAACCTTCTTCACTGCTCGTGTCCAGTCCCGAAAAGTCGAATTTCATCACCGCATACGTATTGTGTTCGGGCGTCGGATGCCGGCCGATGTACAGGTTGCCGAACAGTTTCTCGAAATTATCCGCCTCGCGGAGGTCGTAATAATACGACAGGGTTGTGAAAAACAGGCTTTTCCCGAACTTGCGCGGGCGGATAAAGAACTGGTTCGGATTGGTTTCGTTTTCCAGCATTTCGATATACCGCGTTTTATCCACGTAGACGTAATTCTCGTTGATGATCCTTTTAAAATCGGAAATACCGTAAGGCAAACGTTTGAATACTTTTGTTTCCATGTCGTCCGTTTTTGAATGAGACTGCAAAGTTAGTGTTTTCTGCCGTATAATGAAATACTTTCATCACTCAACCGACCGGTTACCTGCCGGAGAGCGTTTCCGGTCGTCGCTCCGGAAGGAAAGAGATACTAAAACCCGGATTCAGGGATTCAGGCGGAAACGGTCGACAAGTGAATGCACAGAATGCGCAAAAACATGCCGTGCTGTGGTCGTGCGGGTTTTCCGGTTCGGCGACCAGCCGCAATGCCGTTCCTATTTGTAACCGGTTGAAAACAACAGGCCTCTCGTGGTAGGTAAATCCTGCTATTGAGCAATGAAAGAAATATTTACGCCCCATAATATTTTTTCTGTTTTTTGATGACGCTGCAAAATTTCAGCATAGTTTTGACAATTTATGACATTGGCAGATATTTTTTTTGAGCCGTTTTACAGGAAAAAATACTATCTTTGTCGGCGTATTAAAAATTTACAGATATGAAACAAAAAACTTTTTGTGCAGTAATATTGTCTATCCTTTTGGGCATTGGCGCTACGTCGTGCAGCAAGGATAATGAGAGTGCAGACCATGCCCGTACAATTGCCGGAACGTATAAAGGCGTGTTGCACATTGCCAATATGCCGGACGTGGAGAATGTAACCATCGAGATTATCCGCGACGGCGTCAATCAGGTGACGTTAAAAATGAATGAAACCGTATTGACTCTCCCCATCAACATTTCCTGCGAATCGATTGTGTTGTACAATGACCAGGATATTTCGGGCGTTACTACATACAATATGGTGACGGAAGCCGGTACTGTTCCTGTTCCCGTAACGATTAAAGGCACGATCAAGAGCGGTACAGCTTCCTTGACGATTCAGGTGGCCATACCCAACTTGCCGGTGGAAGTCCTTTTCGACGGAAAGAAGCAGTAAATCATGAAAGTTGCCGGATGGTTCACGACGGTCGCAGCCGCGGCGCTAAGCGTTACGTCCTGCATTAAAGACGAAGCTCCCAATCCGGAGGCTGATATTCTTTCCCTTGTCTTCCCCGAAAACAGTCTGAGAACAGGAAATGTCGAAATATACAATGATTACGTTGTCGCGTATCCCAGGTCATACGTCAACCTGCGTGATTCCGCCATCGTACGCATCGAACTGTCGTCGGGTGCGACCCATCAGCGGGTTGCCAACCCGGTGACAGGCGATACATTGTTTTATATCGACGTGACGTCGGAGAGCAGAGAGTACGCAAAACGGTATGCCGTGACGCAGGTCGGAAATTTTCCGGAGCATTTCGGATTCGAGACATGGGTCAGGCCGACCACGGGTTTCCTCTACGAAAATCCGAAAGAGGGCGCCTTGCAGTGGTATTCGAGCAACAACGGAGTAGCCATTGCGTGGAACAGTCCGGGAAAGCCGGCGCATGACTATCCTGTCCGCAAGGCCACGCTGTCCGGCAGCGCTGCCGTGGAACTCAGGACGATGGAAGGTCCCGGCAATATCGCCGGCGCGATGTATATTCCCTGCATGGCAGGTTCCGTTTTCCTCGGAGGCTTCAATGCCCTGACCGGACTGACCAACCCCTTGAGATCGACGCTTTTCGGCGTACCTTTCAACAGCGGAAAACCGTTTAAACTTACCGGATACTACCTGTATACGGAAGGTGCAGACGACTATATTCTTTCGGACGGCAGCCGCGACAAGACCGTAAAAGACCGGTGCGATATCTACGCGGTATTGTTTAAGACCGACGGGCAGGTGCAGTTTCTGTACGGCGACAACATCGGCAACTCGCCCCAAATCATTGCCCGGGCAAAAATCAGGGATGAAGATATCCGCACGAACGAGGTGACTTTCTTCGAATTGAATTTTGACTACGATTCCTTTTCGACGCCTTTCTCGTGGGAAGAACTGAAAAACAACGTCTACAAGATAACGATAGTATGTACTTCCAGCAGCAGAGGGCAGTTTTACGAGGGGCGTCCGGGAAATTCGCTCACGGTGGATAATCTGAACTTGTTTTACGATATATCCGGTTTTTGATGATGAAGCGAAAAATTAAATACGGCGTCATTGTCGGACTGAGTGTATTGCTTTGCTTCCCGTCGTCGCTCCGGGCGCAGGAAAAATTTCCCTGCTGGGAATTTAAAATCTTTGGAGGCTTCAATATCGGAGGGACGTCGCCCCTGCCGTTGCCCGAAGAGATACGCTCGATAGACTCTTTTACTCCGGTTTTATTTGCCCCTCATGCGTCGCTGGAGGTGATTCGCCGGTTGAACCGGAAGTGGGGTGTCTCCGTGCAATTGGCGCTCGACCACAAAGGTTTCAAGGTGACTGACCGCGTGAAAAACCTGCATACGGAAATCGAAATGAATGACGAAGTGTACAGCGGTAATTTTACGGGGACGAACACGACCCGGATACACAACTCATACATCACGTTGCCCGTCGCCGCGACTTACCGCATCGACAGACGGTGGGAACTCCATGCGGGCGCTTACCTGGCTTATCTGTACGGCGCCGACTTCAAAGGCTCGGCTTCCGACGGATATATCCGGCAGGGAAGTCCGATTGGTGAAAAAACAATCGTGGACAAAGCCGCATTCGATTTTTCGGAAAAGCAGAAACCTTTCGACTACGGACTGCTGCTGGCCGGAGAATGGACGTTTTATCCGCGTTTTGCGTGCAGAGGGCAAATTGCCTGGGGATTGAGCCCGTTGTTCCCGTCGGATTTTACAGGCGTACCGGTGAACATGTACAATATCTACGGTTGCCTGGGCATTACATACCGACTGAACTGATATATACTGCACTTATTCGCTTTTCATATTTTCCACCGGATTCATGTTCGCCGCCTGCCGAAACTTCCCCGAAACTTTTGAGACGGCCGGAACACTGGGGAACGCTATCTTGGAAGATGTCTTCATCATTAACCACTACTCGCTTTTCACGCTTTTCACCGGATTCATGTTCGCCGCGCGCCAGTTCTGGAATGTGACCGTACAGACGGTCAGCAGGAAGATGGCGGCAAAGGCAGCCACGTAGACCCACCAGTACATCGGCGTCTTGTATGCGAAGTTTTCCAGCCACCGCGCGACGGCATACCACGCTATGGGCGCCGAGAGCGCAAAACACAGGACGAGGATGCGGATGTATGACTTGTTGAACGTGACGAGTATCTCGCGCGTGGTGGCGCCGAACACCTTGCGGAGGCCTATCTCGCGGCGGCGGTACTCGCTGTCGAAGACGACCAACCCGAACACGCCCACAATCGCGATGAATATCGCCACCAGGCTGAAGAGCGTAATCAGCAGACCGAAGTGCAACTCGTTCTCATAGCTTTTTTGCAGCATTTCGTCGAAGAAGCGAACGTCGAACGGATAGTCGGCGTCGAACTCCGCGAGCGTCTGCCGCACGTGCGTGATGGCTTCGTGCAGGTTGGCGCCGGCGCTTACCTTGATGTAGACATGCTGCCAGGGAATTTGCCAGTGGAAGGGAGGCACGAAGAAAGCCATCGGCTCCACGGCCATGCGGAACGACGCCGCCTTGACGTCCGGCATGAAGCCGACAATCTCTGCGTTTCTGATTTTCTCGTTCAGCGCCAGTCCGAACTCGTCGCGCGCACTCCGGTTGAAGATATACACTCCGTTATCGACATTTGCGTCTTCGGGGCGGAAACTGCGTCCTTCCGACAGCCGGATGTTCATTGTTTCGAGGAAAGACGGGGAAACGACAGCCGCGCCGTAAATTATCTGTTTGTCGTGATGTTTAGAGATCCACTGCGAATAATGGTCGGTGCCGCCAAAGAGATTTTGCGAAAGAGCGACACTTTCGATGCCGGCGCGATTTTTCAGTCGATTGCTGAAAGCATCGGCCTGCCTGCCGACCTGTTCGTTGATGTCGATCACAATCACGGCGTCGCGGTCATAGCCCGGCGAGGAGTTTAGCATGTAGCGGTTTTGCAGAAAGATAAACGAGGCGGCGATGATGAGCGCAAAGGCGGCAAAAAACTGCATACCGACGAGCACGTTGCGCAGTTGCCGTCCGCGTGGCGAAAGGCCGAACGAGCCTTTGAGCGCCAGCGCCGGGGCGAAGGAGGTGATGCGGAAAGCCGGCCAGATGCCTGCCGCGCATCCCGTCAGCACAGCCACGAGCGCCGTCGCCGCCACAATCCACGGATGTCCGGCCGGGGCGATGTCGGCTGCTACGAGCGAGCCCAGCGACGTATCCTTCGCCAGCGACACCCATTCCAGCGCCAGCAGGAAGGAAAACACACTGACGGCGACCGCTTCCAGCACCAGCGCAAGGCGAATCACGCCGTTGCTGCCGCCAAACACCTTCTGTGTGTTGATGCTACGGATGCGCTTGGGCATCAGCGCGGCGCTGAAGTTGGCATAGTTGATTCCGGCAATCAGAATGATGATGAAGGCGATGAGCGTCAGGATATGCACCGTCTGGCGGCTCGTCTTCGGCATAAAGTCGAACCGCGCATCCGTCGTGTAGTGAATATCCGGCAGTGGCACGAGACGAAAATCGAACTTCGCTCCGGCCAGATCCTCTCCGAGAATCGAGGTGACGTCGAACGTCTTCATAAAGTCTCCGATCAGCACGTCCGGATCGGCGTGGCCGTCCGTACAGACATAAGTCGTGAGGTTGAAGCTCTCGTCCTTCTCTTCCGGTATTTTCAGGGGAATCGCGCTGTAGATATCGTTTCTCACTGTCGAGTTGGACGGGAAATCGACATATACGCCGCCTACCGTATATGCCGTATCCCTGGCGACGAGGAGTTGGCCGACGGTCGGCGCCGTGCCGAAACACTTCCGGGCGAGGCTTTGCGGAATCAGCACCTTGCCCGGTTCGCGCAGGGCGCCGTCCACCCCCTCCGACATGTTGAAGGAAAACACGTCGGTAAAGTTCTGCGATACGGCGCTGTGCAACTCGTGATACGTATGTCTGACGCCGTCGCGCTCCACCGAGAAAAGAAGCTTTCCGTACACCAGCAAGTTTTCGAACGATACGGCAAGGATATGCGGCGACGAAGCGGCAAAGGCTTCCGCTATCATATGGTTGTTGACCGCAATCCATCCCAGGTCGAACCCGGATACATCCAGCCGGAAAATCCGGTCGGCATCGCGGTGGCAGCGGTCGAAATTGCGGTCGTACTCCACCTGCATCATGATCACCATACACGTGGCAAAAGCCACTGAAAGGCCGAGGACGTTCAATACGGTCGCCAGCCTGTAGCGCCGGATGACGCTGAGAAAATTTCGAATAATCGTTTTCATTTTTGCTTTATTCTAATTAGGCACTGAATTTAGTGCAAATATCGTGCCAAAAACATTAATCTGATGAATATTAGCAGTTTAATAAAACATCGTTCATTTGAAAGTGTCAAAAAATTGGACAGTAGTGTCCAATTTTTTGACACTTGGCGTTTGGTACATGACAAAAATCATATTTTGTCGCTGTAACCATTCGGATTCATCACTGCGCCGCATTCAACGCTTTATGGCTGCCTGTAATCTTGCAGGCGACATTATTGTTTATCTGATTTTCAGCCTCTTACTGCATCGGGACAAATATCGTCCGGCTATGGACAGAACAAACCGGAAGTTCGGCGAAACCAATATCAATGTGCTGACGCTCGCCGTGATACACGACGGTGTTGCTTTCCCTCTGCTGATAACAATGTTAAACAAGCGCGGCAACTCCCATACCGACGGGAGAATCGAAATCATGAACCGGTTTATCCGTCTGTTTGGGAAGGACAGGATTGACTGCCTGACAGCAGACCGTGAATTTGTCGGCAAAGTTCGGATTGAAATCTGAATATCAACAGGATACCCTATTTTATCCGTATCCGCAACAACTTTTATGTTGACCGGCACGGTAAAATCATCAAAGCATCATGGCTGTTTGCTCATCTTCGTTGCGAATAGGGCGAGGTGCTGCGTCCTGTCTGTGCGGTAAACGGTCAGCAGGGCTATCTGTCCGGCTCGAAAATCAAAAACAGGGACTCAGAACCCGAACTGCAAATCATTATTTCTTTCAACTATAATGCTTTGGCGATCGAAATTTACAAACAGCGTTGGCAAATATTAGGAATAAATATTTATTCATTCCCAATGAAATTCCACCCAATCACAGGCGATTACAGCCACAACCGTGATTTTATCGGCGAACATTGGAACATAAAATATATCAGAGCAGTGCAAGCCATATTAAACATCACAAAAGGGAAAATAGGGAAAGGCAAAACATTTTTCTATAAAGCATTCGGACACACCGAAGAAGAATTTTTTGAACTTTTGGAAATTCCCGAAACGTTCATTCTCTACCGTTTTTTCTTTGAGTGGTTGGAAAATACGAGGCATCAACAGAAAATTGGAGGCAAAGTTGGCATTGTTGTAAAGCCGATCTTTCGGAAAGGGAATGGACAGGCGTTTTATCCATTATTCACGAAAACGTGTTTAATGCAGATATTCAGTGCCAATTTGCCAATCCGCAGATAAAACACCTTCTTGAGTTCTATACAAACTACCGAAAAGACATCATAACCCCATCAACAGAACTCTACAAGTTGAAACAGGAATATGATAAAAATCCGACAAAACCGATGAGGAGGAAGAAAAATGGCGAATGATTATTTTGTGTGCAAAAATTTTAGAATCGGCAAAGTTGTATGCAAATTGTATGCAAATAAAAATCAAAAGAGAGTTGCAGTTGCCTGTAACTCTCTCTGTTTGAAGTGTGGTCCCACAAGGGCTTGAACCTTGGACTCCCTGATTATGAGTCAGGTGCTCTAACCAACTGAGCTATGGGACCCGCTTTCTCAAAAGCGTTGCAAAATTAATGCTTTTTTTGAATCTTACAAACAAAAAGCCTTGTTTTTCTTTCATAAGTCGAAATGCACCCATATAGCGGTATCAGTTTGACGGTCGCATCATTTGTCCTTACCCCCATATTCCATCAAATAAGCTTTAATAAACCCATCCAAATCGCCATCCATCACCGCGCCGACATTGGAAGTCTGAAAGTCTGTCCGGTGGTCTTTCACTCTCCGGTCGTCGAAAACGTAAGAACGGATTTGCGATCCCCATTCGATTTTCTTTTTTCCTGCTTCGATTTCTGCGGAAGCCTTCCTGCGCCGTTCCAATTCCAATTCGTATAATTGCGACTTCAGCAAGCGGATGGCATTATCTTTATTTCCGAATTGTGAACGGGATTCCGTGTTTTCAATCACGATTTCCTTCACTTCGCCGGTATCGGGGTCTTTATAGTTGTAATGCAGGCGAACGCCCGTTTCCACTTTGTTAACGTTCTGACCTCCGGCTCCACTCGACCGGAAAGTATCCCAGATGAGATTGCCCGGATTGACGTCTATTTCAATAGTGTCGTCCACCAACGGAACAACCGATACCGACGCAAAAGAAGTCATCCGCTTACCTTGGGCATTGTATGGCGAAACGCGAACCAGGCGGTGTACGCCGTTTTCGCTTTTCAGGTATCCGAAAGCATAATCCCCTTCGACTTGCAGGGTGACGGTTTTAACGCCTGCGTCATCACCATCAAGCAGATTGATTACGGCAATTTTATATCTTTTGCTTTCACACCAGCGGCTATACATGCGGTAGAGCATTTCTGCCCAGTCTTGGGCTTCCGTTCCACCTGCGCCGGCATTGATTTTCAAGACGGCTCCCAAGTGGTCTTCTTCCGAACGAAGCATATTTTTCAATTCCAGGTTTCCCAACAGTCTGACGGCTTGTCGGTATGCCTCGTCTACTTCTTCTTCGGTAGCGACGCCTTCTTTTTGAAAGTCGAAAGCCAGTTGCAACTCTTCCCCTGCCGACCGGATTTCGTTGTAAGCGACTATCCACGATTTGATTTCACGGACTTTCCGCATTTGTGCTTCCGCTTGTTTAGGGTCGTCCCAAAAGTCGGGCGCTTGTGTGCGGAGTTCTTCTTCTTCCAATTGAATTATTTTTGCATCAACGTCAAAGGTACCCCCTCAACGCAGACTCGCGTTCCATTACTTCTCGTAATTGGTCTGTTGTTATCATATTGCTATAAATTTTAGGAAACAAAAGTAAATAATAATTTCCTCTTTGCCAAAATTACCGCGTGATTGCCAGGGCAAACCTTAAGTTTGCAGAAAAAAAAATTCTGAGGTTAAAAATAGTACTTTTCCCCTATAAATTCTTTCAAAGAACGCTTTAATACATATTTTCGCCTTATGATGCGATTTTCCCCTGCGAGTTTGGCATATCTGC
>JAISXP010000071.1 GCA_031270465.1 Tannerella sp. | reverse complement strand
GGGAATCGAACCGTTACATGTTATTTCGCGTGCCTCAGTCATTCCGCAATTTTCTCTGCCGAAGGAGGCGGCTCGGCCGCACCCCACGCCCTGTTGGGTTTGTCGCCCATGACGAGCGTCAGTTTGCCTCCGGCCTTGATGTCGTCGTGGCTGAACCAGGGTTTGTTCCACGGCGTGCCGTTGAGTGTGGCGAACTGGATGTACCTGTTGTCGGCGGAAGCGTTCGGCGCTTCGATTTCGAAACATGCGCCGTTACCCAGATCCATCCTGACGTGGCTGAAGACCGGACTGCCGATATTGTACGTTGGCGAACCGGGCGTCACGGGATAGAATCCCATCTGACTGAAAACGACAAAGGCCGACATTCCACCCCCGTCTTCGTCGCCGGGGACGCCCATCAGGTCGTTGCGGAACCACTGTTCGAGCAGGTTGCGGATACGTTTCTGCGTCCGCCACGGCTGGCCGGCGTAATTGTAGAGATAGGGGATGTGGAGCGACGGTTCGTTCGCCATCGAAAACATGCCGACGTTTCCCGTATGGTCGGGTAGGGTATTGTAAAATTCCCACCGCGACATGCCGTAGGGCGTGTTGTACATCTCCTCGAGCGCATCGACGAAAGCCTCGTTCCCGCCGTTGAGCGTTATCAGGTCGGCAATATTGTGCTGGACGTCCCAGCGGTAGACGTATCCGTTGTTTTCGTCGTAATAGTCGCGTGCGCCCGGCCCGCCCGAAATGCGGTAGTCGATGTCGGGGATAAAATTCCCGTCGCGGTCTTTGGGATGAAAAAATCCGGTCGCGTGATTGAACACGTTACGGAAATTGTACGAACTGCGGAGGAAGCGGGTTGCCTCTTCACTCTTTCCCAGCGCCTGCGCGAGGTGCGAGAGACACCAGTGGTCGTACGACGTGCCGAGCGTGACGGCGATGGGCTGGCGTTTCTCCCACGAATGCACGCCGCGGACAGTCTCCTTTTCGCCGGGCTTCAATGCCGGAAAATATCCTTTCGCTTTGTAGAAATCATCCAGTTCGCCGGCAGGGATGTTGTTCGACCAGGGGATAAGCGAACGTTCCTCGATAGACGCCCGGCACGCCTCGTAGGCCTTTTCCGTGTCGAAGCCCTGCAGACCCTTGGCAAGGGCGTCCGCCACCATGGCTACGCCGTGATTGGAGTTCATGCCGCGCGAATCGCCCGATACGCCGGGGAAAGTAGGCATCCACCCGTGTTCCGACTGCCCGGCCATCAGCACATACGAGCGGATGATGTCGCTCTCGGCCTTGCCGTCGATCAGGAGGCGAAGCGGATGCGCCGCACGGTAGGTGTCCCATATCCAGTCGTCGGTGTAGAACGGGCGCCCTTCGTCGTCGTGCACCTTGTGGTCGAAGCCGCTGTAGTAGCGGCCGTCTTCGCTGAGCATGACGGGACGTTCATATACGCGGTAGAGGGATGTATAAAAGACGGCTTTGTCGTTGTCCGCTCCGCCCTCGATGCTGATTTTTTCGAGCGCCGCGTTCCATATACGCCGTCCGGCGGAGGCTACCGCTTCGATGTCGTACCCGGCAATCTCGCGTTCGAGGTTTTTCTTCGCCTGTTCCACGCTGATGAACGAGACGCCATACCGCAGCCCCAACCTCGTCGTCCCTTCGGGGTAGGTCAGCATCAGCGTATCGCCGGCCGCGACGGGGGTCTGTGCAGGCGCGACGTCCGTTTCGGCATGAAAATAGACTTTCGTTTCCCCGCCGACGGGCTGAAAGCCGCTGACGGTGTTCCCGTCCACATTCAGTTCGCCGCGGCGGCTTCCGAAAATCAGGCATGGCACGACGTCCGGCGGAAACGTCAAACCGTAGACGGCGCTCTGGTGCGACGGCGCATAGTCCACCTCCACATCCATCTCGTCAAGATATACGCTGTAGCGATAGGGCGCCGTTTTCTCGCGGTCGTAGCCGAGTGACATGTCGGGCGGCAGTGCGAAAGGTTCGCCGCCGGAGTGCGTATACGGCATGAAGTTGAGCGCCGAAGCGCTGCGGTGCCGCGTCACAATCAGCGGCAGTCCGTTCAGACGATTTCCAGTAAAGTCCGTGCGGACAGGGAAAATGCGCATCATACTGTTCGGAAGATACACCGTAGGGTAGGTCGGCACCAGCATGTGACTGATACTCCCGATATACGGATTCACATAGTCGACCGGCTCGTATCCGGTTCCGTTTTCCCGGCCGCACGAGGCTGTCAGGAATACCGCTGTCATAAAGGCAAAAAGAATGCTTGTTGTTTTCATTTGAGTGTTATATTAAAAATGAGTTTATCGTCTGTTTCTGAAAAAAGCCCTCATCTCTTCGGCACATTCGTTTTCGAGGATGCCCGTCCTGACCATTGTTTTGGGATGCAGGACGCCGGCAGCATACCGGCGGAAGCCTTTTTTTTCGTCCGGTGCGCCATACACGATCGAGCCGATTTGCGCCCACGCGATTGCTCCGGCGCACATGACGCAAGGTTCGACCGTCGCGTACAGCGTGCAGTCGACGAGATATTTTGCTCCGAGTATGCCGGCTGCCGCCGTGATGGCCAGCATCTCGGCGTGTGCCGTCGGGTCGTTCAGCCGTTCGGTCTGGTTGTGGGCGCGCGCAATAATGCGGTCGTTGCATACGACCACCGCGCCGACGGGCACTTCGTCCTCAGCCGCCGCCGCACGCGCCTCCGCCAGCGCCTGCCTCATGAAATATTCGTCCGTGAAAGGTATCATACCGTATCTTTAATTAACGCCTCATCTCGTTTTCGCTGAACAGTGTCGGATAATCATTTTCCATTACCTTGATCACGTGCGAAAGAATGATGCTCCGGTACCAGTTCGATTTGTTCGTAATCCTGTATTTGGATAAATGTCGCTCTACCGCCTGATATTCTTCGTCGTTCATCAAAAAACTTGCGCGATGCGCCCGTGCGCCCTTTGCTGCCGGCTCTGTCTTCTGTTGTTTCTTCATGCGAAAATTTTGCGGGCAAATATAGAAATTTATTTTAATATATCCGAAACTTGCGCAAAAAACCGTATATTTGTTGCAAATTAACGGAAATGAACGAACAGAACATCACAGGAAAAACCGGTGAAGAAGTAGCCTGCTCGTACCTGACGGTGTGCGGATACAAGGTGTTGCATACCAACTGGCGTTTTCATCACTACGAGCTGGACATTGTGGCAACGGACGGAAAGGAACTTGTCATTGTGGAAGTAAAAACGCGCTCGGCAGACTATCTCGTTTCACCCGAACAGTCTATCAACAGGCAAAAAATCAAGCGTCTTGCATGTGCAGCGGAGGCTTATCAACGCCGTCATAAAACGGATTTGCCCATCCGTTTCGACGTGATCTTCCTCATCAGGGAAAAAGATACGTATACGGTGGAAAATCATATCGAAGATGCCTTTTTCGCTCCCGTAAACTGATCGTCTGCGATATGAATATAGAAGATGTAAGGTTTTTTTGCCTGGGGTTGAAGAACACGACCGAGTCGTTCCCGTTCGACGATGTCTCGCTGGTGTTCAAAGTTGAAAGCAGGATGTACCTGCTCATGCCGCTGGACGACACGGAACAGCCTTCCGTCGCGGTGAAATGTGATCCCGAACAGGCCGAGATTTTGCGGGAGCGCTATGCGGCCGTCGAGCCGGCATATCACTTCAATAAAAAATACTGGAACACCATCTATCTTGAAAGCGATATGACAGGCGACGAAATCAAACACTGGATTGAACATTCGTATCGCGAAGTCATCCATAAACTGCCCGAAAAAATCCGCAGGCAATATGACTGATGATATAAAAGAACTGCCCGAAACGATCCGTCTGCATGAAGCCGAATCGACCAACCGCTATCTGGAACAGTTGGCCAGCGCGGGCGAAATGGCGGACGAAACGCTTGTCGTGGCGGACTTCCAGACGGCGGGACGCGGGCAAACAGGCAACTCGTGGGAATCGGAAGCCGGCAAAAACCTTACGTTCAGCCTGCTTTTGTATCCGAAAAATCTGCGCGCCGGTCAATCCTTCCTGATTGCCGAACTGGCTTCGCTGAGCGTCAGACATCTGCTCGACGATTATATTCGGGACGTCACGGTCAAGTGGCCGAACGACGTATACTGGCGGGACAAAAAAATCTGCGGCATACTGATCGAGAATGTCCTGTCCGGCAGCCGGATTGTCCGTTCCATCATCGGCATCGGACTGAACGTCAATCAGGAAATATTCCTGTCCGGCGCATCTGTCCCCGTTTCTCTTAAACAGATCACCGGCCACTCGCATGACAGAATGCAACTGCTGGCAGAGTTTCGCGCAGGTTTTCACCGTCTCCGGCAGCGGTTCGGATTCGAAACGCATGTCGACGAAATTCACCGCGAATATCTGTCGGCGCTCTACCGGCGCGACGGTTATTTTCCGTACCGCGACAGATATGGACGTTTTGAGGCGCGCATCCACCACGTCGAACCGTCCGGTCACCTGATTCTCGCACGAAAAGACGGCACGCACTCGCGCTATGCTTTCAAAGAAGTTGTCTGTTTATAATCTTTTATTGGCGGTTTCTCGATATATTTGCAGAAAAAAACAGACAGTTATGAACAAATACAAACGCATTCTCCTCAAATTAAGCGGTGAATCGCTTATGAGAGAGCAACGGTACGGAATAGACGGGGCGCGACTGCGCGAATACGCCGTCCAAATCAGGGAAATCGCCGAAATGAACGTTCAGATCGGGATTGTCATCGGCGGAGGAAATATTTTTCGCGGCCTCAGCGGCTCGGCCAAAGGATTCGATCGCGTCAAGGGCGACCAGATGGGGATGCTGGCTACGGTAATCAACAGTTTGGCGCTCAACTCGGCGCTGAATGCGGAAGGCGTAAAGTCGACCGTGTTGACGGCCATCCGCATGGAACCGATAGGCGAATACTACAGCAAGTGGCGCGCCATCGAACTGATGCAGCAAGGTCACGCCGTCATCATCGCAGGCGGAACGGGGAATCCGTTTTTTACGACCGACACCGCCTCGTGTCTCCGCGCCATCGAGACCGAAGCCGATGTGATGCTGAAAGGTACTCGGGTCGACGGCATCTATACGGCCGACCCCGAAAAAGACCCGGCAGCCGTAAAATTCGACAGCATCACATTCGGCGAAGTATACGCCAAAGGGCTGAAAGTAATGGACCTGACAGCGATAGCAATGTGCAGAGACAACCGTCTGCCGCTGATCGTGTTCGACATGGACACCGCAGGCAATCTGAAGAAGGTGATATGCGGAGAAAATATCGGAACAATTGTGCATGAATAGCTACAGATAAGTTGATTTTTGCTATCTTTGCGCCGTTTCGCGGCTGTGGTGTAATTGGTAGCCACGCCAGACTTAGGATCTGGTGCTTCACAGCGTGGGGGTTCGAGTCCCTTCAGCCGCACGAAATCTACGTGTCTTTCGTGTTTAGAATACTCTTTTTCCTGTGTATTCGCAACACGTTGAGTATGGCTATCAGTGCGACGCCGACGTCGGCAAAGACGGCTTCCCACAGTGTGGCCAGTCCTCCGGCGCCCAGTATCATGACAAGCACCTTGACGCCGAACGCGAGTGATACGTTCTGCCAGATGATGCGGCGAGTGTACCGTCCCACTTCGATGGCGGTTGCTACTTTCGACGGCTGGTCGGTCTGTATCACAATGTCGGCCGTTTCGATAGCTGTGTCGCTGCCCAGTCCTCCCATGGCAATGCCGGCGTGGCTCAGCGCCAGCGCCGGCGCGTCGTTCATCCCGTCGCCGACAAAGGCGATTTGATTTGCCGGGTTTGTCTTTAATTCTTCCAGAAATTTCACCTTTTCTTCGGGCAACAGGTCGCCGCGGGCATGTGATATTCCCAGTTTTTCGGCTATGGCGGTAACGATACGCTGCTTGTCGCCGGACAGTATGTAAATGTTTTTCACGTTCAGCCTCTTCAAGCTGTCGATCGCCTGTACGGCATCCTTTTTCAGTGTGTCGGCGAGCAGAATGTGTCCTCTGTATCTGTTTTCCACGGCGCAGATGACGATCGTTTCCGTTATGCCGGACAGTTCGGCGGGGCAGACTACGCCGAACCTGTCCATCAGACGGGCGTTTCCGACCAGTACCGTCTCGTCGTGGATGGCTGTCTTCAATCCATGTCCGGCTATTTCCGTCACGTCGCCTGCGGCAGCGAGGGTTATCCCGGATTGCCGGGCATGGTCGACAATGGCTTTTGCGATGGGGTGGGTGCTGTTGTTTTCGGCCGAAGCAATCCACCATACGAGTTTTTCCTCCGTCACGTCGGGTGTCCACCGGCACGACTGCACCTTGAATGCGCCTTCGGTGAGCGTCCCTGTTTTATCGAACACGACCGTATTGATTTTCGCAATGGCGTCCAGATAATTTCCTCCCTTGAACAGCACCCCCGCGCGCGATGCTGCACCGATGCCGCCGAAATATCCGAGCGGGATACTTATCACCAGCGCACACGGGCAGGATATGACGAGAAATATCAGGGCGCGGTACAGCCATTCATTCAGGTCGAATGTGAACGATGCGTCCACCAGCGCACTGACGGCAGGGACTAGGACGATGAGCAGCGCAAGCCCGGTCACAACCGGGGTATAGATTCGTGCAAATTTCCGGATAAACAGTTCTGCCGGCGCTTTCCGTTCGGTTGCCTCCTCGACCAGTCTCAGGATACGCGCCAGGGCGCTTTCGTCAAAAGGCTTTGTCACCTGCAGGCGAATCACCCTGTCGGTGACAATCATCCCGGCCAGTATTTCTTCTCCGGCACGAATGGTGCGCGGGAGGCTTTCGCCGGTCAGAGCCGCCGTGTTGAACGTTGCTTCCTGGCTCAGCATTATGCCGTCGAGGGGCGCTCTTTCGCCGGCTTTCAGTTCGATGATTTCATTGACCTGTACCTGTCGCGGTGCGACGGAAATGCATTGATTGCCTTTCACGACAGTCGTTCGTTCGGGTCTGACGTCCAGCAGCGCGCCGATATTCCGCCTTGCCCTGTCGGTGGCTTTGTTCTGAAGAAGTTCTCCGACCGAATAGAATAGCATTACGGCTACACCCTCAGGGTATTCACCGATGCAGAAAGCGCCGATGGTGGCGATCGACATGAGCGTAAACTCGCTGAAAAAGTCTCGTTTCAACATGCTCTCCCATGCCGCCTTCATTACGGGAAATCCGACCGGCAGGTATGCCGACAGGTACCATACCGGAGAAACAAGACTTTCACGGAACAGTTTTACGTTCATGGCTTCCATTGCAATACCGCCGGCAAGCATCAGGAAGGAAAGCAGTATTTTCCAGTATGCGCGCAATCCGCCGGACTCTGTCCGGCAGTTATCCTCCTTTGGCATGGCGTCGTTATTTTTACAGTTACATTGCGTCATAATGGTTGTTTTTTATTTTGATGCGACAAAGATAATACAATGTCTGCAACAAAATTGCAAAAGAAGTCGCGAATATGAAGATTTTCCCTCCGTTAAAGATTCAAAGAGCTCCGGCAGGAATGTCTTATTTATTTCTCTCTGAAACGGCTCAAAACAATCCGTCCCCTGATTTCGGGAATCACGTCGGAGACATGCAATTCTTCGAACAGATACTTGCCCGCATACTTTTCGACAATCGCCGGAAATACTTTTTCGGCCGAAAGGAAATAGCCTGACGGCGGTTTTTCGGCATCCAGATCGCGGAAGCAGTTGCCCATGTAAAAATTCAATCCGTACATGTTCGGGTAGAGGCGCAGATTGTTCACGACATATACGTTCGTATCGCTCACCGGAAAGCGACGCTGTATTTCCGTAGCCAGGGGACGCGACGAACCCTCTTCGTGAATTTTCCGCATCACTACGCCGTCAATAAACAGGTTGACTGTAAACATGATGAAGATTGTGGAATAAAGTATCTTGATATTGTTCCTTTTCACCATTTGATAGCAGAGCGTCGCCAGCGCCGTCAGCATCAGCGCAAGCACGGAAAGCGTGATTGCCGAGGGCGACAGCGACAGTGCAACCGCCTTGATCGTTTCGAGCGACGATGCGCGCGCAATATAAAGTGAAGCCAGACCGTACAGGTCTATCACCCCCGTCTGCTGCAACACGGCACAAACAAGGACAAGTGCAACCAGCGTCACCATCACTCCAGCAAATACCCGCATGACCATCGAACGGCGCTCGACAAAGTGCAGGATATACTGCGACAGGAACAGTGCGATGAACGGATAGGCCGGCATCAGGTACACACTCCGTTTGCTGCTGGGCAAACAATAGAAAAAGACAATGCACACCGACGCCACCATACTGAACAGGTGCACTTTATCCATCGCGAGTATGCCATTCCGGCATTTCGACAGCCATTGCCGTGGCGGGCTGTCCGGTCTGGCGATTTTCAGTCCGAACAGCGAGATGAAAATCAACAGCGTCCACGGAACAAAACCGGCCGCCAGTGTGACAAAATTATACCATGCGCCGTTTTCATGTCCAAGTTCGTAGTGTATATTTGAGGATCCCAGATGAAAGAATCGCCCGAAATTTTCCGCCAGCGCCACGTTCAGAAAATCGATTCCCTCGCGCCGCCACGCTTCGATATACCAGACCGACGGTACGAGTACGGACGATACGGTCACATATACCAGAGACTTGACAATCTTGCGCCAACTGTATCGGCGAAGCACCAGCAGGTACACGCCGAAGACAAACAGCGGCACAACCAGTCCCACAGGCCCTTTCGTCAGTATCGCACCTGACAGAAGGATGGGAATCTGAATCGGCAGTCCCTTCATTTCCATCTTGTCTTCCCACCGGTAGAGTTCAATCAGTCCGGTGACCATAAACGCCGTAAGCAGCATGTCGACCCTCGCCGCCAGGCCTGCACGGTGAATTTCGACGCACGTCAGCAACAGCAACGTCGCAATAAACGCCTCCTGAAAACGTACCCTTCGCCCGAAAAACAACAGCACGCACGCCAGCATCGCCGTGCAGGCCAGTACCGACGGAAGGCGCGACGTAAATTCCGTCACATATCCGTTCGGCAAAGAAAAGGCGGCTATCATCCAGTGCATCATCGGCGGCTTGTATGCAAATTCGTTTGCATAGACTTTCGGCAGCGTCCAGTCGCCGGTCTTTAACATCGAGACGGCAACAGCCGCTTCGCGAGGCTCGCCCTTGGTAGAAAACCCGTTCGTCGCCGCCCACGGCAAAATGGATATGAGGCAAACAAGTATAATCGTGCTTACCGGTTTCTGCATATACAGATATTGAAGTGCTGACGTTCGCATATTCTTGTTTTTTTGTTTAAACTGTTTTCATTCGGAATTACCGGGATACCGGATCGGAACTATTTCCCGGGCAGAATCTCGATCCAGTAGCCGTCAGGGTCTTCAATAAAATAAAGTCCCATATCGGTATTTTCGAAGCATATACACCCCATCTGTCTGTGATACTCGCGCACTTCGTCGTAGTCGCCGGGCACGCGCAGGCATAGATGATATTCGCTTTCGCCCAGGTCGTATGGCTGGGGATGATCACGCAGCCACGTCAGTTCCAGCGAAAAACCGGTGATGCCGTCTGTCAGGAATACAAGCGTGAACGAGCCGTCGGGCGCTTCCTTGCGGCGCGCAACTTTCAGACCCAGCGCCCTGTCATAAAAGGCAATACTGCGTTCGAGGTCTGTTACGTTAAAATTGAAATGATCAAATCTGGCGTTCAGTTCCATTTTCTTCTACATTATTATAATATCTACATACTCATATCAGTCAAAAATCGACACTTTCGTCCTGCGCGTTCCAGGCTGCAAAACGACATCCTGCACGCACGGCGTATGGTTGAAAAGCGTTTGCTTCTGCAAACACAAAGCCGCTATGAAACACATAAGGCAATCTCATATAAAACAAAAATACACGGCAAAAATACGCATTTTAAAGCAAAAAACCTGCATGCAGCCTGAAAAAAGATTATCCTTGCCGGAAACATACAGTACGCAGAAAAACGGGTTTTGAATAATGAATCTTTAAGCGGACATATTCGCGAACAAAAGAAAACGCTATCTTTGTTTTCGAAAAAAAACAGCCATGACGAAGAAAAAGAAAAAAGTCAATCTGTATGCACAGCAGAAATTGCAGGCCGCGCAACACAAGAAACTGTACATGGAACGGCTGCGCAAATTCTGTACGGAGATCGGCAACGGCGAACCCCTGTTTGATTTGTTGCCGCTGTACATACGCGATGGCGTCTACGAAAATCGTGGAGCTACGCTTAAGATCAAGGTAGAAAAAGGTGCGAAAATCACTAAACGGTTTGTCAAGATCCTCTACAGTCACGTGGAAAAGGAGATGAAACGCAAAATGATGGAAGTGACGATTTCCGGCAGGATCATACGTGTCAACCTCGTGGATTACTATCAGATGATTTTACCGCTCGAAGGTGTATTGACCAGTACCGGCCAGTTTACCGGAAAGGAAAAATTCGACGCCTTCTGCCTCGACAGAGCAGACAGGTACGTGAAGTATCACAAGGAGTTTGCTTACATCATCCACAGCGCTTGCTACGCCTATTGCGACCTGAGCAAGCGGGCGTTGTATACTTTTACGTTCGAGATGGAACGCTCGTCGACCGTCATCGATCACAAATCATATTCCGGCATTTTCTACCAGATCATCACACTGGATCTCTATCCCTTAGACGTACGCCATGTCACGATAAACGGCGATCGCCGTCCGGTCGTACAGGTAGGCGAAGTCGAACACAAACATAACATTTCCGGCCTCCAGCCGACTGTGGTGCCGCTGAAACGGCTGCACGTAAAAGATCCGTCCGGCCATACGGAAATCCCCGTCTACGTCCAGCAGCACGCCGTCGACCGCACCATGCAGCGAGCCTGCTGTGTCTTTCCCGGCAGCGTCCCTTCACTCATCAGCAACGCTTTCTCCGAAAAACGCAAAATCATCCGTGAAGGCAGCAGATACCTCGTCGAATGTTATTACTACGAAATAAAAATAGGTTACTTCGTGGGCGTGCTTGTCGACGGGATTTTCGTGATTCTCACCTTCCTCCTGATTACGCACAGCAGTACGCCCGAAGGACGGAAGCTCACCGAACTCACCGGACTGCAGCGCAGCGACATAACCTTCCTCGCCATCGACGATCTCAAGACGCTCATCAATTCGGACATCAGATACGACGATCGCATCGCACAGATATTCGTCGACGCCGGCTGCGAATCCATCCTCGACATGAGTTTCCAGGTGAGCATCGGCGATTTCGAATGGCTGTGGGACGAAGCCAAACAGGAATCCGAACTCTCGAAACTGATTGCCGAATATATCCAGCTGGGCAACACCGACGAGGAATATTTCGAAAACGAATGAAGATTTCAGATTGAAACTCTTCGCATTGGGTTCTACCCGATGTCCTCTCTGTGGAAGAAAAAAGTTACACGGAGAGACAGGGAGCGAAGCACGGAGGGGAAAACGCTCCGTGTTCTCCGTATTTCAAAAAAAATTTCGCTGCCGGAAAAATCGGCGCCTGCCGCACGATTGCTGAACTGAAACTAAATAAGCGCTTTGTATGTTCAAGGTGAACCGTGATGATCCGACTGAAAAAATTTATGACAGGATCATCGGCAGAGGATATGCCGTTGCTACGATATGTTATCATGACATCTTTCCCGATAAAAGCGGCCTTGTGGGCAGGAGCGCAGGAAGAAAGATTCGTGAGTTTCATTCTCTGTAATACACGCGTTTGACGCGCGGTGAGATGGATGTGAGGATTTCGTAGGGTATTGTTCCCGCTTTTTCGGCGACTTCGGTCACTGGCAGCTGTTTTCCGAAAATTTCCACCTCGTCGCCTTCCTGTGCATCCGAATCCGTCACGTCTATCATGCAGATGTCCATGCAGATATTTCCGATGATGGGGCACCGTTTGCCGTGAATGACCACTTCGCCGTTGCCGTTGCCCAGGCTGCGACGCAATCCGTCGGCATAGCCGATGGGGATGGACGCGATGCGCGAATCGCGGCTGACGCGGCTGTTTCTGCCGTATCCAATCGAATCGCCCGCTGGCACACGGATGATTTGCAGGACAGTCGTTTTCAGCGAACTGACGGTTTGCAACTGTTGTGAATTGCCGGTCGCGCTGATGCCGTACAGCGCGATGCCGAGGCGCACCATGTCCTTTTGATATGCGGCGAACCGCTCAATGCCTGCCGAATTTAGTATATGCTTGATGACGGTGCAGTCCAGTTCCTTTTCCAATTGTGCCGCCGCCGCTTCGTACGTCTGTATCTGCTGCAGCGTGAAATCATCATGTTCGGGCGAATCGCTTCCTGCCAGATGCGAAAATACGGAACATGCATACAGTCCGCTCTGATTTCGCAGTCTGCGGCACAGTTCCGGTATTTCATCAGGATGGAATCCCAGCCGATGCATGCCGGTATCTATCTTTATGTGAACAGGATATGACGTGATTCCGCGATGTTCGGTTTCTTTCGTCAGCGCATCCAGCAGTTTGAAACAGTACACTTCCGGTTCCAGACGGGATTCGAACAGGCTGTTGAAACTGCTGGGTTCAGGATTCATTACCATGATGGGTATGGCGATGCCTTCCCGGCGCAGTTCCCTGCCTTCGTCGGCCACGGCCACGGCCAGATAGTCGCAATGATGGTCTTGCAGCGTTTTTGCCAGTTCATACGCTCCTGCGCCGTAGCCGAAGGCTTTCACCATGCAGGTTATCCTGGTTTCGGGCTGCAGCCGGGAGCGGAAATATTTGTAGTTGTGGACAAGAGCGTCCAGATTCACTTCGAGGATGGTTTCGTGCACTTTTTCTTCCAACTGCTCCGTGATGCGCTCAAAATGGAACATGCGCGCCCCTTTCAACAGAATCAGTTCATTTTGAAATGATTTGATTGACGGCGAGCGGAGAAATTCGTCGGTTGTGAGATAAAACTCGCTTTTCATCCTGAACATCGCGCGATGCTCCTTCAAGTCGCGTCCGATGCCGACAAGCCGGTCTGCATTTTTTTTGTGGAGCAGTTCCGCCACCCTTTTATACAGGGATTTAGGCAAAATACCCGTTTGCAGTATGTCCGACAGGATGACAACGCTTTTCAGTTTTTTCCGCCCCCGCCGGCTTTGCATGAAGTCGAGCGCAATGTCCAGCGAATTGATGTCCGAATTATACGTATCGTTGATCATCAGGCAATTGTTGATTCCCTTCTTGACTTCGAGGCGCATGGCGACAGCCTCCAGTTCCGAAAATATTTGTATTTTACTGAAAATAATGGGCTTCAGGTAAAGCGTCAGGGCGATGCAGTGTATGACGTTTTCGATGGAAGCCTCGTCCGTAAACGGTATTTCGAACAGGCGCGGCACGCCGAACATAATGCATTGTATCCGGGTCATATTCTCTTTCCTTTCGACGGACTGGACGACTATAGGCGCGTCCGAATTGGTGCGGCTCCATCCCAGTCCCTTGTGCGACAGGCAGGCCGTGTCCAGTGCGCTCGAAATAAACTCGTCGTCCGCATTGTAAATGATACATTCGCAGTCGTTGAAGAGGGCGATTTTTTCCAGGCATTTCTGTGCTGCCGAAGTGAAATTCTCCTGATGCGCTTTGCCCACATTCGTAAGGATACCGATGGTTGGCGCGATGATCCGGCGCAGGCTTTCCATTTCGTCGGGTTGGGAAATGCCCGCCTCGAATATTCCCAGCGTGTGTTTCCCGTTCATTTGCCAGACCGACAGCGGTACGCCCAACTGCGAGTTGTAGCTGCGCGGCGAACGCACGATGTTGAAGTGGTCGTGCAATATCTGATACAGCAATTCCTTTACGACTGTTTTCCCGTTGCTTCCCGTAATGCCGATTACAGGAAAGTCGAACTGTTTCCGGTGATGCGCCGCCAGTTGCTGCAGCGCTTTCAGCACATTCTCCACAACCAGGAAATTGGCTTCCGTCATGGATTTAAACTCGGCCGACATCCGCGCCACCACAAAATTTCGCACCCGCAGACGATACATTTCGGCCACGTATTTGTGTCCGTCGTTCGAACTGGTCTTGAGCGCGAAAAACAGCGTGGATTCGGGGAATGAGAGCGTGCGGCTGTCTGTCAGCAAATAGTCGATTGCGCAGTCATTCCGCAGAACGGCTTCCAGTGGCTCGATTATATCGGCTATTTCCGTAATTCTATATTTCATAACAACTTGTTCGGCAGATTTTTTTTACATAATCGCTTTATTTCTTCTGTTTCCTTTTCGAAGCAAATATAAGGTGTTTTCGCTTTGAGGTGTTCTACTTTTAACAAAGTTTGTGCCATAAAATGTTTATACGAATCGCTTGCCGGATGGAACGGTTTGTGCGACAGTGTTTTTTGTATTTCGTTCACTTCCGCGAGCAATGCACGGGTTTCGGCGTCCATATACGTTTCGGCGAACCGTTCGAAGACGTAGCGAACGGCCGTTTCCGAAGGGTGAAACATGTCTTCCGCATAAAAGCGGTAATCCCGCAATTCGTCCATCATGATTTCGTAGGCCGGAAAGTAGAACACCCGGTCGGGATAACGCGCCTGCAATGTATCGACAGACAGCAGCAGAATGGATTTGCTCAACTGGTTCTCGTGTGCACCGTCTTTCATGTGGCGCACAGGGCTGACGGTAAAAACCACTTTTACAGCCCCGTTCACAGCCCACAGCGCGGACAGCGTCTCATCCCAGTCGTCAATTATCGATTCGACTGTCAGACGCTCGCGCTCAAACATCCTGTCAGGCAGTTTATGACAGTTGGCAACAATCCGGCCGCTTTCTTTGAGGCGAAAACACCATGATGTGCCGAACGTGATGAATAGCTGTCTGATATTAAGGATGTTTGATGCCGACGCAAATAGCCGTTCACGAATCTTCCGGAGGCAATCCGTTTCCGATACGCCGGAGAAACTGCCGTGATGCTCAAAACTGTGAAAAAGTCCCCCGTGAAAAAACAGAGCGCCGGCCGGCTGTTCCGCCGGATGCAGCAACCGACGGATAGCCTGTGATGCCGATTTGGGATTGTACAATATGCCGAAAGGATTAATATCAATAGTAAACTTGCCTTTATCCAGCAAGAGTCCCGTGTTTTCCGCAAAACAGGAACCTATCGACATCATCGTGCCACCGTACGACACGCGCACGGGAGATGTTGCAATATCAATCTTCGAATACAGATTCATTTTGTTGATAATAATTTATTTATTAACACTAAAAACGGACGGGACGTCCCGTCCGCAAAGTCTTCTTTTTTTTCTGAATGTAAAGAAAAGTATTTGCCGGAAGGAAACAAAAAGGTAAAGATTATTTAACCGGGCAGAAAAATATGTTTTATAACATGTTTCTGTGCAGTCGGCTGTATTAAAGTTGGTTATTCGGCAATTTCGGAACAAGTCCGGCGATTTAAAAATGGTTTTTTGTTAAATAATTTGGCTGATAAAATGAAAATGTAGATATTTGGCTGTTTTTTGCGATTAGAAAAACGATTTTATAGTGATTTGTCTTGTTTACAGAATGAAAATTATTAGAAAATGAAGATAAAAATATTACTGGTATTGCTTTGTTGTCTTCAAACAATTGCCGTTGTAAGGGGCCAAAAACCGGAAAAAAAAGCAAATGACCAGGCAAGCAAAACAACCCTGCAAATGCAGTTGCTGGATGAACAGGTTTCCAATCTGATGGCTGACCATATTGGAGTAAAACAGCCGTTGGTAACTGAAATATTAGCTCCTGTCGAATATGTTTCGTACGACAGGCTGGTGGAAGCGGAATCTTTGATGTATCCTGCCGACGAACTGTACGGCTCATGGGACACGTTGCGAGTGAATCCCTTCCGCACGAAAGAAAAAGAAATAGAGTTTCCCGACTCATTTAATATCGACTGTCAGACGTTTATTATCCCGATCGACAATCCGCTCAAGGTGACTTCCAATTTCGGCCCCCGTCGGCGACGCATACACAAAGGAATAGACCTGAAAGTGCAGAAAGGCGATACGATTCGCGCGGCATTCAACGGAAAAGTGAGGATAAAAGGTTACGAACGAAGGGGATACGGTTACTATCTGGTGTTGCGTCATCCCAACGGCCTGGAAACGATCTACGGCCATCTGTCGAAATTTTTAGTTTCGGAAAACGAAATCGTAATGGCCGGAACGCCTATCGGGCTGGGCGGCAATACGGGACGCTCGACAGGCTCGCATCTTCATTTCGAAATGCGCTTTTTGGGACAGGCGATTAATCCCAACAATATGATTGATTTCGAGACAGGCTCTCCGCGTGAACGTTATTATACGGTATATAAAAATCATTTCGACAAAACAGGCACTATTTACACTTCCACATCTGAACACATTGTTTACCACCGCATCAAAAGCGGTGAAACACTGGGTCATATTGCATTGCTGTATCATACGACCGTGGCGGAACTGTGTCGTCTGAATGGCTTGACACGCACTTCGACACTGCGTATCGGCCAAACGCTTCGCTGCGGAACAACCGTCAACAAGACAAAAAAGGAAAAAGATGACAGTCAGGCGGTAGCGCCCGAAGCAGAAATAAATAAAGCCTCCGCAGCAGACAGCGCCGCACAGACGGCTTTTTATCACGAAGTTCAGCCAAATGAGACATTGAATTTGATTGCACGGAAATACAATACGACCGTGGATGCGCTGTGTAAAATGAACAGTATTTACGCCACGAGCAAAATAAGCGCCGGACAGCGCATTTGCTACCGGCGAGTCGTCAAAACGGAAACAAAAGCGGAAAAAGCCGAAACGCCTTCTGTTCAATAAAAATGGATACTAAACAACAGTTTGAGGCGGTGATTCGCCTTTGCCGTGACGTTTTTGAGAAAAAACTGAATGACTACGGTACGTCATGGCGCATAATGCGTCCGCGATCCATTACCGACCAGATATTTATCAAAGCAAACCGAATCAGAAGCCTTGAAACGAAGGGTGTCAGCATGGTAGGCGAAGGTGTCAGGCCCGAATTTATTGCCATCGCCAATTACGGAATTATCGGCCTGATTCAGTTGAATTCAGGATATTCGGTCAACGGAACGGAAACGGATACCGGCGAAGCGCTTGCTTTGTACGACAGGTTCATGACCGAAACGAAAGAACTGATGTATGCCAAAAACCACGACTACGACGAAGCGTGGCGAAACATGCGCATCAGTTCCTATACCGATTTGATTCTCACAAAAATATACCGCACGAAACAAATTGAGGACAATCACGGTCAAACGCTCGTGTCGGAAGGTGTCGATGCCAATTATATGGATATGGTCAATTACGCACTGTTTGGCTTAATTAAACTTGAATTTGGAGAATGAAGAATAAACAGTTGAAAATCATAACGGAATTTTGCCGCATACTGACAGGGGCGGTTTTCATCTTTTCGGGGACGGTGAAGTCCATCGACCCGACAGGCTCGGCAATCAAAATCGAGGAATATATGGAATCGTTCGGGATGGGTTATTTCTCGTGGATGGAGATGCCGCTTTCGTTCGGTCTCTCGTCCCTCGAATTTGCACTTGGCGCATGTCTCCTGCTTGGCGTCTACCGCAAATGGGTTACGCTTGGCATCCTGGCGTTTATGAGCGTTATGACGCTGCTGACGCTTTATCTGGCGCTATACAATCCGGTAGCCGACTGCGGCTGCTTCGGCGACGCGCTCATCCTTACCAACTGGCAGACTTTTTATAAAAACCTGGTACTGACGGCCGCTGTCGTGACAATATTCGTTTTCAGAAAATACCTCACCCCTTTCTATACGCGCAAAGTGTACTGGTTTGTGCCCGTATTCGTCTTTTTCTTCTGCATCGGCTTCTGTTACTGGAACTATGCGCACCTGCCCGCCGTCGATTTCCGCCCTTACAGAATTGGCGAAAACATCCCGAAAATGATGGAAATACCTGCCGGCGCCCCACAGGATGAATACCGCTTCGTCTACAAAAAAGACGGCGTCGTGAAAGAGTTTTCGCTGGAAGAATCGCCTGTAAATGATTCGACCTGGACATACGTCGACGCCATATTGGTGAAACAGGGATTTGTTCCCAAAATAGGCTCGTTCGAATTTTATGACGAAAACGGCGAGAACATAGCCGACCGGATACTGACTCAGTCCGAAGCCGTTTTGATGCTCGTGTCGCCGAGAATCGAACACGCAAGCGAAAAACATGCTTCTCAAATCAACAGCCTGCACGATTTCACGAAAGAAAACGACGGTTTCTCGTTCTACTGTGTCACAGGCTCGTCGGAGCAGGAAATCGCCGGATGGAAAAAAGATACCGGCGCAGATTATCCGTTTCTTACGACCGACGACGTGATACTCAAGACGATGATTCGCGCCAATCCCGGACTGCTACTGCTGAAAGAAGGCACGATTCTGGGCAAATGGCATCACAACGATATGCCCGAACCGGAAGAACTGGCTGCCATACTCTCTGACTATAAGGAATATATTTCTTCATTCGGAGCAGATGCGAAATGGATTCCGGCATCGTTTGTACAAAAAGGCAGGTTTTGGCTGTACATCGTATTGGCTTTTGCATTACCTTTGCTGGCGATTTGGATGTACGATTTCTTCAGAAATCGGACTTTAAAAAGAAAGTAGAACTGTAAATAAATATTATCTGACTTATGAGAAAAAAAATTGTGGCAGGGAATTGGAAAATGAATACAACCCTGCCGGAAGGAGTGGCGCTGGCCAAAGGGTTGAACGAAGCCGTGAAAGATAAGGCGACCGCCTGCGATGTGGTTATCGGCGTGCCGTTCACACATCTGGCGAGCGTGGTTGCATCGGTCGACACGGCGAGGATTGCCGTAGCTGCCCAGAATATTGCAGATCAGGCAAGCGGCGCTTACACGGGCGAAGTCTCCGCGGCGATGGTCGTTTCGACCGGCGCTGCGCTCGTGATACTGGGACACTCCGAAAGAAGGGCATACTATCATGAAACGCCTGCCATCCTCAAAACAAAAGTGGAACTTGCACTGGCAAACAGCCTGACGCCCATTTTCTGCATCGGCGAAGTGCTGGCCGAAAGGGACGCCGGCAACCATTTTGAAGTGGTCGACGCGCAGATAAAAGAATCGCTCTTCGATCTATCGGCCGGCGACTTCGCCAAAATCATACTCGCATACGAACCCGTCTGGGCAATCGGAACGGGCAAGACAGCCTCCGCCGCACAGGCGCAGGAAATACATGCTCATATCCGCCAAACGGTTGCCGGAAAATACGGCCGTGAAATAGCCGAAAACACGTCTATCCTCTACGGCGGAAGTTGCAACGCGGGCAACGCGAAAGAATTGTTTGCCAATCCCGACGTAGACGGCGGGTTGATTGGCGGCGCTTCGTTGAGTGTCGAAAAATTCCTTCCGATCATAGAGGCTTTCTAAAACCGGCGCGAGATGAAACGGTGTTATCTTATCCTGATATTCCTGTTTTTATGCAGCAGCGGCATCCGGCTGGCGGCGCAAAGCCTCATCTTCGAATGGCTGTCGAGTGCGGGCGCGGGAAAAGGCACCGTCGTCATACACCAGTCCGCGATCATTCGACAGATGGTCGGGATGCTTCCGCCGGATGCAAAAATTGAAGAAGAAAACGGAAAGCGTTTCCTGCTTGTGCAGGGCTATCGCATACAGATCTTTTCCGGCAACAACCAGCGCCGTTCCAAAGACGAAGCTTTCGACAAGGAAAAACAGCTCAACACGCTTTATCCCGACCTGCCGACATACGTTAAATACACGGCGCCGTTCTGGAGGCTTCGTGCAGGCGACTTCTTCTCCTACGAAGAAGCGCTGGCCATGAAGTATAGATTAAGTAAAGATTTTCCCTCGTTCAAAAATGAAATCAGCATATTCAAGGAAGATATCCGTATTCCGCTGTAACACCTTTACCGGAAAGAAATGGAAACGAACGAACCCGGGCAGTCGCCTCTGAGAGAAGAAATAGCCGGGCATTACCGGCAGATAATCGAACTTCTGGGCGAAGATGCCGGCCGCGAAGGACTGCTGAAGACGCCCGACCGTGTGGCTGGCGTGATGCAGTTCATGTTGCAGGGATATGCACAGGACCCCGAAGCGGTGCTGGCATCGGCCATGTTTCGCGAAGAAGATTACAAGCAGATGGTGATTGTCCGCGATATAGACTTCTATTCGCTTTGCGAGCATCATTTGCTCCCGTTTTTCGGAAAGGTGCATATCGCCTACATCCCGCGCAAGTACATCACCGGACTGAGCAAAATCCCGCGCGTGGTCGACATCTTTGCCCGCCGTCTGCAAATACAGGAACGCATGACGCTGCAAATCAAAGAGTGTATTCAGAAGACGCTCGACCCGCTGGGCGTCATGGTCGTAGTCGAAGCACAGCACATGTGCATGCAAATGCGCGGCGTCGAAAAGCAAAACTCCCTGACTACCACTTCCGATTTCACCGGTTTCTTCCAGCAGGCCAAAACGCGCGAAGAATTTATGAATCTGATAAGAAAGTGATTTCCCCGTCTCGTGTCTACTGCCGCAACAAAAGATAACGTCGCCTCCCGAACTGCGACCCATCGCGTTCCCAACTGCGACCCGTCACATTTTTCATCGCGACCCGTCGCATTTCCGGCTGCGACCCGTCGCATTTTTCATTGCAGCCCGTCGCATCCGCAGACGCCGTTCGGACGGGACATGAACTTCGTCCGAACCACCACGCCTCACGAAAAAACAAAAAACATATTACCGGAGCAGTTGTTGTAAATTAAGGCACGCAAAATAAATAGCATGTAACGGTTCGATTCCATGTCCCGTAGGGATCCGGAAGACTGCTACAGTTTATTTATTTCGCATCCCTTAATCTTTGAACGCCATAAAAAACCCTGCCCTTCCCAAAGAGAGAAAGGCAGGGGCTGACACTCATTCAATCGCTCAGTTAACTGTGCGCGGGACAAACCTGTTTATGAAATCTTCGAATCATTCAATGCCTCGTGCACATTCGCCTACCTGACGACAACCTTATACGTCTTCCCGTTCAGGCTGACTATATAGATGCCGACAGGCAGCGTGACACTGCTTTTGCTTGCCGCGGGGAGAGTAAACGTCTGCAACAGCGAGCCGGAGATACCGTATATCTTCACTTCTCCCGCCTGTGCCGAGGTGAGGTATACCAGCCCTTTGCCGCCCCCCTGAAGAATGACGGCTTCGACGGCGCCCGTCTGTCCCTCCATCGCTTCGGGCACGGCGAGGGTCTTGATGTCGAGCCTGATGATCGTGTCGCCGCCTGCCAGCTTCAATCTTGTGGGCAATGCCTTTCCGGACGCATCGACAATGTATTTTTCGGCCAGTCCGAGATAATTCAGATTGATAGTCCTGTCTGCCGGATTCGGCGTGAATGCGAGCGTCAGTGTTTGCGGACAGCCGGTATACCACTGATCCAGTCCCGTATCGTCGTATCCCGCCGGCCAGTTGTAGCTGCTCTTCCAGGGCGAATCAACGTATGCATCAACGCCCAGGTCAAGGTTGGCCAGGAAGACGCCGGAACCATAATTTTTATCCGTTTTATTGGCAATAGCTAATTTCAGATGATATGTCTTTTCCGGATTCAGATTGTCTGCTACGGCCGTCAGCAGTTTTGTCCTGCCGTCGTATTCCATAATGGGGCTGTTCAAAAAATTTGGCACATGCCATTCGGGATGCACAGCATCAGCCCGAGGGGTTGAAAGATAGGCGCCGGCATTGGCTTTCAACTGTGCCTGCGCTGTGACGCCGCACAATACTCATGCGGCCATAACTGCTAAAAATAATACACACTTTTTCATAAGATAATATTTTAAAAATTAATAAGTACGCTACCGTTCATTGTTTCTTAATCTTGCCACAAATCTATATACAAAAAATCTTTTAGCCGGCAAAGAAAACGGGGCTATCCACGAAATGGCATCCGGCGTCCACGAAATGGTATAGAATACCCACAAAATAAAACGGAGCAGAAAAAAAATGGAGCGAGGGCACGGCAAAGCCCTCAAAACAGCGAACAGTTCGGACGAAGCAGAACCTGCAGAATAAACCGGACGAAGCGCCTTGCGCGGACGGACAAAATCTGTCCATTCTGAAAATTCTGCAATTCTGTAAAATGTATTCGCGACAGTCCGAACTTCGCCGCGCAAAGATGCAGACGGTTCCAAATATTTCGTATCTTTGTCCCGAAACAAAAACGCGATACCGGCGGTTATACTGCGTGCGGAAGATTCAAGGATTTCGTGTGCAGTATAAAGCCGGTTCGATTAAAATAACAGCTTAAATTATCAGCTATGGAACAAAAAGTAAAAGCAGGACTGTTTGGTGTAGGATTAGACACTTACTGGTCACAATTTGAAGGCTTGCTCGACCGCTTGAACGGTTACAGGCAGCAGATAGCAAACAAAATGAGTGAGTTCGGCGCCGAAGTCGTCGATGCCGGAATGGTCGATGCGCCGGAAAAGGCCTTCGAGGCCGCCGCCGTATTGAAACATGAAGAGGTGGAAATCGTTTTTCTGTTTATCTCCACGTATGCGCTGTCGTCCACCATTTTGCCGATAGCGCGGGAAGTGGATGCGCCTATAGTCATCCTCAATGTGCAACCGACGGCAGCGATTGACTATCA
>JAISXP010000038.1 GCA_031270465.1 Tannerella sp. | reverse complement strand
TCGAATCCGCAAGAAATACATGACCGTCACCGCTCAAAGCCAACACAGTATCCTGGCCGGTTACACTCACTGGACGGCTATGGCCAAGAGCCGTAACCTTCAAATGATAGGCCGCCTTTGCAATGCCGTCAGGCAATGCATCTACCTTCTCACCTACGCCACGACCCTGTGCATTTGCTGCAAATGCCGAGACCAATAGCATAAGTGATGCCACTAATAAAGTAAAATTTTTTTTGTTCATAATCAAATAATTTAATATTAATACTAAGTAAATTAATTTATTCTATTTCAATTTGTTTTAAATTCGTTTCGTTCATTTCGGCGAAAACTGCCTCCGTCTGCACGAAAGCTCCTTTTCACCGCAACAAAAATACGCATTAGTTTTATATCTGCAAGCATAAATTCCGTTTTTTTTATGATTCATGCCCGTTTCTTATCAAGAAACCGCGTTTTCCGGTACGAAACCGCAAGTTTCCACAACATAAACACTCACTATTGCCTGTACGGCAAATCGTGTACGTCTGCAAAGCAGTCCGGCTCTTCATCATCATGTCTTTCATCTCAGCAACATTTCCTCCTATCGTTTTAAGTTTATACCAAATATTCTTTTTCAATTTATATAATCTAAAAGATGTACGCGCGTACATTATAATAATATCCCTGTACATTTGTTACATCTCTGTCTGTTCTTTTTTCTTTGACACCATTCATTGTTTATACTTGAGCCGAAACCCGGACTCGAACCGGGGACCTATTCATTACGAATGAATTGCTCTACCAACTGAGCCATTTCGGCGTCTGTTATCATTGTATATATCTTTCTATCTCAATTCTCCTATGCAAACACAATATTTAGCCGCAAAGATAGCAATTAATTCCACACAGTAAAGCGTTTGTTGAAAAAAAATTTTGTTTTAGGCGATTTTTTTTTCTAAACAGCAATTCAGACTGCGTGCGGCAAAGATTCAAAGGTTCAAAGGCACGAAAGTTCAAAGATTCAAAATTCAAAAATTCAATGACTTAACGGTTTTTCGGCGGAAGCATCTCGTGTATCGACGAATGTCATGAAGTCACGACCGGCAGCGTCTCCCGTGCGGACGGGCGAAAGTCTGTTCATTCTGAAAATTCTGCAATTCTGTAACATGTATTACAGTAAAGCCGTTATCCTGTTTTCCAGCGGCTTATTCCCCGCTCTTTACTGCTGAACTCGACGCCGACTTTTACCAGTTTCCTGTTTCCCGCCGTAAACGGAATCAGATAGTTTTTTTCGTCGATCTGCCTGAGAGCGTCTTCGGCGGTGGCGTTTCCGGTGAGCTTGAACTCAAAGACGAAAACGGTATCGTCGGTCGTCACTACCGCGTCGGCACGCCCGACGGCGCCGTGCTGCTCCACTTCGATGAACTGTCCCATCAGCCTGAAAAACAGATAAAACACGGTCTGGTAATACTTCTCCTCCCTGCTGTTCAGTTCGTACGGGATGCCTGCGAAAAAGGCGCGCAGACGGTTCATAAAACTCTCCACATCGCCGGCAAGAAGGTCTTCTATAAAATATTCCGCGTAAAACTCGCTTCGAATATCCTTCTTCGGCATGTATGCCGGCAGCAACTCGTTGAGAAAGCCGTACTTCACCTCTTCGTTCGGGAATCCCAGCGTGTAGGAATTATAGCGGCTGCTGTACGATTTGATCGTGAGATAGCCGCTCTGGTAAAGCAGGGGAACCGGACTTTCATATTCGGCGCGGTAGTCGGTAATGGCGTCGGCCGGAATCTTTACGCCGTTTTCCAGACTCTCGATGTCAAAACCGGTGTTCCGCAGCATCTTAACCAGAAACGTCGGCGTACCGGTCGCAAACCAGTAGTTCCCGAAATCCTTCTGGTCCAGCGTATTCAGCAGGCTGAACGGATTATACATGCCTTCGCTCTCTTTGGCAAAATGATAGCCGTCGTAGCGCTTTTTCAGTTCCAAGAGCGTTGCCGCGTACGTTTTGCCGCGTCTGTCCGCCAGAGCCTGTACCTCCGGCTGAAAGTCTGTCAGCTCCCGCTCCGAGATGCCGCAGATACCGGCGTAGTTTTCCTGCAGGCTTATATCCACCAGATGATTCAGGTCGCTGAATATGCTGACTTTCGAAAATTTGGTTACGCCCGTGAGAAAGACAAACCGGAGATATGCGTCGGCGCTTTTCAGTATGCCGTAGAAACCTTTCAGCAGGGTTCGCATGTCTTCATTCTCCTTCGCCCTGTCCAGTGTACTGACTAACGGTTTGTCGTATTCGTCCACCAGGACGACTGCCTTGCGGCCGGTTTGCTCTCCGGCACGGTGTATAAGACCCAAAAGGCGGGAGGCGGGTGTCATTTCCGTTTCATCCTTTCCCCAGGTCTTTTCCAGCATTCCCAGATTTGTATCCAGCGCCCTGTAAAGGGATGCAAGGTCAGTATAGCTTTCCACGTTCATATCAATGTGAAAAACAGGATATTCCGTCCATTCCTTCTCCAGGTCACCAATCGCCAGACCTTCAAAGAGTTCTTTCTTCCCGAGAAAATATGCTTTGAGCGTGGACAGAAAAAGGCTCTTCCCGAAACGACGCGGACGGCCAAGAAAGTAGGGCTTTCCCCTTGTCGCCAGACGGTGAACATATTCCGTTTTGTCTACATACACATAACCGTTTGTTCGCAAGTCTTCAAAATCCTGTATGCCTATCGGCAATTTTCTGTTGTACAACATCGTATCATCATATTATTTGTACAAACAAAGATATATCTATTTTTGTAAAAAACAAGATTCCCATGTTTGCCGGATGTTTTTTATCTGTATATTTTCATCTTCCCTGTTTACGAAGTTTCTTTTCGGCCTCAATACGATAAGTCAACACGGAAAGATACTCTTTCTGCAATCCGATCATGCGGTCGTTATCGTCCGGATGTTCTGCAAGGTGTTGGCAGGCAAGTTCCGCCCACTCCACTGCTTTCGGGAAATTGCCGGTCATTTCGCAACACAAAGCCATATTGGAAGCCATGCGCGCCTGCGTTCTGTGCGAAGCGTTTGCGCTGTAGAGCGGTTCCCATATTGAGGCGGCGCTATCCCACTTTCCTGCAGCCATAAAAGCGGCGGCCTCTTTACAGCGTGCTGCGGAAGAGACATAATACCAGCGCACATCCCCGTTCCAGTGCGGCACAAAGTGAGTATGATATTTCACGGCAAGTTCTTCGAAAGCGGCTGTCAGCGCATAGCGAATGTCTTCCTGCTTAAACGTCACAAGTATATCGGGAACGACGCAGGAATAAACCGTATCGGACAAGTGAATGACATTAAGCGGCGCACGTCTTTCCGGCAGGTATGTGCGGAGTATGCCGGATATCGTTGCGTCCAGAAACAATCCGGACGCGAATCCGTAATCATCCATCGCACGGATGGACTCATTCACACCGAACAGGAGCCTGTCCAATGAAATGACAGCATCAACATTCTGTTCATCACACAATTGCCTGACATCTTCGGACGTCAGCATCGCATCCGTACTCCAGTCAAGGCTGTCTGTCCGGAAACGGCCTTCGTACAGGAGGACATCTTCAAAATAAGGCGATTCGACTATCATTTCGCCCAGCGTACGGCAAAAAGCAGTCGCGGCATAACTCGATTCAATCTTCATCGTATCAGGCACTTTGATTAAACTGAATACAAACGGGATCTGCGGCTGCAGCGCCGTATTATCAACAATCAATACTTTACGCACATCCGGCGGAAACGTAACAGTTGCAGGGTTATATGTCTCGATAGACATATACCTGACCGAACTGCATGCCGACAACATGCACAAAGTCACGATAAGCGGAAGATATTTTATTTTTTGCATGACGCTATTTTTTTTTGACGTATCACAAAGGATAACCCCGGAAAGGAAATTTCCCACAAAAGACACAGAAGAGACATCTTTGCGTCTTTGTGGGAGATTTTGTCCTTTCTTTTCTCTACAAATCGGAAACGGCTTTGAAATATCCTATCGATTCGGCAATACCCAGGAACGGATCTTTCATATCTTTCTCATATTCAAGGCTGCACATTCCGGTATAATTTACTTCGCGCATAGCCTTGACCAGTGCGGGAAAGTCTATCTTGCCGCGTCCGATTTCGATACCGGTACCGGCTTTTGTCGAGTCCGTCACATCCTTTATGTGCATGTCGAACACGCGGGTACAGTATTTCTTCAAGTCGGCAACCGGGTCGCAGCCATTACGCAAATCGTGACCGATATCCAAACACATACCGATACGTTCATCCAGATTTTTCGTATGTTCCCATACATCGGTTGCGTCAGGATATATCTTAATGTCAGGTCCATGCAGGTGAATTGCATAATTGAAACCGTACTCTTTCACCTTCCTGTCGACGTAGGGCAGGAGTTCGTAATCGGGCACGCCAACAATCAGCTTCACGCCGACACGTTTGGCATAGGCAAAGCCGCGATCGACCTCGGCTTCGGACTTCATGTAGATAGGGCCAACGGCATAGCCTGTCACCTTGTGCGCAGCGCATTTCTCATGAAAAGCCCCGATCTGCTCGTCCGTACTGTCCAACGGCAAATGGAAATCCTTGATACAGAGATAATGGATATCCAACCGTTCGAGCGTTTTCAATGTCGTATCCAAATCGAAATTCACGAATGTAAAACCCGCCATTCCCAATTTGAAAGGGTTCACAACCTTGGGCGATTTCGGTTTAACCGGATCCGCCACTTTTGCGATTTTCGCATTCCCAATCCACGGGGCGGCGCCCAGCATCAGCGCGCCCGCGAAACTTTGTCTGAAAAAAGTTCTTCTGTCTTGCATGATAAATTGTTTTTTTAATGAGGCATAAAAATAGATACAAAAATCCGAATTGCTACACTTTAAAACGTTAAAAAATACATCCTGCCATCATTTTTCTACTTTTTCAACTGTACGAGGGTTTCACGCAGCGTGTTGAGTTTTGCCTGGGCATCGGACTGTTTCTTTCGCTCGTTTGCCACGACTTCGGGTTTCGCATTGGCAACAAATTTCTCGTTCCCAAGTTTTTTCATCACCGACTCCAGGAAGCCTTCCGTATATTTTATCTCGGATTCTATCTTCACAATCTCTTCCTCGACATCGATATTTTCAAGCAGCGGAACGGCATATTCACGCGCCCCGACAAGAAAAGAAACCGAGCCGGCCGTTTTTTCCGCTACCTTCTCGACGGCAGACAGGTTCGCTATTTTTACTATGACAGCATCATAAGCCGGGTCATGTTTTGCAGGCGCCTGCAAAACAAGCGTTTCCCTAAGTGCAATATTCTTTTGCAAACGGATGGAACGGACATTTGCAATCACGTCTCTGACATCGTCAAAATCATCGAGTATTTTTGCATCGTCCGGTGTTTCAGCATAATAAGCCGGAATATCCGAGATCATAATGCTTTCACCCGGTCTGCGGCCGGCAAGCGCCTGCCATAATTCTTCGGTGATGAAGGGCATGAAGGGATGAAGCAACCGCAGCAGCGAATCGAAGAAGCCGAGCGTCGCCTCAAGCGATTTGCGATCAACGGGTTGCTGATATCCGGGCTTGATCATTTCGAGATACCACGAAGAAAAGTCGTCCCAGAAAAGTTTGTACACATCCATCAATGCTTCCGAGATGCGGTATTTGCCGAACGAGTCATCGATTTTAGCAATGGTACGGTTGAGTTGCGCCTCAAACCAGCGGATGGCAATCGCGGCTGCTGCAGGCAGGGGTGTTTCTTCGGGGGCAATCTCCCACCCTTTCACCAGACGGAATGCATTCCAAATCTTGTTGTTAAAGTTTCTGCCCTGTGCGCACAGAGCTTCGTCGAAAAGCAGGTCGTTACCTGCGGGCGAGGAAAGCAACATGCCCATCCGCACGCCGTCGGCGCCATATTTTTCCATCAGCTCAATGGGGTCAGGTGAATTTCCGAGCGATTTGGACATCTTGCGTCCCTGCTTGTCTCTGACTATCCCCGTAAAATATACATTACGAAAACACGGCAAATTACGATACTCGAAACCGGCAATAATCATCCGCGCCACCCAGAAAAAGATGATTTCGGGTGCGGTAATCAGGTCGTTGGTAGGATAATAGTACGTTATATCCTTGTTGTCAGGCTCGTTAATGCCATCGAATACGGAAACAGGCCACAGCCACGACGAGAACCACGTATCCAGCACATCTTCGTCCTGCCGCAAGTCGGTTAGTTGAAGAGCGTGATTTCCTGACTTTTCGCGTGCCAGCTGCAACGCCTTTTCAGGCGTATCGGCCACCACATACCCGCCCTGAGGCAGATAATAGGCCGGAATCCGGTGTCCCCACCAGAGCTGTCGCGAGATACACCAGTCTTTGATATTTTCCATCCAGTGGCGGTACATGTTCTTGAATTTGGCGGGGTGAAACCTGATTTCATCGTCTTCGACCGAATCCAGAGCCGGTTTTGCCAGTTCTTCCATCCTGAGAAACCATTGCATGGACAGTTTCGGTTCGATGGGTGCATGGGTACGCTCGGAGAAACCGACCTTGTTGGCATACGCTTCCGTTTTTTCCAGCAGTCCGGCATTTTCGAGGTCTGCCTCAATCTTTTCGCGGACTTCGAAACGATCCATCCCGGCATATTGCAAGCCATGCGCATTGAGCGTACCGTCGTCGTTGAAGATGTCGACGGTTTCGAGGTTGTATTTTTCGCCGAGCATATAGTCGTTGACGTCGTGCGCCGGCGTCACTTTCAGACAGCCCGTACCGAAGTCAATATCAACATATTCGTCTTCAATAATCGGCACCTCGCGGTTGGCAAGGGGAACGATGACCCGCTTTCCTTTCAAGCGGGTGTTTTTCGGGTCGTTCGGGTTGATACATACGGCGGTATCGCCAAAAATGGTTTCAGGCCGCGTTGTTGCAATGAGGGCATATCCGTTTTCTCCCACGATTTTATAGCGCAGAAAGTACAGTTTACCCTGCTGCTCTTTGTAGAAGACTTCTTCGTCCGAGAGAGCCGTCCTGGCGGCCGGGTCCCAGTTGACCATCCTTACGCCTCTGTATATAAACCCTTTGTTATATAAATCCACAAACACCTTGAATACGCTTTCCGAACGTTTCTCGTCCATTGTGAAACACGTCCGCTCCCAGTCGCACGAAGCGCCGAGTTTCTTCAACTGTTCGAGGATGATACCGCCATGCTTGTGCGTCCAGTCCCATGCATGTTTCAGGAACTCGTTGCGGCTCAGGTCAGTTTTCCGTATGCCGGCGGCAGCCAGTTGGGCTACCACCTTCGCTTCGGTTGCGATGGAAGCATGGTCGGTGCCGGGCACCCAACATGCATTTTTACCCATCATCCGGGCGCGGCGTACCAGAATGTCCTGGATCGTATTGTTCAGCATGTGCCCCATGTGCAGTACGCCGGTCACATTCGGCGGCGGAATCACTATCGTAAAGGGGTTACGGTTGTCGGGTTCGGAATGAAAAAACCTGTTTTTCAACCAATAATCATACCATTTTCCTTCAACCCGCGAAGGATCGTACTTACTTTCTATTTCCATACATCAATAATTATGCAGATAAACGCAATCATTAAACAGAGAACTTTCGTTCCCGGCCGATTTGGCCGTGCAAAAATAACAAATAAAATTGAATAACTGAATAATCGACGCAAAGAGGGGTGCATTTGACTGCGTCGATTTTCAATTCAAATTGTCGCACAAAATATCCCGCAGGGATAACATGTTGGTAGAAAACAGATGTCACGCTCTCTGCTCCCGTCCCGTCAAAATCGCGACAGTTTGATTTGTGCCACGTCAGGAGTTCTGAATCTTCGTGTTCTCCGTTTTTAAGGGATGCGAATAAATAAACTGTAGCAGTCTTCCGGTATCCCTGACGAGACTCCGGAAAACCGTTATATCCTGTATATTTCGCATCGCTAAAGAATATCTATGAGGAGCGACGATGCTAAAAAAGTATAATATTATATATAAATCGCGGGTGATATTTGGGTATACGAAATGAAACATGTATTTTTGCAGCCGTATAGTAACATTGAAAAACAAAAATAAAAGAGAATGAAAACAAGTCTGTCTTTTTCTGTAAATAAATGCGTTTCAGACCTCCATACGGCGGGCAGTGGCATGATGTTTGCAGAGAGAGAGAGAGAGAGAGAGAGAGAGAGAGAGAGAGAGAGAGAGAGAGAGAGAGAGCACGCAGGCGTAGTCTGTATATATAATATATGAATGTACGCACGCGCAAGATAATAAAAACAAATCACCTAAATCATATATCCCCACTTTCATTTTACCGGGAACAGGCGACAAAGATGAACTTTTTCATCCACAGAAACCTGTTTGCACCGCATACAGTACAAGTAATCCGGCAGATTGTCACGGCCATTTGCGGCTGTCGGCAGCTCGCTTCATACCGTTACGGGAGGAATATGCCTTGCGCAATCCTCCCTTTGTATGAGTGGCGCACCGTACACACTGCATGTGGCATGATTTTGCGTATAAAATTAGCAGTTCAAAAATTCAAAGATTCAAGAATTTGCGACATGTGCATTAATGAACAAAATCATCCCGCGAGAAGTATAATATACCAATTTACACATTTGCTAATTTAATTAAAATGAAACTGATATGAGAATACGTTATTATTTGATGGACAATCCGATCACATCGGATCCGGACGATCGCCGGGCGGTGGTCGTCGGCTACGAAACGGTGACGGAAAAGGAAATGTTCGAATACATGACACGCGCAGGGTCGGCCATCACGCCGGCCGAAGCGAAGGCCAACTACGAGGAAATCATCGGCACGTTCGAGTATTTCCTCCGTCTGGGCTACGGCGTCAACACGGAGTTTATCAACATCCGCCCCCTGATACCGGGCGTGTACCGCGGCGACGACGACAAGTTCGAACACGGACGGAACCGTATCAAGTACGCAGCCCATCTGGGCAGGCGCTACAACCGTACGGCCGACGACGTCCGGGTCGAGAAGGTATCGCCGCCGGACAACCAGCCGCTTCCGGTCACGTTCGAAGACGTGTCTTCGTCGACCATCAACGATGCGCTGACGCCGGGCGGCGTGGCTACACTGACCGGCTTGCGCCTCAAGTTCAGCCAGGCAGACCCGAAGCAAGGCATCTTCCTGATCGATTCCGCGAAAAAGGAATATCGTGCGGAGCGGATTTTGAGTCATACGGGCAAGCAGATCGTCTTTCAACTGCCCGCCGGCCTCGCGCCGGACGACTATACGCTCGAAGTGCGCATCCTCCTCAAGGGAAACAAAGACGTGAAAAGGGGATCGCTGACGGACAGACTGACGGTATGATGAATGGAAAATGTGGGGGGAGGGCGGAGTGATTCTGTCCTCCGCACCTCTCCCCCTGCCCCTTCTCCACAAGAGAGGGGAGTGAGCGTCGGAGACCGCCGCTCCTGTGGCAAACATTCGTTCTCCGTTCGGGCGAGACTGGAATACATGGTGGTCAAGTGACGAAGAAATTGGCCGAAACCGCCGGGAACACGGCTTACCGAGTACGCTCCCCCCTCTCTTGTGGAGAGAGGGCAGGGGGAGAGGTGAGTACCAAACGGCGAGGGGTCAATCAAACGTGACCGGCGAAACGATGGACAATGACCGGCGAAACTTTAGACAGCAACCGGCGAAACCGAAGACAATGACCGGCGAAACTTTAGACGGTAACCGGCGAAGCAATGGACGATGACCGGAAAGGGCAATGGAATGTAGCTGGGAGCAGCAATCAAACATAGCTGGAAATGGTCTGAACTGTGAAATGTCCGAACTGTGAAATGTCCGAACTGTGATTGAAATGAAGACATGACGGACTATGATTTTTTTATGACAGACGGTAGCCGTCAGTTGAAAAAATCACATTCTTCACGGAATCATTTGAAATCACAGTTCAGACAAGAGGAGAAAGACAAAACGATGATTATTGATGGCGGAACCCGAAAATCCTTACGAGTAGGAAAAAATATTTTTTGCGTCAGGTGATAGATTTGCAGGCTTTGCAGCCTCTGATATGTAGAAGGAACAGTCTGAACTGTGATTGAAATGAGGACATGATGGACTGTGATTTTTTAGAAGACAGAGGGTTGCAGTCAGCTAAAAAAATCATAATCTTCACAGAATCAATTGAAATAATAGTTCAGACAGAGGACGCAAACAAAAACGTGGAGCCGAAACCACGCAAAAAAACGGGGCAAGCCTTGCGAAGCCGTAAGAGCAGGAAAACAAAACAATTATTAATCATGCTCCGCAA
>JAISXP010000017.1 GCA_031270465.1 Tannerella sp. | reverse complement strand
CAAGTCTACCTGTTTCCGTCCACTGCAAAATAGAAAATCTGACAGGCGTGTCCCTTCCCGTCGGGATGATGTTTCCTGCTTATACGGAGTGTAAGTTCGTGAGGTCCGTCGTCCGGACAGGTCTCCAGCACGGTCAGCCACGGAAGATACAACCCTGCGCTCCACTCGGTAAACAGGTCTTTCTCCCGAAACGGTTTTCCGTCCACGCTGTATTCGATAACGCCTGCGTCCGGTCCTGCCACATGAAAAATGCCGACAGTCCTGCCCGTGAAGGCGAAACGGAGTTGGGCGCCGGCGGTGAGCGCTTCAATGGCAGGCACATGGACAAATCCTTTCCGCGTACCCGCACTGATTTTCGGCTGCCAGTCGGGTACATATTTCCATCCTTTTCCCAGCCGCGCCTGACGGACGTCTATCAGCCTGCCGTTATAGTAACTGTACGAATCTAACGGATGCGTCGGCAGGACATGCGGGCGGATTCCGTCCAGGCTCTCCAGCGGGAAATGCCACATCTCATCGAACAGGCGACTGATTGCCGCCGTGTAGATTTTATGTCCGAAAGGCGCCGGATGCGTTCCCCCGAACGTTTCCCAGTCAAACTCGCCGTCCTGCATCCGGCGAGACACTTCTCCCGCCAGATGAATGGACGGTATCCGGTAATATTCCGCCACGCGCTCATGATTCCGAATCACTTCCGGCGTAACGCCGCGCGACAGAGGCTCCAACATCCCGTCCCAGATGAAGTGGAGCATCACGATATCCATGGCGGGATTGGAGAGACGCGCCTGCCGGATGATGCCTTCCATTCCCCGGATTTGTTCGACTTCGCCGAAGCCGTTGGTCTCGTCGTTCACAGCCGCCTCCTCGAACAGCAGGTCGACGGGACCGTTGCACAGCACGTCGCGACCGAAACGGAACGCGCCCGGCGTGGTACCGGTGGAACTGACGCCGGCATTGACAAATTCAAATTCCGTATCCGGAAAACGCATCTGCAATTCCCGGCACACCATTTCGCGCCAGCCGTTCATTTCAGTAATGGAGCCGCCCATAAACGCCACCCGACCTTTTTTCTCCCGCGCAAACCTGATGCGGCAGTTGGACAGCGTCCCGCGGAGGCGAATATCCATCTTCTCGCGATTGGCTGCCGTATGGCGCAGGAGAAAATCAACGACCGGTTCGGGATTTTCCAGACTGTGCGGATGATGTTTTACTCCCGGCTTGAGAATGACATGCGCATGACCTCCCAGCGCCAGATAACGCTGCCGTACCCGTCCCATATTTTCGGGATAGGGAACTACCTCGTCCGCATCGCCGCAGACGGCTATGACCGGTATTCCCGCCTGCGCCAGAGGAGCAAGATTATCTGCCGGATTCCCCGGATACGCCCAGGCTTCCTGCGCCGTCAGACCATATTCGCGCAGGCAGTCCCGCCACGCTTCGGACGGATGCTCCGGCTGTCCGGCAGCAGGCCAGCTCTTGAAATCGCAGACAGGCGCATCCGCGTAAATACAGGCCACCCTGTCGGGAAAAGCGGCCGCCCAGTTGAACGCGAACAGTCCACCCCGGCTGAATCCTTCCAGTACCGTTTGTCCGGAAAGTCCGTAACGCTCCGTCATCAGACGGTAGAAATCGTATCCCAGCGCCACGGCGCGCGGACTGCCATACAAATTCGTCACATCATAGTAAGCCACATGCCAACCTTTCTCCAGCAGGGCAAGGTCAACCTGCGGTTCGTGACCGAAGAATGCCGGACGCCATATCCACGGCTTGCCGGCAGCCGCCCGTTCCGGAAATACAAGAAGGCCTTCCCGCTCCTGAAACTTGAAGTCGTAACGGACATATCCGTGCCACCGGCTTTCCGTAACCGGCACGGCTGAAAAGGCGAAAATCGGTTTTCCGGGATATATCTTCGCGGCATCGGCCATTGTTTCGGCCTGCCATTGTCCGGCGTTACCGTTGAACCCGTTCAGGCTGCCGCCGCCTTCGCCGAACGCAACAAACTTGCTGAAAAGGACTTTCAGCGAACGGGATACTTTGTCTTTCGCCATCGGATGACCGAAAAGCGTATCGGAAACAACAGCGAAACGTACGGCCGGTTTCTGTTCGCAGGCCGTGAACAGGGCGCCCGCCAGCAGCAGGGCAAATAATTTGAACGATTTGTGCATAGCTAATTCAATCATTTATGATACGCAGACAAAAGTACATTAAAAAATCATGCGAACCGCATTTTTTTTGGTCAAAGGAAATCGAAATAGGGTTGCAGGAAGCGTACCTTCATCGGTACTTCAAGCGAAGAAAAGGCAGTCAAAGAGGCATCGGAAGACATCCGAACACAGTTCTCCCATGCCTGTCTGTTTTTCAGGCAGATATGACACTGTCATCATCCGGATCTCACCATGTTATGCGGTCTGTCGGTATAAAGTCGAAGTAGATGCTGCCGGCTATGCCCTATCCATGTTCCGGCTACGCAGATAAAGCGCTTGAGACGGATGTTGGGGCTGTATGCCGTCGAAAACTTCCGATACCTTTTGTGCGATATGGTTATAGAAGTTCTTTATCATAGCCGTGAGTATCAGATAAACGGTGTTGTGATTCATGTCCGAACAGGGAAGATGCCCCCAGCCGAAACCGTTGTTTTGGACATCAAAGGTTTTCTCACCTGCTCCACGACGGTTATCATATTCGATCACCACCGTTTCCGATGATTCCCAATCATTTGTCAATATGTAGCGGTAATGGTATTTGTCTCCTTCAAACAGGTCTGACTTTCGCATTCCAATTCTTTCATCATTTACATTTTTGCTTTCAAGCCACATAGGCCGGAGCGGGAATAACCCCGCTCCGGTACTGCCGGGACCCGACCCCCACGGTATGGCAATCCGGCAGTATGGCTACATGTGCACAGTCGTCTACTGGACATTCAATACCAAAGCATTAATCTGCCCGATGGCTTCTTTCACCTTTTCGATGTCGACCGCTACATTTTCAATATAACTTCTCTTGAAAGAAAAGCCCAGTTTCTCTCCTCCCACCGTAGTGATGGCTATAAAGAATCTTTTTTTGAAATAGTAGAGTACAACAAAAATTAAAGCAATGGCACTAAACACCAAAAACGCATCAGCCCCTACATTTACAGTGAAGATAATACCGGCCAAAAAAATTATGGCCGCAGAAATCAGCAATCCAATAGGTTGGTGATACCCACATGAAGTAGAAGCAATTTTCTGCACGGGTGTAAACAGAAGATCTTCGCCCGAAGCACTGTTGGCTGAATAAGAAATATAGTCTTTTCTTATGTGAAGCCTATACATATTACCCAACTTAAACTGTACTAACACCCATTGTATTAACCCCGTCTTCCGTCCTTCGAGAACAATCTGAATTTCGGATTGCGGATCAACTATAAACCGGCTCAAAGCCAGATGAACTGTCTTATTCCGGGAAAATGTCTGGAAAATAACCCAGAAAATCCAAACCCAGAAAACAATTCCCAATACTAAACCTAACAGGGCTTCCGGCCCTAATCCTGAATCATACATAAATAAATAAATTAAAAGATATTATGCCTACTTCTGTGGTGGCATCGGCATTCCACTTTTACCTTTTTCTCATTCAAACGCGACAGTGTCCCCGTGTGTTCCGTATTTGTCGGTATACAGGTTTCATCCTCGCTTATTTTAGTATTATCTCTGTTATCGTCTTTGCAATATGCCAACCGGCAAATGCGAAGGACAGCCGGACAAGCAGCCCTGCGATGCCAATCAAAATGATTTGCATTCCGTTCACCCCTGAATTTTTAATCAACCGGGTCACCTCAACCGTTAGATACGTTCCATTTGTTTCCATCGTTGTCCAACTTTAAAATTTGTAATACACACGTATCCGCATTCATCCGTTTCCCTTATTTGATGAATAAAAAATAGAGCACCGGAAACATCAGCATCAGCTGGTATATCACTCCTGCCAGACAAATCACAACCAGTTGCGTTTTCGTCGGCTTGATTTTTCTTGACCATTCGGTCAGGAAACTTACATTTTTATTTTCTGTTCTCATTTTGTTTCTGTTTTAAATGAATGATACCTATATCTTCGTTTATACTCTGTCCATTTTGACGGCGGGCGGAAGGAACGGGAGTGCAGAATGATTCCTTGCAGACATGCAAGCGTTCATATACTGGTTATGGTTCCGCACGTCCCGTTCCGTTATACCGGCGCTACCTTGCCATCTCTGCGTGACGGAGATTATCAGCTCTGTCATGCAGAGGTTATAACCTCCGTCATGCAGAGCTTGCAATCTCTGTCGCGCAGAGCGAATGTCAGACGACTGTGATGATGTTCGGATATTCATATTCGCGTACGTCTTTGGTGAAGGTAGAGGTGTTCGAGGTCGACTGCGTGGCGATTTTCACCCGCCACTGGCCAGGCGTGACGCCGGTCGGAAGCACGAACTGTAGCTTTGTCGGCGCGTTGGGCGACAACTG
>JAISXP010000014.1 GCA_031270465.1 Tannerella sp. | reverse complement strand
TCCGTGTAAGAAAAAAGTTACACGGAGACACGGAGAAGTCACAGAGGGACACAGAGAAGATTTGCGTCAAATCCCCGCCCCGGCGCGCCGAATCTGCTCTGCCGGAGTGAAGTTGTACTCCGGCGCGTGACCCTTGAGCGGCACAATCTTTTCGTGGATGATGTCGATAAAACTCTGCGCCTGCGGGAAGAAGGCGTATTCCAGTTCGTAGGCGGGCGTGATCCAGTCGCGCGATCCGAGGACGGCGGGTGGCGCGTCGAGGTCATCGAAGGCCAGCTCGGTGATGTGGCGGGCAAATTCGTTCAGGAACGAGCCGCGCGCCGTGGCGTCGCCGGCGATGACAATCCGGCCGGTCTTCCTGACCGACGCAAGCACCGGTTCGTAGTTGAACGGTACCAGCGAACGGGCATCGATGATTTCGGCGCTCATGCCGTACTTCTCTTCCAATATTTTGGCGGCCTCCAGCGCACGGTAGAGCGTTGCTCCGACGGTGAGAAAGGTGATGTCTTTTCCTTCGCGCTTGATGTCGGGTTCGCCGAACGGGATTTCGTAGTATCCTTCGGGTACGCCGCCCCGGTGGAACTGTTCGCCGATTTCGTAGATACGCTGACTTTCAAAGAAGATAACCGGGTCGGTGCCCTGCAGGGCGGCGTTCATCAGTCCCTTGGCGTCGTAGGGCGTGACGGGGAAGACGACTTTCAGCCCGGGGATGTGGGCGGCCAGCGATGTCCAGTCCTGCGAGTGCTGCGCCCCGTATTTCGAGCCGACCGACACGCGCACCACAACCGGCATTTTCAGGATGTTGCCGCTCATGGCCTGCCACTTGGGAAGCTGGTTGAAGACCTCGTCGCCGCAGCAGCCGAGGAAGTCGCAGTACATGATTTCGGGAATGACGCGCCCGCCGCACATGGCGTAACCGATGGCCGTCCCGACGATGGCGGCTTCGGCAATCGGCGTGTTGAAGAGGCGGTGATAGGGCAGCGCTTCGGTCAGGCCGCGGTAGACGGCAAACGCGCCACCCCAGTCGCGGTTTTCCTCGCCGTAGGCCACCAGCGACGCATCCCGGTAGAACCGGTCGACGATGGCTTCGAAGATGCCGTCGCGCAACTGGTACTGTTTCATTTTCGAGAACGGTTTGCCGTCTTTGTCAAAGGCGAAGCGCTCTTTCTGTGCGATCTGCTTTACGCGCGGATTTTCCGCCATCGGGTGGTTGACTTCCGGCGTCGCGTCCGAAAAGGAATCGACCGAGCCGTTCGAAAACATCATCTTCCCGAGCAGTTCCGGTTCGCGGTGCAGGTCCATACGCGGCGAGAGCGTGTCGTCGATGGCGAGTTTGAACGTCTCGAACATGACGGCTTTCACTTGTTCCCGAATGGCCTCCAGTTCTTTTTCCGTAGCGACGCCGGCAGTTGTCAGTTCACGTCCGAAACCGGCAATGCAGTCCTGCGCCTCCCAGGCTTCGGCCTCTTCCTTCGTGCGGTACGAGGATGCGTCCGAGGGCGAGTGGCCGCTATAGCGGTAGGTCAGGACGTCGAGCAGCACCGGCCCCTTTTTCTCTTCCAGCAAGGCTTTTTTCCGGCGGTAGGTGTCGATGACGGCCAGTGGATTGTATCCGTCGACGCGCTCGGCGTGCATCTGCGCCGGGTTGACGCCGGCGCCGATACGGGCGGCCAGGTCGTAGCCCATCGTTTCGCCGCGGGTCTGTCCACCCATGCCGTACTGGTTGTTCATAATGTTTATAATCACGGGTAATCCACCTTTCATGTCGCCTTCCCACAGCTGGGTGAACTGGTCCATTGCGGCGAAGGAAAGACCTTCCCAGACGGGGCCGCGTGCCATCGAACCGTCGCCGATGTTGGCCACGACGATGCCCGGCTTGCGGTTGACTTTCTTGTAGAGCGCCGCTCCGACGGCGATACTGCCGCTGCCGCCCACAATGGCGTTGTTCGGATAGATGCCGAAGGGCGTGAAAAAGGTGTGCATACTACCGCCCAAGCCCTTGTTGAAGCCGGTCGTTTTGGCGAAAATCTCCGCCAGCGCGCCGTAGAGCAGGAAGCGGATGCCGAGTTCACGGACGTCGCTGCCTTGGTAGACGGTTTTCACGACGTTGACCGTGGCACCGTCCCAGAATCCGTTCATGATGCGTTCGAGCGCGTTGCCGTCCAGTTTCTGGATGGCGCGCAGTCCCTTGGCGAGGATTTCGCCGTGGCTGCGGTGCGAACCGAAAATGAAGTCGTCGACGTCGAGCGTGTAAGCCATGCCGACCGCGGCGGCTTCCTGTCCGGCCGAAAGATGCGCGGGACCGGGATTGTTGTACTCCACACCGTTGTATCCGCCGGTCGTCTTGACCAGTTGCAACATCGTCTCGAACTCGCGGATGACGACCATGTCGTGATAGATACGTGTCAGGTCGGCCGGCAGGAAGCGTTTGCTCGCCAGTTCGTCCGTTACCGTCTGACTGTATTGATTCACCGGAATGGGACTGAATGCAATCTCACCGGGTTTTCTGACCTGCCTGGGGTCAATGAATTGTACTTTTGGCATAATGTAATAATTTTAATATTGAATTTGTATTGTCAGCGTTTCGCCTCCGGACGTTTGAGCGGAAACGGCCACGGGGAAGCCCTCCGAACTGTAGTCGAAGGCATATTGCAGGACTTCGTGCCTGTCGTTCAGATCGTCGTCGACGGTCGCTTCCACGAGGTTGTTCGCATAGCCGGAAAACAGTGCATTGTATATCCCGATCGCATAGTGACGTTGGCGATTCCAGTAAGCGTAAAACCATAGCGGACAGTCCACTTTGCTCATTACGCCGGGCGCGTTGTCATATTTATATGTATAGACGGCCACCACCTGCGAAGTTTTGATCTCGCGGACTTCTTCCTTCAACAGTAGCCCTGTCGAGGCGTCCCATGAAAAAAGCGAGCAGTATTCGCCATCGTGTTCCTTCGTCCTCTCTCCACCTTTGCCAACAGACCAGGCGCCCGCGTCCGTGATTTTTACGGGGAAATTGTCGGCGTCGAGTTCGATTTCCTGCACGTAAATATTGAAATCTGGTTCGCCGCCTCTCTCGACCGTGATGTTCCCGTTTTCTTCCTTTTTAAATCTCGCGTAGGCGTTGCCGTCCGCCATTTTCGGATCCGTCGGGCTGAACGACAGCGACGCCAATTCGCCGTTCTCGTAACCAAACGTGATGGTCGAGCCGGGACCGTTTTCCACAATGCGCAGTAAGCGGTCGCCCTGATAGGAAAAGGACACGTCGTCGCTGTAGCTGCTCTTGATTCTGACAGGTTTGCCGGACAGCCGGCCGCCATCTTCTCCGTCGCACGCAACCGTTCCGAGCAAAAACAGGGAAATAACTGGAAAATAAATAAATAACTTTTTCATCTCTTCTATATTTAAATGAATAAAAATTTTCCGGGGACAAAAATACGAAACCTCTCGGAATGCCACAATTTTTTTTGCGGAGATATTTCCGTGATCTGTATTTGTCACTTGTTTAATAGACGACAAGGTTAAGCCTTTCGCTGCAATCATCACAAAAAGTTTTCGTTAAGTTTCAGTAAAAAATCCTGTTCGGTTATTCATTAATTCATACAGTTTCACCGTGGTATTCCAATTTCTTATGGTTACGTTTCGATAGATGGACGTTTCCGTGATTTTTGAAAAATAGCTTTTCGTCAATGCACTTGTCAGGCGCGAGATATACAGCACTTTTTCTCCCGGACAGATTGCATCCACGTCGGCTCTTGCTTTCAGTTCCTTGATGACGTCGGCCGGTTTCAGGGGGGCTATCAGGAACAGTACGTCATATTTATACCTTGCCCTGTCATCCCCGAAACCTTCCGGCCGTTTTGCGACGACGTCTTTCATCTCGGACGACGTGAGCAGGGCCATCGTTATTTTATGACCTAACTGCCCGGACAGTGCGTCTTCTATTTTCTGCGATACTTTTACTCTGTCTTCTTCGAAGTCGTTGAAAATGACATTTCCGCTTTGGATATAAGTGACGACATCCGTGAAATGCAGTTCCTCGAACAGTGTCTTCAACCTGTCCATCTTTATGACATTGTTTCCTCCCACGTTAAGCCCGCGTAACAGCGCTAAGTATTTAATTTTCTCCATAATTCCATTTATATTCTTTCTGTCGTATGATAACTGTGCGTAACATGAGTCAGGAATTTAATAACTCTTTCGCATTTTCTACCGTGTCGGCAAATACAATGCTTCTGCTTTTATTGCTTTCGCGGATAAAATCGTGAAGACTTTTGCTTTGGAATACCGAAAAATCGCCGACTATGGCCAAACGCATATTGTAATTGACTATTTTCTGCAACATTTCACCGGCAAGTCCCGTTTTCAGGTCAAAAAAAGCCGGATTTAACTGTGAGCTGTTGATTATGAAGGTATCGCAATTGTGCAGATATTGCATGTTCATCACCAAATCCAGCATATCATCCGCCGTATGAATGCGCGTATTGTCGGGCACTGTGAAGGTCTTTTCCATCTTAATTCGCTTTTTTCTTTCTATTTCAATAATTTTCGACCTTCAACCTCCTGCAAAACGTTCCTTTGCTGAATGGCAATCCGATTCAATTTTATCAGCCGTTCCTGCCGGGAAACGCCTTTGTTGATCAGGACGGCGTTCAGATTTTCCATGTTCGACAGGCAAATCAGTTCGTTGATGGTCGCGTAGTCGCGAATGTTGCCTTTCAGGCCGGGATTGGCTTCGCGCCATTCTTTCTTCATCGCTCAAAAAGTCCGTTTCTGTTCCTCATCGCCCTGAAAATCACTTGTCGTCGAAGGCGAACACCGTTTCCCGGAAAATCTCCGACACGGTGGGGTGGGGGAATATGATTTCTTCCAGTTCTTTAAGCGTCATTTCCTGTTCGATGGCCATACATGCGCCGTAAATCATCTCGCTGCACGGATTGCCGAGCATGTGCACGCCAAGCACTTCGCCGTATTTCTCTCCGACCAGCACTTTGCACAGTCCTGCGCCACCCTCGTTTTCGGCCACGAACCGCCCGGCATACGCCATCGGCAACTTCGCTGTCCGGAAGGCAATGCCTTCTTTTTTGGCGGCCTCTTCCGTCAGTCCCGCGCAGGCCACTTCGGGATTCGTGTACACGACGCCTGGAATGGCGTTGTAGCGCATCACGTCCGTCCGTCCGGTCAGGTTGTTTACGACCACTTCGCCCTCGCGGCTGGCCGTATGCGCCAGCATCGAGAAACCGGTAATGTCGCCCGCAGCAAAGACGTTCGGGATATTTGTTCGAAGTCTGCTGTCGACCTTCACGGCGCCGCGATTCAGTTCGACGCCAAGCGTTTCAAGTCCAAAGCCTTCGGTGACCGCCCGGCGGCCTACGCTGACGAGTATCTTTTCGCCCGTGGCCGATGCCGCTGTCCCTTCCGGCGTGAGGTAGGTCACTTCGTTGTTTTTGATTTCGGTCACCTTGCAGGATAGTTGGAAACGGATGCCTTTTTTTGCATAGATTTCCCGCAGCATCGCGCTGATTTCGCCGTCCAGCCCGCCCAGAATCTCGGGCAGCATCTCGACTACGGTCACTTCCGTCCCGAGGCTGTTGTAGAAACTGGCAAATTCTATTCCTATCACGCCGCCGCCAATGATTACCAGCGATTTGGGCTGTTCCTTCAAGTCAAGAATCTCGCGGTTGGTGAGGATGATATCGCCGGCCTCGCGGATGCCCGGTATGGGCGGCACGAACGCTTCCGAGCCGGTGCAGAGCAGTAGGTTGCGTGCGTGGAACGTCTCGCCGTTGCACGCGATTTCGATGCCGCCGGCCGAACGGCCTTTGATTTGCGCTTCGCCCTTGACAACCTGCACGCCGTGGGCTTTCATCTTCGCCCCGACGCCGGCTACGAGTTTCTTAATCACCCTGTTTTTGCGGGCGACAATCCTGCTGAAGTCGAACGTCACGTCCGACGCGCTGATGCCGTATTTGTCGCCATGTGCGGCGTAGTCGTACACTTTGGCGCTGTAGAGCAGCGTCTTGGTCGGGATACATCCTTCGTTCAGGCACACGCCTCCCATTTCGCGTTTTTCGAACAGGACGACGCTCAGGCCTCTGGCTCCGGCGCGCTCTGCGGCTACATAGCCGGCCGGGCCGCCTCCGATAATTGCTAAATCGTTCATATTTGGTTCAAAGATTCAATAATTCAAAAATTGATGTCGAGCGTCTCGATTTCGATGGCAATCTGTTTCAGGAAACGGGTTGCTTCGCCACCGTCGAGGGCGCGATGGTCGTATGTGAGGCTCAGGCCGATATGCGGCACGAAGCCGTACACGCCGCCGCCCAAGTCTTTCGGCCGCGGCACGATGGTATTCACGCCGAGAATGGCGACCTGCGGCAGGTTGATGACCGGCGTGAACATCTCGACGCCGTAGTTTCCGAGGTTCGACACGGTGAACGAGGCGGCTTCCGGCGAAAGCAGGTCAGGATCAATCGCGCCTTTTTTGCAGGCGTTGGCGACTTCTTTCAACTGTCGGGCCAGTCCCTGGATGGAGAGGTCGTCGGCGTTCCTGACGGTGGGTACCATCAGGCCGCGTTCGGTGTCGACGGCCAGTCCGAGGTGTATTTTCGAGAAATACCGGATGCTGTCGCCGAGGAAATGGGCGTTCACCTGTGGGAATTTCCGCAGTGCGTGGACGACGGCCTGGCAGACCATGTCATTCAGCGTAATATCCGTCGGGTAGCCTCCTTCGACCGCTTTCTTGACCGTCTTGCGAAGCGTCAGGATACGGCGTGCGTCGGCGCCGAGGTGGTGGGTCAGTTGCGCGGAGTTTTGCAGCGAGGCGTGCATGGCCCGGGCAATCAGTTTCCGCATGTTGGACAGCGGTTTGATTTCGCTGTCGGCGGCGTAGGCAGGATTTTTTACGCCCACGTCGGCACCCCGTGCCTTGCCGGCCGGTCCGCTACCCGTTTCGGGCAGAGTTGCGCCGGTGTCGCGGAGGATGGCTTTGGCCAGCGGGGTTGTTTTCGGAGCGGCTTCGACGGCGGCCTGCACGTCGCGCTCGATGACCCGTCCATGAGGGCCGGTGCCTGCGAGCGTCTCCGCCTGAATCGCGTTTTTCTCCGCCAGTTTGCGGGCGCGCGGCGAAACGGGCGAAGGTTCTCCTCCTTCGGACGGCGACACCGACGGTTTTTCCGGTGCGGCTGCCGCTGCTGTTGCGGGCGATGTCGCCGTCTGCGTCTCCGCCTGCGCAGCCGGCGCTACGGTCACAGTCGCTTCGCCGCCCGGCCGAAATTCCCCGGTCGATTCGCCGGGATGGCCGATGACCATTACATTAGTTAATACGGGTATCTCGTCACCCTCGCCAAAAAAGACGTCAAGCACCGTTCCGGCCACCTTCGCCTCTTCCTCGAACGACGCCTTGTCGGTTTCGTAGGCAAACAGGATGTCTCCCACCGCCACGATGTCGCCCTTTTTTTTCTTCAGTTCCGTCAGGATACAACTCTCCACAGACTGTCCCTGCTTCGGCATGATAATTGCTATTGCCATGATTTTCTATTGCT
>JAISXP010000127.1 GCA_031270465.1 Tannerella sp. | reverse complement strand
ACTACGCTCTTTGGACGAAAACCGCCGCCTACGATTTCGCTTGCTTTCGCCAGTCCTTCATGCAAATCGTTGTTTACCTGTTCGTAAGTATTGTAAGCATTGGCAAAATACGCACCGGGAATAAACGTTACGTCGTCGCCATACTGCTTATGATAACCGGCAACAATTTTACGGATTTCCCGATAGTTAGCCGTCGTGTCATGCAAGGCCAACCAACTGAAAGCCCAGGTAATACGCGCTCCGGGAAAGCCGGTTGCTACTGCCTCTCGAAAAGCTATGACCGCTTCAGGCGTATGAGATTGACTTTCGTCCCAACCGACATTGCGATCGCGTGAAACTTCGATCTGATTGACACGAATGACTGTGTTTAAAGTCAAAAAACGGTGTCCCATCAATTCGGCTGGCGTCTGAACGCGTTGCGGCTGCCCCTGCGCTGTGTGCAATATGCATAGAAATACAGATATTGCCGTTAAAAAAATCTTTTTCATGTCTTATATCTTTTTTATATGTGTACGACAAAATTCCCTTTTATTCCAAATCCGATTAGGATTCGTAGGATTGTAGGATTAATAGGATTACCTTCGGACGCAAGAATCCTCCTAATCCTTTAATCCTATAAATCTTAATCAAAATTTTGTCTTATATCTTTTTATATTTTATTTTAAAATCAATCAAAAAATAGCCCGCTCAACACTGCTTTGTCGCCTCTCACCTGGTTGATACGGATACGAACCGGACGGTCAAGTTCAAGTGTAACATATTTGCCGTTTTCATATTTTCGAATCATATAAACGGGTGTCAGGAGTTTTTTGTCATCCAGATTAAAAATCTCTATTGCCGAACGCCGTCCTGTTTTTCCCCAATCTACGAAATAGAGCGACAACCGGTATGGTAGCGCTTTGTTACACCGGATATCAACGGTCATTGTCTGGAGACGGGTATGCGGATCATTGGTAGTTATTGCGCCGAGACCACGCCGTTCGTCCCCGGAACCGGATACGAGCGCGCTGACATCCTCCGTCTCATTTGTCAAAGGCGTACGTTCCGGATTCAACCAGATTACATTAGCTTCTTTGTCAAACTGAACCGAATCTACGAAATCCGGCAAATGCATCCGGTGGCGTTTCAAGCCGTCGTAATTGCACAAGAGATATCCTTTGCTTCCGTATCGACCTGTCCAGTTGCCACGAGTCAACGTATCTTCCGTTATCTGTGGGTTTAATTCATACGTAAACGGCTCCTGCGCTGTAACATGCCGGTATCCTTCGTAGCGGACGTCAAACGAATAAACGCCTTCGGTTAAACCGGAATAGTAAACAAACTCGTCGTCTTCGCCGTGTTTCTGCAGATTTTTACTTGTGAAACTGATTTCCGTTATATTTCTGCCGGTTTTAGGAATGGCAATCGTCGCCGATGTTCCGGGAGGCACAGTACATTCGCCTTTGCCGGTTTCGGCGTTGAATGCAAACGAAATTGTTCCGTGTAAGCTGGGCGTACAGCCTTTCACCCAACGAATCTGTCCGTAGAGATGAGGTTTGATTATAAACGATTTGAATCCGGGTTCGAGAGGTTTGATGCCGACAATTTCTTCGCTCAGCCATTTGGTCACGCCGGCGCTCCATGGATGGGTCAGGCTGGCGTAACCGCACTGATTATTGACCGGAGCGTCATTGGGTTTCGAAATATCGTTCCACGAAGGTCGGAAAACTTCAAAGAATGTTGTTCCGCCGTAACGTATCTGTCCGCCCCAGCAGTCGTCGATGGTGGTAATTGCTTCGGAATAGCGTTTCATCCTTGCCATCGCCTGAATGATGAAATACTGGTTGAAAGGCGAGTATGACAGTCGTTGCTGACGGTCGGAAAAGGCGTTGCTCCAAAGCGTTTCTTCTTCGTGTCGGTTTACAAATCCGGCATTCACAGCGTCGGCAGCCGCATGTATGCCAAAACCCGTCATCCAACGGGGATTTTGTCGTAGCCAAGCTGCCTTTTCGGAAGCATATTTCCAGTATTTGTCCGACAGTTCGGCGTAACCGGCATACGCCAATGTTACGGCAGCCTCGTTCCATGCGCGAATGCACAACATGCGGTAAGCATTTTGCGATTCCCGGCAGTTCGGATTTTCGAAACCGGCGCCCAGCCGTTCGTCCCACCCGTAGAAGTTTAACCGCGGAAGTCTGTCGAAATGAGTATATGCAATGTCTAATTTACCGCAAAAGTTTTTCAGCATTTCGTCAAACAAGGCTTTGTCGCCCGTATAGTTGTAATAGTCTATCAGGCTCAGCGTCCAGTAGAGCGAATATGATGCAATGCCATTTGCCTGCAGGGAAGTATGGCGGATATTTGTTTTTACGAACTCGTAATTTCCGAAAGCGACCATCGACGCTGCCTGTGAAGGATGGGCGTCTCCCGTCCAGGAATGACGGTCGCTACGCTCCATCAGGATAGCGCCGATATAATCGTGCAAAAGATTCAGTTTGACGTCGTAAGCTCCCGTGTACCAAATTCGTGTAAGCATCGTGTCGCTACACGAAAAACTGCCTTCGTAATTGACCGGCTTCACTTGACACACTAAACGGATATTGGATAAATCGGCAGGACGGTTGAGTTTTTTGACGTGAATCCATGCAAAACGCACGCCCTCGTACAGTTCCCTGTTGAGTTCCAGACGGTAAGTATCGCCGTATTGTTTTGGCGCCATCGTCTTGACAGGATGTTCCGCCCCTATAGTGAACACTGCCGGTTCGTTGTATTCGCTGATACTCATTTCTATTTCTCCGTCGAAGTTTTTGGAATCGAACTCGAACCAGGCGGCGTTGACTTGTCCGAAATCAAACATCAGGACACATTCTTCTTTTACCCTGACCGACGAAAGATCCTTGATTTGTACGTGTTCCGGCTTGTCGGAACGGATACTTATCGGCGAAAGTGTGTATATCTCCAGACTGTCTGTCGCCTGAGGATTTTTCCAACGATATGCAACCAGCGGGTCGGGCGACTGGGAAACCTGCTCGCCGGAAAACGAACCGCTCAACGACTTGTACGGTTCTTTAATATGCTGCTGACCTTGCGCTGTATTCAACATAAATACGCATAATGTCAAAATAAGATTTGTCAGGTTTTTAAAACCTGTCAGGTATGCCTTTAATGCCGAATATCCATGATCGCGCCGCTTGTCGAGCTTTTCCGATTCAAACGATTCCTTGTGAAATGCTACATGTTCTCCATTGTGTAGCTGTCCTAAACAAAATGATTTAATTTTCATCATAATTTTTTTTATTTTTTTTTAAAACCACAAAGTTCACAAAAGTCTTTTATTAATTTTTTATTTTCATACATATTCATCCTTTTTTAGAATTACCCAATAGCCGCCTTTTGATGCGCCTTTGTATTCAATTTGGGGCTCATTTTGGGGCTCATTTTGGGGCTCATTTTGGGGCTCATTTACATCAGTTTTATCAGTACAAAAGTCATCATCCCACTCAATATCTTGAAGGTGTTTTATGAGATCGTCTTTTGTCATATCTTTATTGTTCGTTACAGAGCTGTCGTTTCATATACGTTTACTGCAATTTACCACAATTTTATTTTTATCCGGTTTGATACGGAATACGCTGTTATCTGTTTTTTCGACAGCGCCTTTTTCGAATATTACACTGTAGTCAAAGCCGTTCCATGAAGCCTTGATTTGACTGTTTTCGATAGACCGGAACGGGAGTTCGGCGTCCGGAACTGTCTCTAATTCCAAAGACCAGCCGGCATCGCCTTTTGTGCAAATCACTTCGAAACGGTCGTCGTAAAAAACAATCTTGAAAGTTTGTCCTGAAACCGTCGAAAATTCTATCTGTAACACATTATCCGGAAGCTCGGACACAACCGGCGTATTTACTGCCGGATGATTTCCATCCTTATCCGTCAAACGCAGTCCCGCTTTTTTATCCCTGCTACTCCAGAAAAAGCCATCGACTAAAGGCAAAGTAGTGTAAACACACTGCGTCGATGTGCCGGCTTTGGTCAGGTAGTCCGATTCCATACGTTCGTCGAACAGATGGATAGCGCGAAAACGGAACGCATCGCCTTCCCACACCAAATTGGCGCGGTAGAAACGACTGTTGTACCAGACTGTTTTGTTGCCCTGATTACGGAAATCGGTCAGAGCGGTGACGGCGGTAGCGGGCGTCAGCGGATATTTTTCGCGAAACCAGCGACCGGAAGTCTCCAGCGTTTCGACACGAACCTTGCTCTGTTTGCGTAACGAATCAATCAACGGGATTTGTATTTCCAAACCCTTTTTCATCTGCGCCCAGGTGAAGGAATTTTCCTGTCCCGCCTGCACGTAATTGAACGCAAGACAAGGCTCGTCAAACATCGAACAGAAAAACCATTCGACCCAGCGACGTTCGCCGCCGCCTCCTTCATGTCCCTGATACACGGGTTCCAGCGAAATGACATGCTGCGATCTTCCGCCAAGACCGGCTTCATACTGGTAAATCGGGTCGCTGCCCAACATGCGGAAAACGGGGACAGGTATTTGTCCTGTTTCGGTTTGCGCAGGCATGTAAGCGTTTTTCCGGCTGGGATAGTATGCCTGATTCCAGTATCCGCCCCAAAGCGTGTAACCGTCGGTGCCGACCTGGTCTTTACAGTTGCACGAAGCGACAATGTGATATTTGTCATACAGATAGCCAAGCGTGTGGGCGTCGATAAACCACGAACCAACCGAAGCAGGATATTTCCCGAATACGGATTTGAATTTATCCATATACTCATCTACCAGTTTTTCACGTTCTTCAGGCGTGTAACCCGTAGCAAACCCAACGTCGGCATGCCAGTCCCATGGAAAACGTCCACGCCATACCAGCCCGACCGCTTCGGCATGCGGTTGAGTAATTTCCCACCATGCGCCGACTTCGAAACCGGCAGCAAGCTCGTTCTTCAGCAATTCCTGATATTTGGGATTCAACAGCGCATCGTACTGCAACAGGAAAGTGCCAGGTAAACCATAGTGTTTCAACTGCTTTATCTGTTCGACAACTGTTTCGTAAAGTTCATCCTGCATCAGGTTGGGGTCGTCGGTACGCGGCTCCAACTGCCGGATGAAATTGATAATATTAACAATACGCGGCGAATCGGACGATGATACCGCTGTTGGCTGTTTCCTGCAGGAAGTCAGCAAAAAAAAAGTTAAAAGGAACAGGTTAATAGCCCTCATATCAATATCATTTATTTATTTGTTTTCTTCCGTTTCTCCGCCTTTCTTTGCGATTCCTTTGCGTAGCGCTACAAAATTGGCATATTTGTCAATAACGGCGTTTTGCTTTTTGATGTAAGAATCGAAAACCTCGCCGCCGTACAACAGCGCCTGTGCATTGATTCGCTCTACTACAGCATTGTAAGCGGCATCGGTGACTGTGCGGGCTGTTTTCACATCGCCGGAATGTTTGCCGGCTTTTTCGACGTTGCGTTCAATCTGCAATTCTTCGAACAGGCGATTAGCTGTTGTCAGTTCGTTCAGTCTGTTTGTTGCGCCTATCAGTTCGATATCGGAACGGAGAGGTTCCAGATTACGAATCAGGCTGTTGATAGCGGTCGTTTCCTTCGCTAACCCGAGATGTAAAGGGTCGCCGTTTTCTATAGCCGATTTCCGGACTACATACAAAATTCGTTCGGCGGCTTCGCTCAA
>JAISXP010000097.1 GCA_031270465.1 Tannerella sp. | reverse complement strand
CGGAACGACCACTTCAGTCGCCTGCATTACCTTGTGCCTGTCCTGCTGACCGCAATATCGGCAGTAACCGACCTGATTGTCCCGTTTGAGCAGCAGGAAGCCGTTATTTACGGCGACGGTTACGGTGGAGAGAACGGCTGGTTTGCCGCACTGTATTCGCTTACGGGCATTGTCTTTGTCGTTTATAACACCCTTTATCCCATCCTCGGCTTATTGCGGATACGCCGTTACAGGCGCAGCATCGAGGACTATTCTGCCGACGCGCAACGCATTTCGCTGAACTGGCTTTTGATTATGCAGGCGCTGACGCTGATAACCATACCTTTTCCGCTTGTCGGATTACTGTCCGGCACAGATGTTTTTTCCGATTTTTATTTCTCCATGCAGGGCGTGCTTCCTTCGTTCCTCATCTACCCGATACTGTGCTACAACCTGCTGTCGGACAATTTTGTCATCATCATGCAGGACGACGAAAATCCGGCAGATAGCGCCGCCGAAATAGATCCGAAACGCTTTGCCCGATACCTGCGCGACAAGAAACCCTACCTGAACCCGCAATTGCGGATAACCGACGTCGCTGCCGACCTGTGTACCAACCGCAATTACGTGTCGACGTTTATCAACCGCGAGTACGGAATGAATTTCAGCCGCTTTATCAACCGTTACCGCCTGAAAGAACTCGACCGCCTGCGCCTCTCGCCCGACCACAGGGAAAACACTAATCTGGAACTTGTGCTAATGGCCGGTTTCAGCAGTTACCGGAGTTATTTGCGCGTAAAGACAGGGGAGGACAAGGCAAGCGTGCTGAAGGCGTTTTAAGGGATGCGAAATAAAGGCAGCGTTTCGGCGACCGTTTCGACGGCGACGGCGGCGACCGTCTTCACGAGCGTGCCCGCGAGGGTATAGATGTATGCCCGACCGGAGCGGACGGCGGTGATGTAGAGTCGGTCACCGCCGTCCATATCTCCGTGCGTGGCGCGTCGAACGCGCTGCTGGACGGGGACGGAACCAGGGTGATGGTCGGTTCGAAGTCCTGCCGGATGCTGCGGATGACGACGGTGTAGCTCCCGTCGGTGTTGAGCGTGATTTGCACGCCACCCTCTCCGTCGGTCGCGCCTTCGGCGATGTCGACCGTGATGGTGTACGTGCCCGGCTCATAAGGCAGACGAGTGAAGCCGTCGTACTTCACCGTGATGGCACCCAGGGCGCCGGCGAAGGCCGTCTTTGGCGTGACGGCCACGTCGCGTATCGCATGTTACTCCGCTTCGGGCATGGTGTATTTCCACAGGGTGACGTAGATCACGCTGTCGTCTTCTACCTTAATCATGCAGTCTTTGAATGCGGGAGGCCCCATCTTTCCTCTGGCGTTGTTGCTGAAGCCGGTCTTTTCGATCGGGATGCCGAACGTGCCGGTATCCAGTTTATTGTTGCCGTTTTCGTCGTGCATGACAGAAACGGCGTACTCGCCCGGTTCTACGTTTTCTATAACGACACTCGCTTCTTCGGCATCGGCCTTGACAATGCTCGCATACACGTACTTTTTGAGAAACCCGGTCGAATCGTACACGGCGATCATTATCGTTCCTTCCATTTTTTCGATACCGTCTACCACAATGGTCAGTTTGTGCTGCGCACAGACGGCGCTTGCTGCAAGCGCCATGAACATAAATAAAATTGTCTTCATTTTTAATTGATTTTTAAGATGTTTATTAAATTAAAGTGACTTTAGTTGATTCAATGTTTTTGAACGGCTAAGCGTAATGAACACGCCAAGGAATACGAAGCGTTCGCTTGCCGCCGTGACTGCTCGCCGCACACCGGGCGTCGTTTCCGAATATTCGTATCCGTAAATGTTCTTTCGTCCCAGCACGTTCTGGCAGCCGAAGTGTACGACGATCCATTGCTTCGGCAGAAACGACCACGAGATGTCCACCCTGCTGTGGTGTGGCGTCTCGCCCAGTTTTGTGCGCGGGAAATCGCTGCTGTAGAAGGGTCGCCCCGACGAAATAAATCCGCTTGCTGCCGCCATCGATTTCAGGGAAGATATATAGTATTTCAGCGTGAGATTGGCCGAATACCGGGCGACATGCGGCGGCTCGACGGCTTCGGTAAAACCGTCGTATTTCTTCCGGGTACGGTTGAACGAACAGGTCGCCCAGTATTCCAGCGAATGGATGTTGTTTTTCCAAAACACATCCGCTCCATAGGCGTAGCCGTTTCCGGAATTGCCGGCGAATCCCTCCGGCGAATACGTCACGGCCTTGTTGTACTTTTTATAATATGCATCCACCTGAAGCTTGCTTTCTTTCTCGACGTAGCTGTATGAGGCCGTGACCTTGCGCACCGAAGTAAAATCAAGATTGTCCGCCATTTTCAGATAGTCCGGCGAGGGCAGCTGGAAATAATCGCCCGTCGCAACGGAAAAAATATTTGCGCCATTCAGCCGATAAGCCATGTACAGTCGCGGCGCCACGTTGAATTTCCTCATCCGGACGGAATATTCGCCGCGCAGACCTGCACTGGCAGTGAGATTCCCGGACAGGAAAATCTTCGTGTCGCTATATACGCCTGCAAGATTGTTTTGCAGGCTTTGCCGGTAATCGTATCCACTTGGAGCATACGTTTCGCGTAAGGGATTGAAAATAAATTCCACCCCCGTGCGGTTGACGATTCTGTGCGAGCGGTACTGCAGAGTGATTTTGCTGTGATTCCAGATGTTTTGTGCAGAAAAATTGCCGTTTGCGTGCAACAATTCCGTGTTCGAACGTGTGTCGACAATCATATTTGCGGCCGCCGACAGCGAAAACCGGTCGTCGAAGGTATGGTAAAAATTCGTTTGCGCATACAGATAAGATTGCGTCAGGCTGTTTTCCGACTCCATGCTGTCCACGTTTGCGTATGCGTACACGCCGTTTGCGTAACTGCCGTTGAACTGGGCAGTCATCCTGGTGTCGGGCGAAAAATTCTTTGTCAGGAAAATATCCGAACGCACAGACTGATATGGCTTTATACACTCATACGCGGAGGGAATGATTTTTTCGGTCAGAAAAAGATTACTGTAATCAACACTTGCACGCCAGGCGTACGAAGGCTTCTGCTCGATATGCGTCAAGCCCGAATACACCGACGAAACGGCAATGTCGGTCTTTGCCGACATCTGTTCGCGCTCTTTGGTGTTGAGATTGACAATTCCTGACAGCGCCTGTCCGAACTCGGCATTGAACCCGCCTGACTGCAAGACTGTTCCGAAAAACAGGTCGGGTGTAAACCGGCTCCGTGCGCCAACATTTTCCATCGACACGCTGTACGGATTCGCCACAATCAGGTCGTTGATGTAAATCTGTGATTCGTCGGGACTTCCACCCTGAATAATCAGCCGTCCGTCATTGTCGTCGGTCTGTACGCCGGGCAGGACGCGCATGTTGCCGATAATGTCGGCCATCGCGGCGGGATTGGTGACGATGTCGAACATGGACATTTGTACCGTTTGCGCCGAATAGTCGCTGAAACGCCCGTTGCGCGCGGCCAGAACCGTCACCGAACTTAAACCGTACACGCTGTCGAGCAATACGACCTTCATCGACTGCTGCCCCCTGCCCACAATCATGCTTTTTGTTTTGTAGCCGAATGCCTGGAAACGGATACGGCTGTTTGTCAGCGTATCGGGATATGTCAGCGAAAAATTCCCCTCGTTGTCCGAAATGGTTCTTATAAAACCGTTATTGAAATCGACAAGCACGGCCGGCAATGCCCTGTCGTCCGTATCCACAATCCGGCCGGTCAATCGTGTTTGCGCCTGCACGCTGAATCCGACGAGTGCAAAACACAGCAAAACCTCAGATATGCAATAATTTATTCTTTTAATCATACTGTAAATTAGTTTATTTCATAAACCATACAAGCAAAAAAAATTACTTCTTAATGTAAGATTTCAAGCTGTTTACATACGTATCAAAAGCATTAATGCCTTTGGGTGTGATTCTGCAAACGGTTCTCGGCATTTTACCCTGAAAGGTCTTTTCCACCGTGATGTATCCGGCTTCGTTCAGTTTATCAATCTGCACGCTCAGGTTTCCCGACGTAGCGCCCGTTTCCGTTCTGAGGTAAACGAAGTCAGCTTCATCCACACTGAGCAGCAAAGACATGACAGCCAGTCTCAACTGTGAATGCAACAACGGATCAAGCGCTTCAAACATGATTTTTCTTTTGCTTACGGTTAATAATATGTCCGGGTATGACAAATCCGACAATCATGCACACAGCCAGAATCAATTGTTGCGTGCCCTGATTTAATGTTCCGACAAAATGTCCGTCCATACTATTCCATTGAAAGGGAAGCACGCAGAGAACCGCTCCAACCCAGCACATGACAGCAATCCATTTCATTTGCCTTGCACGACAGGCGAACGCTGTGACGAATTCGCTCATTCCCAGTATAATCAGGATAGTCGGCGTAATCAGAAATGCCGTAACCCAGTTTTGCGTCAGATTGCTGAAAATCGTTAGCAGCCCCCAAAAGACAAATATACTGACGCCGTTACCCACCCATATTGCATCGATGATCCTGTCGATGTGCGTCTTGACGACAACCGTCCGGTCGGCACGTCTGCGAATGAAATACGACACGACTGCGCCCGGAATCATCAAAAACCAAACGAGATAGGCATCGATTTTGTTTGTCAGCGTATGCAACAGAATAAAATTGCCAATGGCCGTTGCCGCCACCAGATAGCCCCAGAAAATCGCCATATCCATGTTGCGACTAAAATTGTTGCGGGCGCGATTAATCATCTCCGTGATGACTTCCATACTTTCCTGTTCTGTAAACTTTTGTTCCATTTAAAATATTGTTTATTCGTTAAATATGGCGCAAAGGTAAACAGGTTTAATTTATAAACCAAATCTTTTCGCTTTATTTAGTATTTATTAGCCGTTGATAACATCGGGAAGGGTTTACCGGATACTTTTGACTGCGTTGATTTCAAATTCAAACGGCCTTGTCCGAACGGCAAACGTTGCAGAATTATTTTTTTTGATAAAAACGCATTATTCCACAGAAAAAGTATTAACTTTGCCGAACTTTTGAGAGCAGTAACTGAATGTTTAACTTATTAATTAAAAACGAGAGTATTAACTTTAATGGAAAATTTTAAAAATGTTGTTCCGGTTGAGGAATTCAATTGGGACTCCTACGAGAAAGGAGAAACTTATGATGAACAAAACAAGGACGAACTTGTAAAAACTTACGACGAAACCCTGAATACGATGAAGGACAAGGAAGTCGTAACAGGAAAAGTAACGGCTTTGAACAAACGCGAAGTAGTAGTCAATATCGGATTCAAGTCCGATGGCGTTGTCCCGATGTCGGAGTTCAGATACAATCCTGATTTGCAAATCGGTGATGAAGTAGAAGTTTATATTGAAAATCAGGAAGACAAAAAAGGACAACTGATTCTTTCACATAAAAAGGCGCGTGCAGCCCGCTCGTGGGATCGCGTAAACGAAGCGCTTAAAAACAATGAGATTATCAAGGGATTCGTGAAATGTCGCACGAAGGGCGGTATGATTGTCGACATCTTCGGCATCGAGGCATTCCTGCCCGGCTCGCAGATTGATGTGAAGCCCATCCGCGACTACGACGTGTTTGTCGATAAAACCATGGAATTTAAGATTGTAAAAATCAATCAAGACTTCAAGAACGTGGTCGTATCGCATAAGGCACTGATCGAGGCCGAACTCGAACTGCAAAAGAAAGAAATTATCTCACGACTGGAAAAAGGCCAGGTACTGGAAGGAACGGTCAAAAATATTACTTCGTACGGCGTATTCATCGATTTGGGCGGCGTAGATGGATTGATTCACATCACCGACCTTTCGTGGGGACGCGTTTCTCACCCCGAAGAAGTGGTCAAATTCGACGAAAAAGTCAATGTAGTGATACTCGACTTTGACGATGAGAAGAGACGTATCGCGCTTGGGTTGAAGCAGCTAACTCCGCACCCGTGGGATGCACTGGATTCGAGCCTGACCGTAGGAGACAAAGTGAAAGGTAAAGTAGTTGTAATGGCTGATTATGGTGCATTTATCGAAATCGAACCCGGTGTGGAAGGACTGATTCACGTATCCGAAATGAGCTGGACGCAGCATCTGCGCAGTGCACAGGACTTTATGAAAGTGGGCGACGACGTGGAAGCCGTTATCCTGACATTAGACCGCGACGAACGAAAAATGTCGCTGGGCATCAAACAACTAAAGGAAGACCCGTGGATTACCATCGAAGAAAAATTCCCCGTCGGCTCGAAACATACAGCCAAAGTACGCAACTTCACCAACTTCGGCGTATTCGTTGAAATTGAGGAAGGCGTCGACGGACTGATTCACATTTCCGACCTTTCGTGGACGAAGAAAATCAAACACCCGAGCGAATTTACGAATATCGGCGCCGAAATCGAAGTGCAGGTACTGGAAATCGACAAGGAAAACCGTCGTCTGAGCCTGGGACACAAACAACTGGAAGAGAATCCGTGGGATGTGTTCGAAACCCTCTTTAACGTAGGAACCGTGCATGAAGGTATTATCCTCGATATGATGGACAAAGGCGCAGTCGTTTCGCTGCCTTACGGCGTGGAAGGTTTTGCTACGCCCAAACATCTGGTAAAGGAAGACGGCAAAGCTGCCGAAGTCGACGAAAAATTGCTGTTCAAGGTAATAGAGTTCAACAAGGAAGCCAAACGCATCATCCTGTCGCACAGCCGCGTCTTTGAAGACGAACAGAAATCGGCAAAGAAAGATTCCGAAAAGAAGACGGCAAAGTCGTCGAAAAAAGAAACCGCCGAGAATATAACAACGACATTAGAAAAAACGACGCTGGGCGACATCGAAGAACTGGCCGCGCTGAAAGAAAAAATGACGGAAGAGAAAAAGCCGAAAGCTAAAAGAGTCTCAACGTCGAAGGCTAACGCTTCGAAAGAGAAAACGCCTGCTGCAACCGAAGCGCCTGTAACCGAAGCGGAAGAATCTCCGAAAGAAGAAACGCCGGAAGCGGAAGAGCCTGTAGCCGAAGCGACGGCAGTAGAACCGCCCGTAGCAGAAGCAACGGCGAAAACAGAAGATACGCTGAAAGAAGAAAACGTTTCGCAAACAGAAGACGAAACAAAAGAATAAAGCACATTTTCTTATTCGTATTTTAATTATCACGTGAAAGCGAGACAAAGTTTTTATAAAACTGTCTCGCTTTCTTTTTTGTTGTGTGCCGGGCGTTTTTCAACCGGAACATACTGTGCCCGGCATGTTGTGTATTGAATTTAAAGTTCAAAGATTCAAAAAATCAAAAATTCAAAAGCTCAAAGATTCAAATGTTTTCGACAGGAGCATCCCGTGTATCTTCGCGAGGGCGCCGCTTCATTCGCCCCGCAATCGGAGAATAGCAGTTCGCAGACCTTTGGATTCGGCTTCGAAACGTATTGCTCCGGCCTGCTCGGACGACTGCACAATTGCCACCAGTTGCCCTTTGAAGACGCTCATTTTCGGCAAATGAAACTGCTCGATATTCGTCGGGTCGCCGTTTGCCGCGGCACGGTATGTACCTGCGCCGGTCACACGGAAGGTGATGGCGTTCGCCGCATCGGGACAGAGGTTGCCGTCCCTGTCAACGACCCTGACGGTTATAAAAGACAAATCCTTGCCATTAGCTTCCAGCGCGGTACGGTCGGCCGACAATTCGATACGATGAGGTTTTCCGGCCGTGTGCATTTCTTTTTCGGCCACCGCTCTGCCGTCTTTGTCGTAAGCTATCACTTTGACTGTGCCCGGCTCATACGTTACGTCCATCCACATCAGGCGGTAGCGACGCTGGCGCAGCATTTTGTCTTTCGCTTCCTGACTGTCCGTCTGCGACGCCGTCATGCTTTCGTCCCTGAAAATGCGCCCCTGACTTTTCCCGTTGACAAACAGCTCGGCAGAAGGATAACCGGTATAAACAAACACCGGCGTGACTTCGCCTTCGCGCCCGTGCCACGTCCAGTGAGGAAGGATATGCAGCGTTTCCGCATCGGGATTCCAGTGGCTGCGGTAGAGATAATAACGGTCTTTGGGGATTCCCGCCAGGTCAATGATTCCGAACATCGAACTGTGATTAGGCCAGCGGTTGTAATAGGGCGTCGGTTCGCCCAGATAGTCGAAGCCCGTCCATACAAATTCGCCGATACACCACGGATAGTCATCGTGCTGCACGAAATCGTCGTCCGGAAGGTTCGACCAGCCCGGTTCTTCCACGTCGTAGCTCGAGCAGTGGCCGTCGTCGTGATACGGGCGACTCGTTCTTGCGACGGGGAAATAGTACACGCCGCGCGAACTGATGGTCGAAGCCGTCTCGCTCCCCAGCACAATTCGCTGCGCCAGTTCGTTATATGCCTGCTGATAAAACTGAAGGCGATAGTTGAAGCCTACCACGTCCATCGTCGAGGCGAAATGGCTTTTCATGGCTGCTTCCGCACGGTCGATACCCATAGTGACCTTGCGGGTAGGGTCTTCGCGATGACAGATGTCCTGCAGGAAACGCGCCGTCCGCACGCCTTCGGGGTGTTCCTGCCCGGGCACTTCGTTGCCGATACTCCACATCACGACGGAAGGACTGTTGCGGTAATGATGCAGCATGTTGACCAGGTCTTTCTCTGCCCAGTCGTTGAAATACAGATTGTAACCGTTGCGGCACTTGGCGTACTGCCATTCGTCGAAAGCTTCGACCATCATCATGAAGCCCATCTCGTCGCACAGTTCGACGAGTTCGGGAGCGGGCATGTTGTGCGCGGTGCGTATGGCATTGCATCCCATGTCCTTGAGCAGGACGAGCTGCCGGCGCAAGGCGCTCGTGTTTACTGCCGCACCGAGCGGGCCAAGGTCGTGATGATTGCACACGCCGCGGAATTTTACCGTCTTGCCGTTCAGAAACATTCCCTTGTCGGGGATGATTTCGAACCGGCGGATGCCGAAGCGGGTCGTATATTCGTCCTTCAATTCGTCGCCGGCATACAGTTTCGATACGGCGGTGTACAGGTCGGGCGTTTCGGGCGACCATAGAGACGGTTTTTCCACAACAAAGTTCTGTTCGAACGTGTTTTCGTCGAAACGTCCCATTCCGGCGTTCTCCGCCCGGCTGACCACGTTTTGTTGCCCGTCGCGTATCTCCGTCACCAGGCGCAAATTGCGCGACAGTTCGTCCGAAGAGGCAATCTTCGTCTTCAGGTTCACCCTGGCGTAGTCGCCGTTTACGACCGGCGTGGTGATATACGTGCCCCATACAGGGATGTGGATGTCGTCCGTGACGGTGACATGCACGTTGCGGTAGAGGCCTGCGCCGGGATACCAGCGCGACGATTCGGTAAGGTTTTCAAGCCGGACGACCAGCACGTTGTCTTTCGCCTTGAGGCATGGCGTGATGTCGAAATGGAAACTGTTGTATCCGTATGGCCAATAACCTGTTTCTCTGCCGTTCAGATAGACGTGCGCGTTGCTCATGGCGCCGTCGAAGAGGATGGAAGCTTTTTTTCCCGCACCAAACTCAGGTGCGTCGAAACGGATGCGATACCATCCGACACCGACGAACGGCAAACCGCCGGTGCGTCCGGCCTTGAGCGAAGCCTGCGTTTCGCCGTCCTGCATGATGGCGACGTTTTGCACGTCGGCATTCCCGTCGAACGGCCCGTAGACAGCCCAGTCGTGAGGCACGGTGACCGACTGCCATTTGGAGTCGTCGAAATCGGAACCGATTGCTTCGGAATCGTCGGTACGCGAGAATTTCCAGTTTTTCTCCAGCAGAAACGACGTGCGCGTTCCGCCTGCGGCAATGCAGATACCGGCGCAGGCAAACATCGAGATGAGAATTAACTTTTTCATACTGTTTATAGTTGTGTTTGTATTTCCTGCAAATTTACGCAAAAAAAAGATATATTGTACGCGAAACAATTGCGAAGGTGCATTTCTGATTGTTGAAGTGACATGGAGAGACACGGAGGGAAAAAATCTTTGTGTTCTTTGTGTCTCCGTGTTTAAAACAGAGCGGCGCCTTCGTTCAGTCGGCGGAGGAGGTCAGTTGCCTGATAAAGATTTTTTCTGCCGAACGAACCCATTCGCGGAATGCGCCGGCATCGAATTTTCGCTCCGTTTCCATGTAGGCGAGCAGTTTGCTCAAATCGAACTTGTTGCCGACTGTTCCGCCGTCGATCGAGAGAGCATCCGCAGCATTTACTTCCTGCTCGATGTGTGCGGGAATCATCATGACGGGTTTGTCCAGATACAGCGCCTCGCAGACCGATTCGAATCCGGCGGTCGTTATGTATCCTTTGCAGCCGGCCATATACTTCAGAAACAGTTCGTCGTTAATCGTATGCAGCGTGAAGGTTTCGTCGACCTGCAGCGTTTCGGGCGCGCCTTCCTTGTCCCAGAAAAAATGAAGTTTCACTTCGGGATGTTTCCTGTGCCATGCATGCACCTCGTTTTCATATCCCTGATTGAGCATGTATCCGAGTATGTAATCGCCTTTCACGGGTTTCAGTTCCAGCACTTCCCGTCGCAGCAGCGGCGGAACAATCGCGATACGCTCGTGCGGATAACTCTGCATGGGGTAAAACGAGAGCGCGAGTATCTTCGTCGCTCCCATGCTGGTCAGGATGGAATGCAGTCTGAGGAGCATCAGGCTTTGCGGATCGCCTTTTCCCTGAAGATAGTCGGGGTGACGCATCATGTACTGATGGCCGATATTGACAAACGGAATGTCGTGACGGAAATACAGTTGCGCGAATCCGGGAAGCACTTCGTAGAAATTCACGACCGTGTCAGGTCTGTACTTCTGAATTTGCCGGTGAATCAGTTCGATACTGTCGCCATACTTTTTCAGCTTCGGCAGATTGATGTTGTAAAGCACAGTCTTTACGACGTCTATATGCTTCCTGTTTTTCTTGAACACAAACGAGGGCGCTTCGTAGACAAGGATTGGCGTATCCATCTTTTTTGTAAAAAATGCGGGCACTTCCCGCGAATAGCTTTTCCCTACCAGCGCGGCAACGACTTCGTGTCCGTTACGGCGCAGCATATCCGCCAGCGAAATGGCCTGGGTGAGATGTCCCCGGCCTTCGCCCTGCACAATAAACATGAATCTCCGTTTTTTATCCATATTACAAACTTTTCGGGAACAAAGTTAGTGCAAACTGTGATACAAGCTATTATTTTGCCGTTTTTTTTTAGTTTTTCGAGCAGTATTCCGTTCATTCGTAAATCAGACCGAACATTCGCCCGGGGACAAAAAACTCGTTTGCCACGTCGCATAATTGAGTGGCTGTGACGGCATTGATTTTGCGAAACACTTCGTCCGGCGAGTCGTAGCGGCTGCGATGCAGAAACGATTTTCCCATGCCGAGAAACAGATTTTCTCTGTTGTCGCCCGACACGCCTATTTGTCCGACGGCCTGCTTTTTTGCCGCCGACAGGCGTGCGTCGCTCAGCCTGTTCTCGCGCAGCCCGCGCAATTCCTTTTCAACCAGATGAAGCGCCTTTTCCCTGTGCTTCGGGTCGGCACCGAAATATATGGAAAAAAAACCGGTATCCGTATAGGCCGACACGCTGGATTCCACGTTGTATACCAGTCCGTTCTTTTCGCGCAACGAGACATTCAGGCGGCTGTTCATGCCCGGACCGCCCAGTATGTCGTTCAGCAGATGGAGCGTGGTCTGTCTATCGTCGAACATGTCGCAGGTCTGTCCGCCTGTTATGACGTGTGTTTGATGTGTTTTTCTCTTTTTCATCATCTGCCGTGGCTGAGAGGCAGGCTGTTTTCCGCCGTCACGGACAGATGCCTGCTCCGGAATATCCGAAAAATACTTTTCCGACAAACGCACGACGCACCTGAAATCCATGCGCCCCATCGAGAAGAAAACCATATCCGGTGCGGTATAGTAGCGTTTCACGAAAGAAAAACACGATTCGCGACGAAGAGAAAACAGCGATTTTTTGTCGCCCAGAATGCAATGTCCCAGCGGATGGCCGGCAAAAAGCATGTCTTCAAATTCATCGGCAATCAGTTCCGAAGGATTATCCCTGTACGAACAAATCTCGTCCAGAATGACAGTCCGCTCTTTGTCCATTTCCCGCAGGGGAAACTGCGAGTTGACAATCAGGTCGGACAGCAGTTCCACTGCGCGTTCGAAATCGTCAGCAAGGAAAATGGAATATAAAAACGTTTCTTCCTTGGATGTATACGCATTCAGTTCTCCGCCTACGGATTCCATGCGGTTCAGGATGTGCCACGTGCGACGCCTGCGCGTACCCTTGAACAGTAAATGCTCGACAAAATGCGCCAACCCCTCTTCGCCGGGCATTTCGTCGCGCGCGCCGGCACGCACCGCAATACCGCAATATGCTACGGGAGAATCCGACGGCAAATGAATCAATCTAAGACCATTAGCCATTATATGAGAATGATAATACATAAGTTCCGTTTTTTGACCTGCAAATGTAGCACATATTTTCCGTTTTAATCACATTATTTTATTCATCCCCGTGCAACGTTCTGCATCTGTTTTGCATCTTAAGTAGTACAGAAACAGACAAAAATTGTAATTATATGAAAAAAGTGAATTTATTGAAAACAGCATTGTGTATTGTATTAACAGCCTTTTTATTAAATGCCTGTAATGATGGAGACGGATATTCGATGGACGACGCATGGTATTCGATTGTAACCGTAAACCCGCTGAATGACGACGCGTATTCGTTGACGCTGGATAACGGTACCACGCTCTGGCCTGCCGCTACGGCTGTCCCGTACAGCCCGAAGCAGAAACGGCGCGCCATCGCAGTTTATACCATCCTGTCGGACAAGTTTCAAGGGTATGATCATGCAGTGAAAATCCTCGACATCCAAAACGTACTGACAAAAGCCGTGGCCAGTGATCTGGGTGATAAAAACGACGAAGAGTATGGCAACGACCCGGTCAGTATACTGAATATGTGGATTGGCGACGGATACCTGAATGTCGAGTTCCTTTTCAAGAGCGGAGACATGGGCATTGTTCATTATATTAATCTGCTAAAAACAGAACATGCCGATACGCCCTATTATTTCGAATTTCGCCACAACGCTTACGGCGACAATACTTTATACGCTCAGAAAGGGATTGTGGCGTTCGACCTGTCGGATATTCTCGGAGAGGAAGAAATCGAATTGACCGTCAAAATTAACACGTTCGAAGGCGAACTGACAAAGAAAATCACCTTCAAGCCGGCGGATGCCAAAACGGAAATCAAAATGGAGAAAGTGGATGTCGACACGGTAAAGTACAACAATATAATAAAGTAATTTTTTTTATGCTTGGTTTATAAGTGAGAAAACCGGCGCTGTGATAGCACCGGTTTTTTTTATTGCGTCGCAGAACGCCGAATCACGATATTAAAAAACTTTCTTTCCTGCTTCTTCTTTTCCCGTGATAATCCGTTTCATAACTGTTTATTTATTCTCAACTCGAAATTTGTAATCCCCCGAACCTGCTTTTACACGCAATTTTCCGCTGTCGACGCCGATGACTGTTACGTCGTCCGAAGCGGATAAGGGTAATCCGTAAACCGAAACCTGTTGAACGTCTGTTGCCGGAAGATAGATTTCCGCTGTACTGTTGGCGGGAATCGAGACTTCGAGCGTGTAGTTTTTGTCTGTTCGTTCCCAACTGCAACGGATTGTCCCGTAAGGCGATTCGTAACTTGTCGCGGCGTTTCGCACATCGCCGACCGTCTGCGGGTCGATTACGATTTCGTTGAAAGCGATGGAATTATCCTTTTGACGAATGCCGCCCAGGCCGCTGTAGAGCCATTCCATCAAATGTCCAAGCATGAAATGGTTGTTGGATACAAAACCGTAAGCCTGCCACGATTCCGTCAAAGCCGTAGCGCCGTGGGCGAGTTGCCAGCCATAGCCCGGCACGTCGTATTGGCTGTTCATGTCGAAGATGACGTCCGACCTGCCGCCGTCCTCCAGCGCCCTAAGCACATAGCGGTAACCGACGTCGCCGGCAGTGAGCGCGTTTCCACGACCTCGAATGTCGTCTATCAGGTTCTGCAATATGGCGTCGCGGCGATCGTCGGGAACAAGTCCGGTGTACAGTGCGATGGCGTTTGCCGTCTGACTGTTACGTTCGATTTTGCCGGTGGCGTTGTCGTAGAATTTTTCGTTGAAAGCCTTTTTGATGTTTGCGGCGAGTTCGGCGTAACGTGTGGCGTCGCCGGATTTGCCAAGTATCGAAGCAACTTGTTGCATGACAGTTGTGTTGTAGTGATAAATAGCGGTAGCCGTCACTCCGTTAGCCGTCAGTTGGGCGTACCCGGGGTTGTTGGGGCCGATGTCGAACCAGTCGCCAAGTCCATAAGCGACGATGTGATTGTCGGCTTTCGTTCCCAGATAGTCGAGATAAGCTTGCATTGCCGGATAATATTCTTCGAGCAGCCGACGGTCGCCATACCATTTATATATGTACCAGGGCGAGATGATAAATGCGCTTCCCCATTCGGGCGTGTCTTCGAAGCCGTTGGCAAAACGGACATATTCGGGCGCGATGGTTGGGATACAGCCGTTAGGCAGTTGCGAGGCGCGCATGTCTTCCATTATTTTGGAGTACAACCGAGCCAGATTGTAACGGTATTGCAGAGAATATTGCATCAGATGCGCCTCTTCGAGCCAGCCGAGTTTTTCACGATGCGGACAGTCGGTAAGCACGCTCGCCATGTTGCTGCGGAGCGCCCAGTCGATAAGCGAATGTATTTGATTGAACATCGGCTTGGAACAAACAAACGAGCCTGCTTCGTCTGCCGAGTTGCACGTGTGCAGACCTGTCAGCGATTCGATTTCCGGCAGGTTGTCGGGGTTATCCTTTCCTGCCGGAACAGCGCCTTCGATTTCCACATACCGGAATCCATAGTAGGTGAATTGAGGCTGCCAGCATTCGGTTTGTCCCTCGCCTTTTGTGGTGTAGGCGAAGTAGAACGGGCCGCCGGACGCGCTTTGGGTGTATGTACTGTCTTTTTTCAACAGCTCCGCCGTATGAAACAGTATCGTCTTACTCTCTTTCGACTTGACGGCAACGCGGATGATTCCCGAAAAATTCTGTCCCAAATCGTAAATCCACCTTCCTTTTGAGTTTCGATACAGCGTAACTGTCGGGATGTTTGAATGAACCGTAAGCGGCGTAGCACGTTGAGCGCTCAACGTTCCCGGATAACCGGTCGGAACAGCTTGATTCCATGCAGCGTCGTTGAATCCCGGCTTCGTCCAGCCTTCCTGAAACAGTCGGGCGTCATAGTCTTCGCCTCCGTAGATACTCGAAAACGTGATTGGGCTTCCGGTCGCTTTCCACGATGTGTCCGATACGATTTCGTCGGTTGTGCCGTCGGCGTATTCAATGCGGAGATGCAGTTTCAGTTTCGGCGCTCCGTGCGAGATTATCAGTTTCAGATAACGCTCGAACGGGATATTGTAATAGCCGTTTCCCAGCATCACGCCAAGAACATTGTCGTCGGTCTGCAAATGTCCGGTAACGTCAAAAGCGACGTACAGCGCCTGTTTATCGTACTTTGTCCATCCGGCGTCTAAAAAATTATTACCGATTTTTTCGCCGTTGATAAAGAAATCGAAATGACCAAGTCCGGCGACGCTGGCAACCGCCCGTTTGACCTGTTTTTGCAGGGTAAAGGTTTTGCGCAGCTGCGGCAGTTTGTAAAAACCGATACTTCGTTCGCCTAATGTCTTGCGTATATTGTCGAAATCAAGTCTTGCCGGCACGGTATAATATTCTTTACGGTCGTTTTCGAGGGCAATCCATTCGGCTTTTCCCCAGTCTGTGGCGTTCGGCAATCCCATGGTAAACGTCTGTACGGCGCTCCATTCCGAGGGACGATTCTTTTTATCCCACGTCCGGACTTTCCAGTAATAGATTGCCGACGACTGCAACGGTTTACCGTCAAACGGCGTCAGTACTGACTGCGCCGACTTTACTTTGCCGCTATTCCAAACGTTTCCCTTATCCTGTTTCAAGGTTTCAGGCGTGTCCGACACCAAAATCTGGTACGCCGATTGGATAAAACTTCGCTCTTCAGCATAGATTTTCCAACTGAAACAGGGTCGTTGCGTTTCGATTCCAACCGGATTTTCTTCGTTTTCACAAGTCAAATCGTACAACGAAAACGGCGCCGCTGATACGGACACAGCGTACAAAACCAACAATAAAACTACACTTTTTTTCATTATTTTTTTCTAAATCAGTATATTTACGAACAACATACAATTGCTGTTCCGAGTACAAATATCAGCATTTTTTTTTAAGTACACAAAAGAATATCTCATAAAAACACAAAGATCACAAAAAAACTTTGCGATCTTTGTATCTTTGTGGAATACAGTTAATTATTCGCTTTTATAATACACCTTGTTATCCGATGAGATGATAAGATAATACGAACTGCCTTTTTCGTCGCTCAGTTCTATCGCTTTTTTTGCGCTTATCACATCGACGTATTCATTGCTTATTTTCGTAACTATCAAAGGATAGTATGAGAACGGAGCGTCGAATGTTTTCAACGACAACTGATTGGCTAAGGCGTCGATAGTATAGACGAATAAATTGATATTCTTATTGTCTGTTGTATAAACTTTGCCGGCGGCGTCTTTCACTTCGCTGTAAGCGCCATAGACATACAGTTGATTATTAGTCCTTATGACGTTCGACAAATATCCGGTAAACTGCAAATCGCTGTTCCACACCGTTGCCAGATTCGAATCTAATAAATACAGGTTTAATGTATCACCGGAAATATCGTAAGGCGAATACGAATTTCCTTTGAGAGCGACAAAGAACGTTTCGTTGATGTCGTCGTAAATCAACTTGCGTGGAACGGCTGTCGATGCAAGTTTGACATTCTTTTTCTCGTTTCCGCCGACGTCAAGAATATACAGATAATTAGCGATTTCACCGTTGTTATCTGCCGAAACAGCAACCGCAACGTAATTATCGGAATGGTCAATTAAGACGCCGTGAGCTTTCCCGTCTTTCGTGTTGAAAGTTTTGAGCCACTCAACATCACCAAAATCAGACAGTAAAGCGACAAACGCCTGTGTTTCCGAATTGTTGATATATGAACCGACGACATACACTTTTTTATCCGAAGTCACTGATTTTGCGTGTATAAAATATCCTGCTTCGCCCGTTTTGTTCGCCGGCACAACTGTAGTGTATAAATTCGCATCCTTATACTGTATCACGCTGGGATTAACCGGTTTCAGGACATTATTTTTATAAGCGTCCAAAACCGACTGTAAAGCCAGATTGTTTGCAGTCGATTCGTTTTTCAGATACGTTTGAAATCCGGCAAAATCCTTGTAATTCTTTTCGAAGAAAGCGCTGTATTTCTTTATTGCTTCGGGAGTTGCCTTACTTAAAGTTAAACTTAACGCGGAATCGACAACCTGTTTTTTCGCAATCAAATCGTAATAGAAAGTATTCGATTTTGCATAATTATTGGGTGCATTAAGCCTTATATCTGCCACATTATCTGCATTATAGTACAGGCATTTTATTTTTTCTTCCTGATAAATCAACAGTGGAGCAACAACCGAGTTATAGTCATATTTGTAGATTTTGTTAATTATCAGCGGATTAATGGCGTAGTTTGGAGCGATATCCGTTTTATCCAAGCGTGACAGTTTGGCGATATAACCCAGATTTTCCTTATGCACTTCCTCTGCTTTCTGATACAAAAACGCCACATCGGCATCCATCACAGCGTTGAAAGAATCGATCCATGATTTGAAATCCCAGAGCGTTACATTCTTGGCAATAAAATTCGACGAAGTCAGCCCGTGCAGTCGATACACCGGAACAGGCAAGAGCGAATAATTGATTTTATAGTCGCCCATAGAATATTCTTCGAGCGAATGTTTCAGTTTTTCAAGATAATAGAGCGTCGAATCGAAGTTCGTCTGCAAATCTTTCAGATTTTTCTTCAATTCATTGTCTGCCAGGAAATATAAATCGTTGAGACGGCTGTTTTGCGCATTGATTTTGCCGAAAGTCTCAATACAGGCGTTATATTTATAGATTCCTTTTATCAAATATTCCCGATTCTGATCAAAATATTTTTTGTATTCCATGACGTCAGCCGCCCGTGTTTCGATATCTTTTTTGATATTTTCGAAAGTCCTTGGCTCCGGAACGTCCTGATAATATGCGCCGTTCTTTTTGGCGTCCTTTGCGTCAAGATAATGTTTGGCAAGCGACAGATATGTTTTGCCGTTTGCAACACATTGTGCCACATTGTCCGACTGCAAAAACGGGTCATACTGTCGCATCATTTTCTGCGAGATCAGTCCTAACTGATAATATCCGTTTGCATTAGCGTAATCTTTCGAAGTCGTTGCCGCCTGATAGTTAAACAGTGTCTGGAACGCTTCATAATCTTTCATGTTCTTAATTGCTTCGTAAACGACTTTGTAGTCCTGTCCGTAAGCGTTCAAAATAATCAAATGTAAAAAAGAACAAATCAACAATTTCCGTATCATAAACTATGCTTTTTAATTTGTTGTATTTTCAATAATTTTAATTTCTACACGACGATTCTTTGCCTTGTTTTCGTCAGAATCGTTTGGTACAAGAGGTTGCAATTCGCCGTATCCTTTCGATTGCACACGACTTTTGCTTACATTGTTGCTGACTAAGAATTTAACTACCGATTCGGCGCGTTTGTCCGACAGACGGAAGTTGTATTCGTTAGATCCGACGTCGTCGGTATGAGCAGATATTTCAATCTTGAGTTCAGGATTTCGTTCCATGAAGCTCAAGAGCCGGTTTAATTCCGCGTATGATTCTGTGTTCAGTTCGGCGGAATTTGTTTCGAATGTTATGTTGTTGAAAACCATTTTCGTTTCTACAGTCAACAAATCCAGTACAATATCTCTGGTTTCGCGATTTGTTGTCGTAACATCCAGAGTGGTATTGAAATAGGTGTATCCCTTTTTGGTAACGTCCAATTCATACGTGTTGTTGGTACGCAACGCAAGTACAGGATTTCCTTTGTCGTCGTAACTCAGTAACGATGAGGTATTTTCGTCACGATACAGGTTTTTGATTTCGACATTTACCGGCGCAATGTTTTTGCCTTCGCTGTCTTTGACGTTTAATGTCAGCAATTTACGGGAGGCTTTCAGTTCCAGGCTTTTTTCGAAATCGCTATACACCACGTCGGTCCGCAAATCGAAATATGTCTCATAAGGTTCGAAACTTTCGCTTTCGATTGTGATTTTGTAGTTGTTACCGATATTCAGTTTGCAATTGTATTTTCCTTTCGACACATTGACTATATTTTGCTGTGCAAGAAGGTTTTTAGTGAGCGAATTGGAAATTAATACCTTAGGCGACAGGGGGTAAAACAATTCATTGTCGTATATATTCAGTTCCAGATTGACGTTATCGTATAGCGTAACATCAAATTTTCCTTCGGCTTCCTGTCCAATAAATCCCAAATCCTTGTAATAGAATGTGTGCGAATAGTTTTCTTTCGAAAAGTCTATTTTATAGAACGTTCCCTGAGTGAGGATAATCGAATATTTACCTTCGTCGTTTGTCTGAAATTCACCGTTAGTAACCGAAGTAACAGCGTCTTGCACAAATATTTTGGCTTCGATAGGCTGTTTCGAATACAAATCCGTAATTGTACCTGTCAGAACGAAAGTTTTCGAAGGCGACTGGTCGGCGGGCAAAGTAAGGGTATAAATTTTATTTGGCTGTTTTTTAGATTTTTTCGACGTCATTATGAAATAATCGCCTTTGCTGTTTACCATTGGCGACAAATCGTCGTATCCGGTATTCACTCCTTCGACGTAAACAGGGTAATACCAGTTGTTTTCGTCGATTCGGCGGGCATAATAGATGTTGTAATCGTCGTCCGGTATTTTTTTGCCTGTTTTACTTACGTCCTGACGTTTCGAGGCGAAAAACAGCGAGTTATTGTCGGCGCAGATAAACGGCGTTTCCTGCGTCCCAATATTAAATTCGTTTGGAAGGTACTTAGGTCCAACCCATTTGTTTTCTTTGTCTTTCTCGAACAGCAACAATTCTTTACCAGCCTCTTTTTCTTTCTTTTTTTCCGGCTGAGGTTTTGCTTTCAAAACGAAAAGCGTCTTATTGTCCGACGAAATTGTCGGCGAAAATAAATCGGCGCTTGTCGAAATTGGACTTCCGAGACGCTGAGGTTCGCCCCAACCTGCTTTCGTCTTTCGTGAATAGAAGATGTCAAAATAGTTTGTTCCTATTTTGGCATGAAAAAACAGCACGGTTCCATCGTGATTGAACGAGAACCCGCCAACTTCGTTTTTTGTCTGGCTAATCAATTTGTTGACATACTCAAATGGCGCTGGCGGCGTCCATTTGTTATTTTGCAGATGCGATTCGTAAGCCGTTGTCGAACTTTCATCTACCGCCAAAAAAACGAGATACTTACCGTCAGGCGTCAAAGCCGGATATTTCATTGGTTTCTGAAAATCAAGAAATATATCCACTCCGCTAAACTCCTGAGCATGACTAAATATCAAAATACT
>JAISXP010000011.1 GCA_031270465.1 Tannerella sp. | reverse complement strand
AAAACTACGGCGTAGCGCTGAACCATGCGGAGCAATCCCCAACTCCCTACACCTTCGCCGCGCTCGGCTACGGCGCTGTTCCCACAGCGCTCACCGTTAAGGCGCTCAACATGGGCAACACCGCCGCAACGTTCAACATAGAATTAAGCGGCACAAATAAGGACTTCTTTACGCTTTCCGCTGTCTCGATGGGTTCGGTAAGCCCCGCCGAGATGGGCGAGTTCACCGTTGTGCCGAACACAGGACTTGAGATCGGAACCTACACCGCCACGGTAACGGTATCCATCGACGGGCAAGACGCCAGCTACAACAAAACCTTCGACGTCAGTTTCAAGGTGGAGAAAAAGAACATCACCGTCACCGGCGGCACGATAACTACTAAGACCTACGACGGCACAACCGACGTCACGGTAACGGGCGTCTCGTTCAGCGGTCTGGAAAACAGTGATACCCTCGTCATCGACACGGACTATGAAATTACCTCCGCCGCCTTCACCGATGCCAACGCAGGCAGCGCCAACAGGATAGTGGAGATGACCGTAGCGTTGAAAAGCACCGCTAAGACGAACAACTACAACCTGACAAACGGCACGAACTATCAACTGACGGGTCAGACCATTGCCAAAGCCACGCTCACGCCCGACGATCTGATCATTGACCCCGATACCTTCGCCCGCTACACGGACGAGCCGCAGGGCATCGACCTGCCGACGCTCAAACCTCCGCGCACCGGCCTGGGCGCCGTCACGGTGAAATACGACGGCAGCCCCTGGCCGCCCATCTATCCCGGCACGTATGTCATCACGCTGGACATAACCGAAGGCGAGAACTACGACGCCGTCACGGATTTGCCCGTCGGCACGTACATCATCATCGAGCCGCCCACGCCTTCCCTCCCGCGCCGGGTGACGCTCAACGTCTCGTCCCACTTCGCAAGCGACCCGCAGCCGGGCGTCTTCGTGGTAAGCGACCGCAAACTGGTGATCACGCTTACGCCCCTCCCGACGCTCCCCGCCGGCTACGAACCGAAGGTGACGACGAACCGCAGCCCCTATCCCAACGATACAGGCGGCGTGAAGATCACGCGCAATGACGACGGCACGTGGACAGTCCATATCGCCTACATCCTGGAAGGGATGGAAGTGATTGCCGAAGCCGTCGATCCCATCTCCGCTAACGGAGACATCTCCGCCTCCGCCCGCGTATGGAGCCACGGCTCGTGGCTGTACGTCGCCGCCGGTGCAAACGACGGCCGTGCATACATATATAATATATCCGGCGTACTGGTGAAAACCCTCCCGTACACCGCCGGCGAAACGGTCTTCACAACCCTGCCGGCCGGCATCTATGTCATCGCGGCGGATGGACGGCAATATAAAGTCGCTGTAAAAAATTAGTCGGAATATTTTGTTGAGAATCGGAAAAAAGGGCAACCGCGAGGTCGCCCTTTTTTTTAAAATAACACGTAACTGTTTCCCGGATTGCTTCACCCTGCGTCCTGCCAATGACTCTACTCCCCGGGCCCTGTGAAGAGGGGCTAAACAAAAGTACAGGAATGAAGGATGCATCCTGTCTTTTTTGAAGCAAGGCTCGTGTTATCCTTCGCGAACGCGTGGTATTCCGTCTGCTGGAATTTTTTTAAGCATTTTACGTGATAATTTATGTTCTTCGGGATGATTTTTCATTTTTCTGATGTATTTTTGTCGGCTGAAAACGTGATTTAAAATTTGCACAATGAAAGATTCAACATATTCAATCGGAAGAAACAGCCGGCGGGCGACAGTTGCCACATGCATCCTCGCATATCTGCTCGTGTGGGGGGGATGTTCCGGCAAGAAAGAGGGGGCGGCGAAAAGAACGTTTCCGATGGTAGCCGTCCCGACCGTCTACAACGCTCCGCAGGCGCGCGCCGAATATCTGGCGATGCATTATTGGGACCATTTCGACTTCGGCGATACGGTCAATATCGGGAGTGCGGCACCTGTCACGGAGCAGGCTGTTGTCGATTATATCTCGACATTTCCCTATGCGTCGTACGGCGCTGTGAACGAAGGCCTCCGCCACACGCTGAGCATGGCCGAACGCCATCCGGCAATGTACGCCTTCTTCACTTCGATGATGGAACGCTATCTGTTCAATCTCAATTCGTCGCTGCGCAACGACGAATATTTTATTCCCGTGCTCGAGCACATGCTCTCGTCTGTTGTGCTCGACGACTATCACAAGGCGCGTCCGGGCGCCATCCTCTTCGAACTGCAGAAAAACCGTCCGGGCACGCAGGCCACCGATATTCGCTACGCCACTCCGTCGGGTACAAAAGACGCGCTCTCGCATATCCCGACGGACTATACGCTGGCCATGTTTCACAACCTCGACTGCGGCAATTGCCGCGAACTGGCGGCGGCCATCGACGCCTCGGCCGTGATACGGGAAATGCAGCGGAAAAAGATGCTGACCGTGCTGTCCATCTATCACGGAAACGATATCGACGGATGGAAAAAACACGTATCCGGAATGCCGCCGTCGTGGATTCACGGATACGACTGCAACCGCGAAATCGCCGACAGCGCCACGTATGCGCTGCGAGTCATCCCGACGCTCTACCTGTTTCGGAAAGACCGAACCGTCGTGATGCGCGACGCTCCGCTCAACTACGTGGAATACTTTCTGAACAGCATCCTCAATCCCCCGGTCGCCGCGGACACGAACTCTCCTCAATAAGATGAAACGGAAGATGAAAAAAAGTTATCTGTACACAGGCGGAGGAGACAGTGGCATGACCTCGCTGGTCGGCGGCGCGCGCGTCTCCAAAACACACCCGCGCATCGAAGCCTACGGCACGCTCGACGAACTTAATTCATTCGTCGGATGGCTGGCCGCCGAAACGGACGACGCCGACACGCTCGAAATATTGCAGGGCATACAGCACCGGCTGTTCCGCATCGGCGCATACCTGGCCACCGACACGGATAAGGCGGAAAGCGGTATTACGAAGGAAGATATCGGACACCTCGAAGAAACCATCGACCGCATCGACAGCCTCCTGCCCCGTATGAAAGGCTTCATCCTGCCCGGCGGATGCGCATCGGCCGCACTGGCGCACGTATGCCGAACGGTATGCCGCCGCGCCGAACGGCTGATATATAAACTGTCGGAAGACGCAACAGTGGATATGCCCGTACTCGTTTATATCAACAGACTCTCGGACCTGCTGTTTGCCGTCGCACGAAACGAGTGTCGACTGAAAAATAAAGAAGAAATTATCTGGAAGAATACTGGTTTATAAAAATAATATTTTACTTTTGCGGAAAATTTCGTAGCAGAAATCATTTTTAGTCAGTTAATCCTTGTAAAAAAGATTGTTATGTATTGGACATTAGAATTGGCATCAAAATTGGAAGATGCGCCCTGGCCTGCAACCAAGGACGAGTTGATAGACTATGCCCAGCGTTCGGGATCCCCGCTGGAAGTAATAGAAAACCTTCAGGAAATGGAGGACGAAGGAGAAATATACGAATGTATGGAAGATATCTGGCCGGACTATCCGAGCAAAGAAGATTTCTTCTTCAACGAAGAGGAGTATTAGCGATCGATGCGTCTCCCGTTCGGACGGGAATTATACTGTGCACAGCATGGTTTTGTGTATTGAATTTAAAGTTCAAAGATTCAAAAATTCAAAGGTTTCCGGCAGAAATACACATGAGTCAATGAACAGGTTTATGCTGCGCGCAGTATAAATCATAAATCACCACGGAAACACAAAGTATACGGAGAAAAAACATACTATTTGTGTTCCTGCTCATTTTCCGGCTTTTCCGGCAGTTGCCGGATGATTTCCCGCAGCCGGTCGACAGTCAGCACGCTTTTGCCGCCGTCGGGCGCAAGCATCGGATATTCCGTCAGTCCGCGGAAAAACATGTCGTCTCCGAATTTCTGCAACTGATTCCGTATATACGACAGTATCTGCCCGTTTTGTTCGTTGTTTTCGTATTCGGTCGCCATCAGCACGTGGACGAAAAGGCTGCGCCGGCGTCGCGATTCGTCTTCCCTTTTGAGAATGTCGCCGGAAGAATTTGTCCAGATACGCGACAGCATGTCGGCACGTTTGTTCTTTTTCCACAGTGTGTAGAAGATTGCGACGGCCTCTTCGGTGCGCCTGTCGCGGCCATACGTTTCGCCTTTGAACTGCATCAGCAGGTCTGTGAGCGACGGATTGGGCTGCATCAGCGCGTCGGCGCGGTCGAACAGGCCGTAGGCGCGTGGACGGTCGTATGTCCGTCCCAGCGCCGAGCCGAGATACATGCACACGTCAAGCGCCGTCGTGTCACGTTCGTACGCCTTTTCGAGCGGCACGATCGCTTCTAAGAATTTGCCCGCATAATATTTGGCGAAACCGCCGAATTTCAACGTCAGGTATGTCGAATCGCCCTGTTCCATGAGGAAAGAGTAGATGCTGTCCGCACGTTCGTATTCTCTGGCGGTGAAGAGCGCCAGGCCCTTGTTCTGGAGTATCAGCGTGCTTCCGGGATTGTATACCAGCGCCGTATCGCAAACGGGGATGGCGGCCGCAGCCTGGTCAAGCGTCAGGAGTGTATTGACAAGCACAGAAGCCAGTCCCGTATTTTCCCTGTTGAGGTTAAAAGCCTGCAGGTAGAACATGGCCGCCTCCGGCAGGAGATCCATCCGGCTGAAACAGTCACCCAGTCCCCTCAGCAACACGAAATTGTCAGGATGCCGGTCTGACAGGAACGTGTAGAGCGCCGAGGCCTCCACATAATTGCCCGACTGGAAATACAGCCTCGCTAATTGATAGTTTGCATAGAAATCGACGCTGTCGACGGCCAGCGCCCTGCGGAAATACGATTCGGCTTCGTTTGCCATTCCGATATTTGCAGCCATCCGGGCGACGGCGTTCAGCAGGTCTACCGGTGCAACGTCGCCGAGCGTCAGACAATGACGGTAGCAGTTGTATGCATCCCGATACCGGAGCAGCCCTTCGTATGCCTGAGCGACGGCATACATCGTACGGTAGTCGGCCGAATCCGCCTTTTGGAGACGGGCGGCGTGACCGACTACCGCTTCGTACTGCTTTTGATACACGAGGCTCTGCAAATCCACATCCTGTGCAAGCATTTTGCCGCCCAGCAGCAGAACACAGCCCAAAAGACCGAACGCCTGTCTTCTCACAGTCTGATATTTCGAGCAACTCATATTCCGTTATAATTCTACACGAACAATTTCGAATCTACTTCTGCGGAATCCGCATCGCGTAGAACGATCGCCATACGAACACCAGCCCGACAATCAGGAATATGGCGGCGATCCAGGCGGAATAGTCGGCAAAGCCTTCGCCCAGTTTCATTTCGATACAAATTTCCGTGGCCAGTAATCCGAACAGAGTGGAGAATTTGATAATCGGATTCAGCGATACCGAAGACGTATCCTTGAAAGGATCGCCCACAGTGTCGCCGACTACGGCCGATTCGTGCAGCGGCGTGTTCTTTTCTCTCAGTTCCACTTCGACGATTTTTTTCGCGTTGTCCCAACTGCCGCCTGCATTTGCCATGTAGATAGCCTGAAACAAACCGAATACGGCAATCGAGACCAGATAAGCCACAAAGAAGTTCGGGTCGATAAAGGCAAACGCCAGCGTGATGGATATCAGCGCCAGGAAGATGTTCCACATGCCTTTCTGCGCATATTGCGTGCATATTTTCACTACTTCCGTGGAGTCTTCGACCTTTGCTTCGATGTCACCCGTTTTGAACGTCCGCTTGATAAATTCCACCGTCCGGTAGGCGCCCGTGGTCACTGCCTGTATGGACGCACCGCTGAACCAGAAAATCACCGCGCCGCCGCATATCAGTCCGAGGATGACGGGCGCATCGGTCAGCGACAAATGCAGCAGCCCGACCTTTTCCAGCAGCAGGATGATCGAAAAAATCATTGTCGTCGCACCGACCACCGCCGTCCCGATCAGTACGGGTTTGGCTGTCGCCTTGAACGTGTTTCCGGCCGAATCGTTTGCTTCCAGAAAATATTTTCCCCGTTCGAAGTCGGGTTTGAAGCCATATTCTTTTTCAATGGACTGCTCGATATTGGGGATGGCTTCGATTTGCGAAAGTTCGAACACCGACTGTGCATTGTCCGTCACGGGGCCATAGCTGTCTACTGCGATGGTTACCGGCCCCATGCAGAGGAATCCGAAGGCTACCAGGCCGAATGCAAAAATCGAAGCATGGATACCCATCACTTCCGTAAGCCCCAGTTGAGCCGTGAAGTAGGCGACGGTCATGAGTCCGACCACCAGCATACCTGTCCAGAATGCGCCGAAATAGCCGGCTACGATACCCGACAGGATATTCAACGAAGGACCGCCTTCGCGCGACGCCGTCACAATTTCTTTCACATGGCGCGACTTGGAACTCGTGAAGTATTTCGTAAATTCGGGAATCAGCAGCGCCGCCAGCGTCCCGCATCCGATGATCACCGCCAGTTTCCACCACAAGGTGCCGTCAGGCAGGTCGCCCAGCAATAAATAGCTCATAAAGAAACTGGCCGAGATGCACAGCGCGGCTGCAATCACTATCAGCCGCATGAGCGGTGTTTCGAAGTCGAAATCCTTTTTGTTTCCATACAGTTTTTTCGATATGCCCTGGTTGATGAAGAATGCGCACCCCGACAGGAAGTCCATCAGAAACCGCATTCCGAAAATCCACACAATCAGTTTGGCCTGCATGTCGGGGTTGGGAACGGCCAGCGTGATAAACGTAATCAGTGCGACGCCAGTCACTCCGTACGTTTCGAATCCGTCGGCTGTGGGGCCTACGCTGTCGCCCGCATTGTCGCCCGTGCAGTCGGCAATTACGCCGGGATTGCGCGGATCGTCTTCTTTCACCTTGAAGAAAACCTTCATCAGGTCGGAGCCAATGTCGGCGATCTTGGTGAAGATACCGCCTGCGATGCGCAATGCACTTGCTCCCAGCGATTCGCCGATGGCAAACCCGAGAAAGCAGATCCCTACGATGTCGCGGGGTACAAATAGCAGGATCACCACCATCAAGACCAGTTCAAGGGAAATAAGGAACAGCCCTACGCTCATCCCAGCCTTCAGCGGAATATTCACCACATCCAGCGGACGTCCCTTCAGGGAAGCGAACGCTGTCCGTGCGTTGGCGTAGGTATTGACGCGGATGCCATACCAGGCCACCAGATACGACCCTGCCATCCCGATGACGGAAAAAAGAAGCACCTGTAACACTACGCCCACGGATTGCCCCGTCAGTCCGAAAAAGTAGATACACAGCACAATGGCAATCAGCGCAAACAGCATCAGGAGAAACTTGCCCTGCTGCACCAGATAGGTACGGCACGTGGAGTAGATGGTTGACGCCACATTCTTCATCGACTCGTGAGCCGACAACTTTTTCACCTGCCGGAACAGCATAAGGCTGAAACCCAGTGTACCGGCAATCACAATCGCCCCGTAAAAAAGAAAATTCCAGGACGAAATCTCATTCCCGAAAATATGGAAAGTCCCGGCATGAAGGTCCGGGATCGCCAAATCGGCTTCGCTGGCATACGCAGGGAAGCATATACCGGCAAACAAACTTGCAAAAAACGCTACATTTTTAATGCTTTTCATTTTAGTCTATATATTTATTAATGTATTATGTATCACATAAATTCTGGAAAACACGGGGACAAATTTGCACAAAAACATTGAAAGAACCTAATTCTGCCATCTCAAAAAAACATAATTCGTTTTATTTAACTAATCGTCCATCAATATTGACAGTCCCGACCGGATTTTGGCGTCTTTTTGTTCCGAAATTTTTTGAAAGCGCATTTCCGGCTGTCTTTGACCCTTTCGAAAAATTTTCTCTGAAGACCCGTTTTTTTGTACTGCGTGCGATGCATCCGGATTGCTGTCATGTCTGCATCCGGTTTTTTTGAAACAAAACATGTCTGATTTGCACGCCATTTGATACAAGAAGCGAATTTAAATTATCATTTTGTGCAATTTTTATTGCGCATTTGGAAATTATTGCATACCTTTGTCCCCAATAAACAAATATTAACAGGTAATATATTATTTATGACAAAGAAATGTTTTCGAAGAATGGCAAGCATGATTTTTACATGTCTGATAGCCAAAATGTTATGGGGGGGGGCACTATTTGCGCAAAATTCTGTACGCGTGCAGGGAACGGTATATGATGAATTTCGCGAGCCCCTTACCGGTGTAAACGTGGTAGTAACCGGCACAGAGCAGGGAACGGTGACCGACATCGACGGACGTTTTTCCCTGACGGTAGCGGAAGGCAGTTCTCTGCAGTTTTCGATGGTAGGTTTCGAGACCATCACGTTACAGGCGTGGTCGGGAAACCGGGACATCGAGATGCAGGAATTGGCACTGTTGGTAGATGAAGTGGTCGTAACCGGATACGGTGTGACGCGGAAAGCGGCGTTTACCGGTGCGGCGCAGGTGGTAGGTTCCGAGGAAATGACGAAAAGGGTAGACGCCAACTTCCTGAAATCGCTCGAAGGGTCAGTAGCAGGATTGCAGGTGAACAACGGAACGGGACAGCCGGGCGCGTTCGCTTCGACGACCATCCGCGGGCGTGGATCGGCCAACTCCGGCACGGAACCGCTTTTTGTGGTCGACGGCGTGCCCATCTATACCGATAATGTAGGAGGATGGGCTGGCATGGAGATCAGTCCGCTGGCAAACATCAATCCGAACGACATCGAGAGCCTCACGGTGCTCAAGGATGCCACGGCTACGGCAATCTACGGGGCGAGGGCGGCCAACGGCGTCATCGTCATCTCCACAAAAAAGGGGAAACAGGGGAAGACGCGCTTCAATTTCAGCGCCAAATACGGACAGTCGTTCGTGGCGCACGTGAACCCCGAATACCGGATGGTCGATCTGGACAAGTATAAGGAAGTCTGGACCGAAGGCTACGTCAATTCGGGCGACGCCTCCACTCCGTCCGAAGCCTACGCACTGCTGAAACAGAATGCACTGGACTGGTATAATACGGACATCGACGCCGTGCAAAGCGTCGACTGGCTGGACCAGGTGTTGCGTAACGGCCGGATACAGGAATACAACATCGACCTGCAGGGCGGCAATGACGGTCTTCGCCATTTCGCCAGCCTGGGATTTTACGAAAACCAGGGCGTGCTGATCGGGTCGGGACTGAAACGCTATACCGGACGCCTCAACCTCGACGGCGAATCGGGACGAATCGGGTACGGCATCTCCATCAACGCCGGACTTTCCGACATCGACAACATCCCGAATACCAGTTCGTATACCCATCCGATCGTAATGGTATACGACACCCGTCCGTTCCAGCAGGTCTACAATCCCGACGGCTCCTACGCCATGGTGAAAGACGGCTTCTACAACCCGGTAGCCCTCTACGACGAGGAAAACGGCGATATCTACAACCAGAAGACCATCACCGCCGTCATCAATCCCTACTTTACATACAGGATAATAGACAACCTGACGTGGAAAACCAGCGCGGGAATAAGCATCCTCGACATCAGCGAGTTTTTTTTCAGCAGCGCAAACAATCCCAGCTGGTGGGACAACGGGCTGAACGGCGAGCGCATCCAGAATCGCGCCACGATGTACAACATCACGAACACCTTGAATTATAACCGAACGTTCAAAAACGTGCACAGTCTGAACGTGATGCTGGGACAGGAAGCCCAGAAAACGGCGCTTAGCGGCGTCACGACGGTGGCTACCAATTACCCGTCGGATGTAGTAAACGAACTGGTCAACGCTTCCACTCCGGTGACGGCGGAATCGATCAGCCGCGCGAGCACGCTGGCTTCGTTTTTTGCCAACGGCGAATATAATTACGACAACAGATACTACGGCTCGGCCTCGTTCCGCTACGACGCATCCTCGCGTTTTGGCACGAATCACCGCTGGGCGCCGTTCTGGTCGGCCGGGGCAAAGTATCGCCTGACACAGGAAGCCTTTATGGAAGATACGAAAGACTGGCTGACCGACCTGACCATTCGTGGAAGCTACGGTACGGTAGGCAATCAGGACATCGTCCGCGCATACTATCCCTACATGGGGCTGTACGAGTTTGGATACTCCTACAATTCCAATCCCGGCGCCGTGCCCACGCAAATCTATTCGCCCGACCTGAAATGGGAAACCGTCAAAAAGGCCGACATCGGCATCAACGCCGTACTCTTCGACCGCCTCTCGCTCGAACTGGATTTCTACAACCAGCGCACGTCGGACATGATTTTCGAAGTGCCGCTTTCCTTCACTACCGGATTCCCCAGCGTGATGCAGAATATCGGCGAAATGGAAAACCGCGGATTCGAGTTTATGGCCAACGCCATGCTGGTGCAAAATAAAAACTTCACATGGAACGTGCGTGTAAACGGAACGGTGAACCAAAATAAAATCATCGCCCTGGCAACCGACAAGCCCATCGAGGGAAGTTGGTACATCCGCAAGGTGGGCGAAGCCTACAACACGTTCTATCTGCCCAAATATGCCGGTGTAGACCCGCAAACGGGCGAAGCCCTCTTCTACAAAAAAGCAGGAAGCACGGAAACGACTACTTTAGTCAATGAAGCCGAACAGCAGATTGTCGGTTCGGCCGATCCGAAATTCTACGGAGGCATCGGCACGAGCATCACCTTCAAGGGTTTCGATTTCTCGGTGGACGGAAGCTATGCTCTGGGTTCGAAAGTATTCAACAGCGGACTGCGCTTCGACATCATGTGCGGCCACTACGAATTGGGACCCGTGGCGGAATATGTGTATAAGTACAGGTGGCGCGAACCGGGACAAATCACCGACGTGCCCAAGTTTATTGCCGGCGGCAATGCGGACATGGGCAAGAGAACATCGCGCTTCGTACTGAACGCGTCGCATTTCCGCATGAAATCCATCAACCTGGGATACACTATTCCCCGCTCGATTGCCCGGTCGCTGACGGTCGACAATCTGCGCGTCTTCGGCACAGTCGACAATCTGTTTATCCTCACCGCATCCGATTTTCTCGGCTTCGATCCGCAGGCAACGGAAGACGGCTACCAGCAGTGGACATATCCCATTCCCTCCAGTGTGTTGTTTGGCATTAATATATCATTTTAAATATTTGAAACAATGAAAAAAACATTTTACAAAACAACGATACGAACGAAGAAAGCGTCTTTTCTTCCATTAATAGCAATAGCGTGTATGGCAGGAATTGCGCTCGCCTCGTGCGACGACTTCCTGACGGAACTTCCGACCGATGCCGTCGCCGACGAAGAGGCTTTCAGTTCGGCAAAAGACTTTACCAACAATCTCAACGGAGTCTACAACAGTTTTGGCCATTATCAGTTTTACGGCAGAAATGTCGTATGCCTTGGCGATGCAGCCAGCGACCTGGTTTACCACGACAATAAGTCCGGCAACTTTCAAGTGCTCTCAATGTGGCAGGTCGAATCAACCAATGCCGAATTAAGAGACATTTGGGAATACGGCTACAAGGTCATCAACAACTCGACAAAAATTATCAAGGCCGGCGAAAAGGTCGACTTTCCCGAATCGGAAATGGCGACCGTCCACGGCTGCATGGCGCAGGCCTACGGCTTGAAGGCGCTGGCTGCCTTTACGTTGACGAACCTCTTTGCCCTGCCGCATACCGAAGCCAATAAAAATACGCCCGGTATTGTCAACGTAACCGAACCGGTAGAAGCCTTTCAACAGATAAGCCGCGCAACGGTCGCCGACAACTACGATCTGATCCTGTCGGACATCGCAAAGGCGAAAGATTATTTTGCAAGGGAAGACATGGACATCCCCGGATACGCCTACATCAATCCGGCGGCGCTTGATGCGCTCGAGGCGAGAGTCAGGCTTTACATGCACGACTATGCCGGCGCCATTCAGGCGGCAAGGACGGCCATCGACGCGCGCGGAAGCAGCCTTGTCACAACAGCCGAAGCGTATTCGGCCATGTACACGAGCAACATCGTCTCGCCGGAAGACATCTTCGTCGTCGTGAAGTCGGCTACCGACAATCCCGGCTCCAATTCGCTGGGCACCATGTATCCCTTCTACGGGCTTCACGTCTCCGAAGAGGTCTTGACGGAATATGCCGAAACCGACATACGCAACGGATTGCTCAACAACGGCGACGGAGCGAAGTACGTCGGAACGAACGAAGGCGCGGATGCTCACAATATCCCCGTCCTGCGTCTGCCCGAACTGTATCTCACACTGGCAGAAGCATACGCCGCACAGGGCAACTACGCCGCAGCTAAGGAGAGCCTGCTCGTCGTCCTTGCAGCGCGCGACCCCGGATTTGACCCTGCAACCGTTGCCGAAAATGCCTCCATCATCGCAGACATCAGGCAGGCGCGAAAACTTGAACTCCTCCAGGAAGGACATCGCCTTTTTGACGTCCGGCGCTGGGGAGAAAAGATTGATGTGGTCAGAGGCAGATACAAAAACTTTGACCCTTCCCTCTTTGCCTTCCCCATCCCGCAGACGGAAGTCAATGCCGGTTTCGGCGTCGTGCAGACGGAAGGATGGGAACAGACGCTGCCCAGGTAATCTGCCGTCGAATTAACATACATACAGACAACTGATGTTTATTATGAATATACGTAAACTGACAATCATGACTGCCGTAGCCGGCCTGCTGACGGCCGGCTACGCAGGCGCACAGCCGGCACAGGAGCCTTTTGCGACAGACCTCACGTACTACATGCCCAAAGAGTGGCAGTATACGCTGAAAAAGGATATTCCAACTCCGAAGGATGAACTGGGATTCCAACTCGGCGAGCAGCACGCCGAATGGAAACAGGTGGAGATGTACATGCGCAGACTGGCGGACGTGTCGCCGAGAATCGCAGTGAAGGAATACGGCCGTACCTTCGAACGCCGCGCCTTTATCTGCGTGACGATTACGTCCGAAAAGAATCACCGGCAGCTTGAGCAAATCAGAGCCGAGCACGTCAAACTGGCCGACCCCGCCGTATCGGGCGCACTCGACATACGGACGATGCCTGCGGTGGTCAACCTGATGACGACGGTACACGGCAACGAGGCTTCGGGCGTGAACGCCGCCATCGGCTTTGCATACTTCTTTGCGGCGGCGGAAGGCGAGGATATCGACAAACTTCTCGACAGGGTGGTCATCAACCTTATTCCGGGACAGAATCCCGACGGCATCAACCGCTTCGCCTCGTGGGTGAATGCCGGCCGCAGCTTCCCGGACGTCGCCGACCCGCAGTCGCGCGAACTGAACGAACCGTGGCCCGGAGGACGGTCCAACCACTACTGGCACGACCTGAACCGCGACTGGATACCCGTGCAGCAGCCCGAAATGAAATATCTGATGAAGATATATCACGAATGGATGCCGAACACCGTCGGAGACTTCCACGAGATGGGCAGCAACACGACCTATTTCCTCGAGCCGTCCGACCCGGTCTGCTATTATCCGGCCATCCCGGACGAAAACAAGACGCTCACGGCGCGCGTCTCGGACTACAACATGAAGGCGCTCGACCGCATCGGATCGCTGTATCTCTCAAAAGACATGTTCGACAGCTACTATCTGGGCACAGGCGACGTCTACGGCGATGCGCTCGGCTCCATCGCCATGCTCTTCGAGCAGGCCTCGTCGCGCGGCAACGTCATGAAAACAGACCGAGGGATGCTCACCTTCCCCTTCACCGTCCGCAACCAGATCACGTGCGCCTTCGGTTCGGTAAAGGCTTCGTACGAACTGCGCGAAACGCTGCTCGACTACATGCGCCGCTTCTGCGCCGACCGCCTGAAGGAAACGGCCTCGCTGAAAGAAAAGGCCTACGTCTTCGACGGCAACGGCTCGGATGCCGTCAGCTACCATTTCATCGAACTGCTGAAATCGCACAACATCGACGTCTTCAAACTGGCCGGAAACATTACGCTCAACGGACACAAGTACAGCAGCGACAATGCCTTCATCGTCCCCGTACAGCAGCGCAACTCGATGATTCTGCGTTCGCTGTTCGAAAGCACGAAGCAGTTTAAAGACAGTCTGTTCTACGACGTCTCGACGTGGAACATGGCCGAAGCCTTCAACCTGAACTGTGCGCCGGTGACCGCATCTCCCGGCGGACTGACCGGCGAGGCCATCGACCGTCCCGCATTCCGTCAGGGAAGCGTCAAAGGCGGAATGAGCGAATTTGCCTACCTGTTCGACAACAGGGAGTATTATGCGCCCGCATTCGTGAAAGCCCTCCAGGAAGCAGGCCTGCAGGTCAGCGTGTCGGGACGCGGCGCAAAGTCGGACGACGGCAGCATATCCTTCGGCCCCGGCATGTTCGTCCTGCCGGTGGCGGGACAAAAGCTGCCGGCAAAGGAAATATTTGACCGCGTGGTGAAACTGTCGGCCGCGACGGGCGTGAACGTGCAGACGGCGTCGACTGCCAGAATGAAGGATTTCGACCTCGGACACTCGGACACGCAGCCGCTGAAAGAACCGAAGATAGCACTCCTGTCGGGACAGGGATTCAGTACCGGTGAATGCGGCTCGATATGGTATCTGCTGAACTTCCGGCTGAAAATGAAACCTGTTCTGATGGACATGGCCGCGCTGGGAAGAGCAAACCTGAACGAATACAACGTGATCATCATCCCGTCCGGACGAGCGGTATCGCTGCCCGGAAACACGGGCGCACGGCTCGCCGACTGGGTGCGGGCGGGCGGAACGCTGATAGCTACGGGCGCTTCGTTCAAGTGCATCAACGACCTGAAACTGGCCGAACTGAAGGAAAAGAAACTCACGCACGCCGACTCGTCCGCATACGTGCCCTACGACCAGCGCAGCGACCGCTCGGCCATGTACAGCATCCCCGGCTCGCACCTGCGGATGCGCATCGACGTCACCCATCCCCTCGCATGGGGATATGCGCAGCCGACGCTGCCCGTACTGAAAAGCAGCACGCTCGCTTTCGAAATGCCGAAAGAAGCCAATCTGGCGCCTGCCGTATACGACAGGAATCCTCAACTGTCCGGCTTCCTCCGAACGGAACACAGCCGGGAACTCGAAAATACACCGGCCGTAATATGCGGCAGAGCGGGAAACGGACATTACATCTGCATCGCCGACGACCTCACGTTCCGTTCCTACTGGTATGGCGGCGTACGCATGTTCACGAATGCCATACTTTTCGGACACCTGATACGGTAGACACGACACAATCAGTTTTATTGCCGTAACACAAAGACACGGAGAACACGGAAGGGAAAAAACCTCCGTGTCTTCTCCGTGTCTCTTTGTGTGACGTTTCTTACACAGAGATTCACAGAGAAACACAGAAAAAAGATAAATGTTAAAAATATCTGTGCTTTTGTTGATGCACCACAGAACCGGAACGTTTGAACGTCTCATTCCGCTTTCAGCGCCCTGACTGGATCGAGGCGTGCTGCCTGCCAGCTTTGCCACGAAACGGCAAGAGCGGATATGAACCATACCGACAGCCCGGCCAGCAGGAACACCCACCATTCGAGCCGCGCCTTCAGAGCAAAATTCTCCATCCAGCGCGTCACCGCCCACCAGGCCAGCGGGAGGGCAATGACGAATGCCGACGCTATCCACAGGGTAATGCGGCCGTTCAGCAGGCGGACAATGTCCATCGACGTGGCTCCGTTCACTTTCCGGACACCGATTTCCTTCGTCTTCCGCCGGATGAGAAACGCCATGATGACAATCAGCCCCATATTGGCCGTCAGCAGGCTGAGAAGAGAGAAGATATTCACCAGTGCCTCGGCCTTCAGCTCGCTGTGATAAACTTCGGCGTACACATCATTCAGGAAAAGGCAGTCGGCCGGACAGTCGGGAATCACTTCCGCCCACACGCGCCTGAATGTCTCCAGCGCCCGCGTGAAATGCCCGGGCGAAAAGCGCACCATGATGCAGTGCTGAAACATTTTCCTTTGCAGCAGGATGAGCGGCGCGGAGACTTCGTAGGCGGTCGTGTAGGTAAAGTCGCCGGTCACGCCGGCAATCCGTCCCTTTCGGATGTAGCCCACGATGGACTGTTCGAAGTGCAGCATTTTTCCCACCGCCTCGTCCGGCGAAGCAAAGCCGAGCGTCTGCAGAGCGCTCATGTTGATTACGTATTCTTCGACAGGCGGGGACGCCGGCTCGCTACGGCCGTATATCCGGTCGAGCAACAGTTGTTCTTCTTCCCCGTATGTCCGCGTGGAAGGCTGGAAAACGCTTCCGGCCACGGGCGTAATGCCGAAGAAGGGGAGAAAACCGTCGCCCACCGCTAACAGCGGAATATTCCGTCCTTCGCTCGCCGCTTCGCCTTCGCGCCGGACGAAAATGGCGTCGCGAACAGCCGTCCCCGGCAACTGCATGGACGAAGTGACCGCTTCGATCTCCGGATATTTCAGCAACTCGGCTCTGAGCACGTCGTAACGCTCCTTCACCGCGTCGGGCTGTTCTTTCATCACCAGTACGTCCCGACCTCTGTCTCCGCCCATCTGCGAGGTTTTTATCACACGCATCTGCCTGCCTATTCCGAAGCCGAGAATCACGATAAACATCACCATGCAGAATTGCGCCGTCAGCATGAACCGCACGCCGGAAAGCGAAAAATGCGACGGACGCAGGTCGTTCCCGCTGTTCAGAAACAGTGTGGACGACATCCCGCGCATCACCGGCAGGATGGAAACCGCCCACACGATGCCCGTGAACAACAGGACGAAGACGCCTGCCTCCACGCCGCCCAGCGTGTCGAGCCGTATATGCAGGTACGGATGCAGGAAATACGTCAGCACGATTCCCAGGAGTACGGACGATGCGCCGAGCACGAGCGCCAGCCAGCTCTCGTCGGCCAGTACGGTCGACGGCGACGCGCCGTTCAGCCGCAGCAGCCGGTAATACTGCCGGCTGCAAGCGAATATCAGCCCAGCGTTCAGCCAGAGATTGAACAGCACGACCGTCAGCAGAAGAATGTTCACCCCGGCAATGACGTAAATATAACTGATGTTTCCGTTCACCTCCATTTCCCGCTGCAGATGGCTGTGCAGGTGAATGTCCGTGAGCGGCATCAGCAGAGGCGAGGCTTTTCGCTGACTGTCGCGGTTCAGTTCGTCCAGCCGCGCCACAATCGTCTGTCGTACCTGTTCCCTCTCCGCGTACGGGTGCAGCAGCAGGTAAGCATACGTATAGCTGCCATCTTCGTTGTCGGGGCGGTGGACGATAAGGTCGGTATGGAAATGTGTGTTTTCCGGAAAGTCTTCGAATACGCCGCTGACGAATACCGTTTGCGCCTCGAATCTTCGGCTGGCGAGTTGAATCTCTTTCCCCACCGGCGAAGATTCACCGAACAGTTCCCGCGCAAAACGTTTGCTTATTACCGCCTTTTCGGGAGCGTCCAGTACGCTTTGCCTGTCGCCTTCCGACAGTTCGTAACCGAAGATGTCGAAGAAGCCGGCCGTTGCGAAATAGAAATTGTTTACCACGTGCGCCGTCCCTTCGTACGTCAGTATGGCGGTTTCGACTTTGTTTATCAGCACGGCATCTTCCACGCCCGGTACGCCGGCCATCGCGGGGTTGTCTTTTGTGAATCCGTAGATGCGTCCGTCCACAGGTTCGTCACCGTACTGAAAGGAGAGACGGACAATCCTGTCGCTCTTCGCATGGAAGCGGTCGTAACTCCACTCGTGCTTCACGTATGTATACGACATCACCATACACGCGAAGGCGACGGACAGTCCCAGCAGGTTCACAATCCGTAGCGACCTGTTCTTCTTCAAACGCTTCTTCCACACAACCCCAAATCTTAAATTTCGAATTTTCGAATCCCGTCACACTTTCGGGAACGTCCACGGTGCGCGGTATTCTTTCGTCAGGTAGCGGTCGGCTTCGCTGTCGTGGAAAGATTTCCCGTCCCACGTCAGTTTCTTGCCGGTGCGGTAGGCTATGTTACCCAACTGCGAGAATTTGGCGATGTGGGCGCCGGTTTCGATGGAGGCGTTGCAGTTGCGGTTGCGCGTGCGGATACATTCCAGGTGATTTTTGACGTGGAGGTTCAGTCCGCCTTCGCCGTAGGATTTGTTCAGCGGCACGGCTTCCATGCGCGCCTTGCCGCTCACCTTTTCGGGAATCACTTCCCAGCCGCTGCGGTCAATTACCAGCGTGCCGTTTTCGCCGACGAAACCCAGCCCGTGGTTGCGTCCGTAGGCGCCGTCGTCGATGCCGATGGCATGGTCCCACATCACCGTGAAATCGTCGAAGGTGTAGATGGTTTGCAGCAGGTCGGGCGTTTCGCAGGCATCGTCGGGGTATCCGAACTTGCCGCCCGCGGCCATGATGGCGTTGGGTGCCGTCACGTTCATGCCGTACAGGGCGTAGTCGAGCAGGTGTACGCCCCAGTCGGTCATCAGTCCCCCGGCATAGTCCCAGAACCAGCGGAAGGTGAAATGGAAGCGGTTGCGGTTGAACGGGCGTTTCGGGGCGGGGCCGAGCCACATGTCGTAGTCCACGCCTGCCGGAACGGCTTCGTCGGGCTTGACGGGGATGGACGGACACCAGCCCTGATACGAGAAGACGCGCACGGTGCGTATCTTTCCGAGCTTGCCACTGTGGACAAAGGCCATCGCGTCCTGCCAGTGCGGGTCGCTGCGCTGCCACTGGCCTACCTGCACGACACGGTTGTACCGCTCCGCCGCGCGAATCATCACGTTACATTCCTCGATGCTGTTGCCCAGCGGTTTTTCGCAGTACACGTCTTTCCCCGCCTCGCAGGCGGCAACTAATTGGAGGCAGTGCCAGTGATCGGGCGTCCCGACGATGACGATGTCGATGTCTTTGTTGTCGATCAGCCGCCGCCAGTCCTTGTACAGGTGGGCTACTTTTTTTCCCTTTTGCAGTTTGGCGGCGTCGGCAGCCTTTTGGTTCAGCACGCCCTCGTCGATGTCGGCAATGGCGATGCATTCTACTTCGGGATTGCGCAGGAAGGCCGTCAGATCGCTAAACCCCATCCCATTACATCCGATGAGGCCTATTCCAATCTTGTCGTTTGCGGCTACGGAACTGTTTCCTGCCTTGATGAAAAACGGATTAACCGAAAATCCGGCGCCGAGCATTGCGGCCTGCCGGATAAAATTTCTACGTGTTGTCATGTTCTTTTTGAGTTTTTAAAATATTATTGTGCAAAGATAGGGATTATATTTAAAATTCAGAATTCAAAATTCAAGATTCAAGATTGGTGCAATTCGAATTGTTCATTAAGCCGGGTTCGGGACAATCTGAAATGCACCCTCCGAACGGGAGACCTAACCGTCATTCACTATTTTTCCGTACTTTTGCACCGCAGTACTGATTAATGAAAAAAAATGGAAATAGCAGCATTGGTCTCGGGAGGAGTAGACAGTTCCGTGGCTGTTCATCTGTTGAAGGAGCAGGGGCATGAGCCGGTGATATTTTACATCCGCATCGGGATGGAAGAGAAGACCGGTTATGTCGGTTGCCCGTCGGAAGAGGACGTCGAAATCACGACGCTGATTGCCCAAAAATACGGTTGCCGCTTCGAAATCGTTTCGCTTCACGACGAATACTGGGAGAAGGTCGTCAGCTACACGATCGAATCCGTCAGGCGCGGACTGACGCCGAATCCCGACGTGATGTGCAACAAATACATCAAATTCGGCTGCTTCGAAGACCGCTGGGGAAAGGATTTCGATAAAATTGCCACGGGTCACTACGCCACTACCACCGAAATCGACGGCCGGACATGGCTCTCGACGGCTAAAGACCCGTTAAAGGATCAGACCGATTTCCTCGGGCAAATCACCGGCCTGCAAATATCGAAACTGATGTTTCCCGTCGGACACCTGATGAAAAACGAAGTGCGGGAAATTGCCGCCGCCCGGAAACTGCCGAGCGCACGGCGAAAAGACAGCCAGGGCATCTGCTTCCTCGGCAAAATCAATTACAACGATTTCATCGAGCGATACCTCGGCCGGAAGCAGGGTGAAATCGTCGAATGGGAAACGGGCAGGACGCTCGGCACGCACAACGGCTACTGGTTTCACACCATCGGACAGCGCAAAGGACTGGGGCTAAGTGGAGGCCCGTGGTTTGTCATCAAAAAGGACGTCGAGCGAAATATCATCTACGTATCCAATGGCTATGATCCCGAAACGCAGTACGGTAAAATCGTCGGGATACATGGCTTCCACTTCATCACCGAAGACCCCTGGGGCGAATTTGACGGCACGAAACAAATCACGTTCAAAATCCGCCATACGCCCGAATTTACGCGCGGCGTCATCAGCCGCAGAGGTGATCTGTACCAAATCGAAAGCGAAAAAAAGATTCAGGGCATTGCCGCGGGGCAGTTTGCCGTCGTATACGACAGCGAAAGCCGGCTATGCTACGGTAGCGGCATGATTGTCTGATTCCGTTTGAATTCAAAGATTCAAAGAGAGCTTCGCGGTGTCAGATTATCTTTTCCAGCTTATTGATATTTCCGGACAGATCCGTATCCGACAACTCGTCATTAATCAGTTCCTGTGCAAAATACTGGTCGTAGGCGGTCATGTCAATCAGTCCGTGTCCGGAGAGGTTGAAGAGGATGACTTTTGCTTTGCCTTCCAGTTTTGCCTGTTCGGCTTCGCGAATGGCGGCGGCGATGGCGTGTGCCGATTCGGGAGCGGGGATGATTCCTTCGGTGCGGGCGAACAGGGTGGCGGCATCGAACGTGTCCAGTTGTTTGATGTCGACGGCCTCCACAAAACCGTCTCGACGCAGTTGGCTGACAATCGTGCCGGCGCCGTGATAGCGCAGTCCGCCGGCATGGATATGGGCGGGCGCAAACGTGTGTCCGAGCGTAAACATCGGGAGCAGCGGGGTGTAGCCTGCCTCGTCGCCGAAGTCATACTGAAAGACGCCGCGCGTCAGTTTCGGGCATGAAGCCGGCTCGGCGGCAACGATGCGTATGTCTTTGCCTCCGGTCAGTTTGTGACGGAGGAAGGGAAAGCTGATGCCCGAAAAGTTCGACCCGCCGCCGAAGCAACCGATGACGACGTCGGGATATTCGCCCGCCATCTCCATTTGCTTTTCCGCCTCGAGTCCGATGACCGTCTGGTGCAGGATGACATGGTTCAGCACACTGCCCAGCGTATACTTGCAGTTGGGCGTCTGCATTGCGAGTTCGACGGCTTCGGAAATTGCCGTTCCCAGACTGCCCTGATAGGTTGGATTGTCGGTCAGTATTTTGCGTCCAGCTTTGGTACTCATGCTGGGCGAAGCAATCACCTGCGCTCCGAAGGTCTGCATGATGGAACGGCGATAGGGCTTTTGGTTATAGCTTACTTTCACCATGTAGACGGCCAGTTCCAGCCCGAACGCCCTGGCAGCATACGCCATTGCGGCGCCCCACTGTCCGGCGCCCGTTTCGGTTGTGATGTTCGTAATGCCTTCCTTTTTGCAGAAATAGGCCTGGGCAAGCGCGGAGTTCAGTTTGTGCGAGCCTACCGGGCTGACGCTTTCGTTTTTGAAATAGATGCGGGCAGGCGTATCAATGGCCTTTTCCAGTCCGCAGGCGCGTACGAGCGGCGTCGGACGCCATACCTTGTACAAATCGCGTACTTCTTCGGGGATCCCGATCCATGTGTCCGTCTGATTCATCTCCTGATTTACCAGCTCTTCGGCAAACAGCGGGTAAAAGTCTTCCGCACATGCCGGCTGTCTCGTTCCCGGATGCAGCGGCGGGAGCGGCTTGTTCGTCATATCCGCGGCAATATTATACCATGCCGAAGGGATATCCTTTTCCTGTAATAAAAATTTCTTTGTACTCATCTCTATTGTTTTTTTTTTGATTCTACGAAAGATTTCAATTTCATTTTTGCACGACAAAGAAACGAATAATAATTCATTGTTCAAATTATTTGCGTAAAAAATTCAAAAGTTTGCGACAAAAAGCCATGTATACTGCGCACAACATGATTTCGTACATTGAATAATAAACCGTTCAAAGATTCGAAGTATGACTGTATGTCTATACAATAAAATTATATTGATTGAACTTTTTTTCGCGCCCGGTCTGCCTTTTGTTTGCAAAAATCAGCTATATTTGCGGTTCGTAATAATCAAATCGACAAAATTCAGTGCTATGAAACGAGTACTTTACATGTTGTTATTTTCCGGTTCCGGGCTGTGTTTTGCCCAGACGCCCACGCATCTGACTACCGACTTGCTGGAACATACCGACCGGGTCTTTCTCGACGGTTATCCGGCAAATCTCTCTTTATCCGAACTGGGGACAGCCATCGAACGCTATCAACTGGCGGAAATCCGCAACCCGAAACCCCGTTTGGGCTGGGTCGTTAACAGCGATCGCCCGAATACGCTGCAAACCGCTTACCGCATCCTGGTTGCATCCTCGCCGGAATTGCTGGCAAAAGACGAAGCCGACCTGTGGGACAGCGGCCGCACGGAAAGCGACAACTCCGTAGCCGTACCTTACGACGGAGCACCTCTGCAACCATCCTCCGTTTACTTTTGGAAAGTGAAAACATGGGACAGTCACGGCGTCGAAAGTTCCTTTTCGCAGATGCGCTGTTTTGTCACCGCCGCACGATTAGACGGCGAAACTGCCCGCTATCCCCTTCAGGTCTCCGACGAATATCCCGCCGACATCACTTCTTCAGGCGACGGCCTCTGGCTGATTGACTTCGGGAAAGATGCCTTCGGCCGTTTGAAAGTGACCCTGGCTTCCGAAAAGGAAGCTGATACCGTCATCGTCCGGCTGGGCGAAACGCTCAAGAACGGACGAATAGACCGTCGCCCGCCGGGCACTGTCCGGTATGCCGAATACCGACTGCCGCTTTCGGCCGGCACGCATACCTATGTCGTCAAGATACGTCCGGACAGGCGAAACACGGATGTAAGAGCCAACGTAAGCAGCGTGAAGCCGATCCTGATGCCTGACTATACGGGAGAGGTATTGCCTTTCCGTTATTGCGAAATAGAGAATTGCCGCACTGCGCCGGCACAGGTGGTGCGGCAGACCGTGCACTACCCGTTCAACGAAACGGCCGCCTCGTTTCATTCTTCCGATTCTGTCCTGAACCAGGTCTGGGAACTCTGCAAATATTCCGTCAAAGCCACCTCCTTTGTCGGCGTATATGTCGACGGCGACCGCGAACGGATTCCCTACGAAGCCGACGCTCTCATCAACCAGTTGTGTCACTACGCTGTCGACCGCGAATATGCCATTGCCCGCTACAGCCACGAATACCTGATCCACTTTGCGACCTGGCCGACGGAATGGATTCTGCAGTCGGTATTGATGGCCTGGACAGACTACCTGTATACCGGCAATCCGGTATCCCTGCAACGTTTTTACGACGACTTGAAAGCCAAAAGTCTACTCGGACTGAAAGAAAGCAACGGCCTGATAAGTACCCGGACGGGAAAGGTGACGCCCGAACTGCTGCAATCAATCCATTTCAATGGAGACAGGAACAGTTTTCGCGACATTGTCGACTGGCCGCAGCAGGGCATCCTCGGACTGGGGAAAAACGAGCCGGGTGAAGCGGACGGGTTTGTCTTCTCCGACTACAACACGGTCGTCAACGCCTACCACTACGAAGCGCTGCGACTGGTCGGGCTGATCGCCGGCACACTGGGCAAGACGGCGGACGAGGCGCTGTATGCCAAAGAAGCGCAACGGGTGAAGGAGCAAATCAACCGGCTGCTGTTCGACCATAAAAAGGGATATTACGTCGATGGCGTGGGCGTAGACCACAGCTCGCTTCATGCGAACATGTTCCCGCTGGCGTTTGATATTCTTCCCGCCGGCCGTACGAAATCCGTGCTCGAATACATGCATACGCGGGGACTTGCCTGCAGCGTGTACGGCTCGCAATTCCTGCTCGACGCCATCTACAACGCACACGACGACGCCTACGGACTGAAACTGCTTACCTCGACGGACGATCGCAGCTGGTATAACATGATTCGCGCCGGCTCCACAATTTCGATGGAAGCATGGGACAACAAGTACAAACCCAATCAGGACTGGAATCATATCTGGGGTGCCGCACCGGCCAATCTGATTCCACGCAAGCTGATGGGTATCGAACCCGTCGAACCGGGCTATCGCCGGATACGTATCAAGCCTCAACCGGCAACACTTCGCCGGGGCGAAATAAAAACGCCTTCTATTCGGGGAGACATCCGGGTATCGTTCGATAATCGTCCAGGCGAGAACTTTACGCTCGAGGTAGAAATCCCGGCCAATGCTACGGCGGAAGTGTGGCTGCCCAAATGGTCGAAAAACTGCCGCCTGACCGTCGACGGCACGCCGCAGAAAGGAAAGTCTGTCGGCGATTTCATTGTCACGGAAACAGGCTCCGGGAAGCATGTGTTTGTCGTTCATCTTTGAAAAAATTAATTTATACTGAAATGAAATACATTTATTTGACATTATCGTTGTTATTTTTGCAGATGGCTGCTACGGCGCAGGAAACCACTTCTGCAGCTATCCCCGTTATCTCCGAACAGCGAGTGCAGGAGCTTAAAGACTTACGGTGGGGAATGTTTATTTGCTGGTCGTTCAGCACGTTTTCGGGACGCGAATGGACGGGCGATGTTGCGAAACGCACTGATTACGACAAACTGTTTCCGGCAAAGAAAGTCGATACCGACCAGTGGGCAAAGACTGCCAAAGAAGCCGGAATGGGTTACATTCTGTTCCTTACAAAACATCACGACGGCTTTTGTCTTTGGGACACAAAAACGACCGGTCGCAAAATTACGAACGCTCCGCTGGGCAAAGACGTCCTGGCGAAACTCCGTAAATCGTGTGATAAATACGGTATCAAACTCGCCCTGTACTTTTCGGAAGGCGACTGGACATGGGAAGGAGCGATTGACGGCAAAGCGTATGAAGGAGGAAACAATCCCGAAACAAAAAAGGCGCAACTCAAAGAACTCCTGACAAATTACGGAGCAATCGAATACATCTGGTTCGACCACGCTGCCGGAACGGGCGGATTAAGTCACGAAGAAACGACAGCATGGTGCAAGCAGTTCCAGCCCGACTGTTTCATCGGATACAATCACGGCGAGCAGACAACGGCGGACATTCGTCTTGGCGAAATGGGAAAACCGGGACCGCTCGAAGACGCCTCATCCGCAGGTCCTCACATGAACTTTAAAGGCGGAAAACACAAATGGCAGGTTGCGGAATTTACCTATCCGATTTTGCCTCCGCACGAAGGCGGAGCAATGTGGTTCTATTCCTTACCGGTACACGACCAATTAGTTCATCCGGCAACGAAACTTTTCGACGATTATCTCGGAGCCGTCAAGTACGGAAATATTTTCTCAATCAACATAGGACCCGATTATAAGGGAAAAATACGTGATATCGACGTAAAAACATTGCGGGAAGTCGGACAGCTTATCCGAAAACAAACAGTCACGAACATTCAACAAATAGGCACGAACGTTCAACAACAGACGCCTCCGGCGATTCAAAGCGACATCGACTGGCAAACATTTCTCGCAAAACAGGACCCCATTTGGGAAAAACTCCCGCAGCAATTCGACCATGGCGCTTTTCTGGGTAACGGTCTGCTCGGAACGACCATTTTTCAGGACGGACAGCAGCAAATCCGCTTCGAAATCGGACGTTCCGACGTTACCGATCATCGACGCGATAACGGGCGTTTGCCGATTGGAGGACTGTTGCTGAAAACAGCGGGACAGATACAGTCCGGCACGTTACGCACCGACCTTTGGAACGCCGAAGTGCGCGGCGAAATCGTGACCGACAGGGGGACGATTCGGTTTCGTGCAATCAATCATGCCGAAGAAATCGCGCTGATTGCTGAATTTGATTTCGAAGGCGATGAAAAAGACGCCGTCTTCCAATGGGAACCGAAAAACGCCGCTGTCTTTCTCGATGAAGTCAAGAAAGTGAATATCGAAGCCAATCCGCAACCCGAAAGCGGTCGCGAGGGCAACGTCGATTACTGCGAACAGAAACGGATTGCCGGCGGCTCGTACACAACTGCGTGGCATATCGACAGCGAAAACCCGGATAAAAAACGGCTGACGCTTACCATTGCCGACGTGTTTCCCCTTGCCGGTTCGAAACGGAAAGCGGTGGAAACTGTCGAACGGGTTGCGAAAATTCCGGCATCGACGCTCGAAAAATCTCACCGTGAGTGGTGGCATAACTATTATCCTGCAAGTTTCGTGTCGGTTCCCGATTCGCAAATCGAAGGTTTTTACTGGAATCAGATTTATAAACTTGCTTCGGCGACACGCCGCGAACGGATGGTTATCGACCTGCTTGGTCC
>JAISXP010000155.1 GCA_031270465.1 Tannerella sp. | reverse complement strand
AGATTGGAGAAAATAAAATTTGCACATAAGAAAAAAAGCCGTACCTTCGTGGCATTCTTTAATTTGGAACATTATTTTTATAATTAAAACTTTATGATTATGAGCGCAAAAGAAAATTTAGGAAAGACGATGATTTGCTGTATTGTACTTGCATTTGCCGTGACGGTTGGTTTTTGGGGATGCAGTGAAGACTATTCACCGCAGATCAGAAATCTGAATGACAGGGTGGACAGCGTAAACCAGGCAGTATCGGATTTACGTATCGCACTGAATGCGAATGTCAGTCAGCTTCAGGCGACGATAAACCAAAAGATTTGGGTTTCGAGGGTCGAACCTCTCCCCTCGACTCCAGGCGGATTCACACTGGTATTGAGCAACGGCGAAGAATATGTCATCCGGAATGGAACCAACGGCACGCCGGGCAGCACATGGACAATCTCTCCTGAGGGCTACTGGCTTTGTGACGGCTACCTGACGGATCCGCCGGTCAAGGCGACAGGAATCGACGGCTCCAACGGCCTCAACGCGCCGCCACCGTACATCAACCAGTCCGATACAACGTGGTACCTGACCGAATGGAATGCCGCAACCAACAAGTACGACACCGTCCCCTCCGGCATTAAAGCAAGCGGAATAGAGACTTTTATTGCGTACGTAACAGGAAGTTCGGGCAACTTCACGCTTCATGTCAAAAATAGAGACAACAGTAATCTGTGGGAAAGCGTACCCCTGTTTTACAGCGGCAGCGCCTCCGACGGCACGATCGAGTTGCTGGGATATGTGCAGGGAAATGTGATCAGCCCGACCGTCAATCTCTCGCTGAGCGCCGTCAATGACACGGCGATTCTGACAATGGACTGCTGGCGCGTTGCAACTCTTCCTGCGGGCTACAATCCGTGGAATCATGGAAAATTCGTGCAGGTAAATCAGATTCTGACCACGCTGAGCGCCAAGCATACCGCACTTGTTATCTCGACGGATTTAGGAGCAGACGTGTTGACTAATTTGAAACTCTATGACTCCAGAAACATTGCCCTGCCGTTTAAATTTGGAGCGCCCGTGGCTTTGTCCGGATACCTGACACGCTCTGCCGGACCTTTTGCCGGTACGATTTATTACATTCCCGTAGACAGCATATCGGGGCTTTACCCGATTATTGCTCCTTTTGACGCCCAGTTCGCATCCGGCACTCTTTATTATCTGAAGAGCGAATCAACCGGAGTGAAATCGAATTTCGGCCGCTGGACAATTAGCGCCATTTCGCACACTGCGTCTCTTTCTACATATTCGCTCGTCGACAAAGTGGGCGGAGCGGACGACGCGGGCGGAGAATATACGATTCCGTTAAACGGATATGTCGGCGTGACTTTCGATGCCGACAGCATCAATGTATACGATTACTACATATCCTATCCGGGTTCGCGCACAGGAATCAGTTTCGGCCCGTCGGACAAAACATTCCGTACGACGGTGCCCGTCACGCCGCGGGATACCGTGGTCGTGCATAAACTGTACGTGGACGGCGCCGTGCGGACGGATACCATTCAGTTTAAGACGCCGTAAATGATTGAAAATATTTTTGTTTGCTGTAAAGAGTAATATTTGCATTGTTAGTGATGCCGGTGCCTCCGGCATCAAAGAGAGAGAGGGAAGAGGCGGATACCATTTGTATGGTGTCCGCCTCGATTTATTACCGCACGCGGGATGAACCTGCTCATTGACACACGAAGTGTCCCCGCCGGCCCGGAAACCCCTGATAAAAAAAAGGCAGACGCTTCACAGCGTCCGCCCCAAATATAATCATTGAATCAATAATACTGTTATTTAATCGCTCAATTTCCGCGCCCCGTCGCTGATGACGACATCGTATACTTTCGGCCAGCGCCCGAACTTTGCCTTGTAGGCTTCTTTTGCTTTCAGGATAAAGGGTTCGTACAGTCCGTCCTTCACTAAGTTGATGGTACATCCGCCGAAGCCGCCGCCCATCACGCGCGAGCCGGTCACACCACATTTGCGGGCTACGTCGTTCAGGAAATCCAGTTCCTCGCAGCTCACCTCGTAGAGCTGGCTCATCCCGTGGTGCGTCTCGTACATTTTCTGCCCGACAGTCTCGTAGTCGCCCTTCACGAGGGCATCGCACACGTCCAGTACGCGCTGCTTCTCGCCGATCACGTATTCGGCGCGCTTGCGGTCTTCTTCGCTGATTTCGCTTTTGACGCTTTCGAGTTGTTCGGGCGTCGCGTCGCGCAGAAACTCCACATTCAGTTTGCGCGCTACCCGTTCGCACGATTCGCGCCGCGCGTTGTAGGCCGACGAGGCCAGTTCATGCTTCACGACCGTGTCGAGCAGCACCAGCTTGTAGCCCTGCGGGTCGAAGGGAAAATATTCGTATTCGAGCGAGCGGCAGTCCAGCCGTATCAGGTTGCCCTTTTTCCCGAAGAGGGAAGCGAACTGGTCCATGATACCGCATTTGACGCCGCAGTAGTTGTGTTCCGTAGCCTGTCCGATTTTCGCCAGTTCGAACTTGTCGATGCCCAGCTGGAAAATGTCGTTGAGCGCAAAGGCGTACGTGCTTTCCAGCGCTGCGGACGACGACATGCCCGCTCCGAGCGGCACGTCGCCGGCAAACGCCGTATTGAAGCCTTCCAGTTTGCCGCCACGCTTGATGATTTCGCGACACACGCCGAAAATATACCTTGCCCAGCTGGTGCGCGGCGCATCTTCCTCGTTGAGTCCGAATTCGACATAGTCTTTCATGTCAATCGAGTATGCCCGTACCTTCTTTGTGCCGTTCAATTTTATTTCGGCGACTATTCCCTTGTCGATTGCTCCGGGGAATACGAATCCTCCGTTGTAGTCGGTATGTTCGCCGATCAGGTTGATCCGTCCGGGCGAGGCGTAAAGCGTCCCCGTGCTGCCGTCGAAATGTTTGACGAAGCGGCTTCTTACATATTCTGTCTCCATATTCTGTCTGTTTTGTGTATGTGAATCATCATTGCATCATGCGACAGGAATATCCTTGTTGACATTTTTACTTCCGATCAGAGCGTAGAACAGCAGGTAAGCCAGGCCGGCGAATATGACCCAGTAGCTGGTCAGGTATCCGGCGACGTCGGCAATCCATCCCTGGAGGGCGGGCAGGATGCCGCCGCCGCAAACCAGCACCATGAAGATGCCCGAAGCGGCCGTCAGGTATTTGCCGAGGCCTTCGACTGCCAGATTGAAGATGCTGCCCCACATGATGGAGGTGCAGAGACCTATCAGTACAAGAAATGCCGCATTTACGGGCACGTCGAGGAAGCCGAAGGAGGTGACGCCATCTACGCTTTTCAGTACGGGCAGAGACACCTCCGTGCTGCTCGGCGATAAGATGGCGCACAGTACGAGCAGCAGTCCCGTGGCGGATGCTGCGGAGAGCATCGCCTTGCTGGAAACTTTTCCGCCGATAGAGGCGCCAACCAGGCGTCCGATCAGCATCAGCAGCCAGTAGGTGCCGGCTACGAAGCCCGCCGTCGTCGTATTCAGCGGATTCGGAATGTTCGGGTCGACAAGGAACAGATTCAGTATGCCGGGCGTACCCACTTCGACGCCTACATACACGAAGATGCCGAGCGCTCCCAGAATGAAGTGGCGGAATTTCACCGCGCCCGAAATCAACTTGCCCAGCGGCTCGGAAGATTGCTCGGCGTGAGGTTCCGGTATGTTTACCAACCACATCACTATGAAGACGACGGCAAATACGATCATCGCTGCATACATGAAGGGGAATATGTCCGTGATTCGGGCCTTGGCGGCGTCGCCAATCAACATGCCCACAATCATGGGAGTAAGCGTTGCCATTACGGAGTTGAAAGAACCGCCGACCTGAATCAGTTGGTTGCCCTTGTTGCCGCTTCCACCCAGCGTGTTGAGCATCGGGTTAACTACCGTATTGAGCAGACACATGGAGAATCCGGCCACGAATGCACCTGCCAGATATACGCCGAATGCGGCTTCCTGTCCGGCATAACCGGAGAGATACTGGATGCCTACTCCGATGAAACCCACGGCGATGGCAATCAGGGCTGTTTTCTTGTAGCCTACTCTTTGCAGCAGGATGCCGCTGGGTATTCCCATCACGGCGTAGGCAATGAAGTTGGCGGCATTGCCTAAAAGTCCCGCAAAGTTGGAAACGTTGAACTGTGCCTTCAGCACAACACCCATCGGCGCCGCCAGATTGGTTACGAACGATATCATACCAAACAGCAGAATCATCATAATGATGGGTAAAGCATAATTTTTTTCTTGTTTGTTTGTCATAAGATTTGAAATTTTAAATTACTAATAATATTGAGTTTATTGTATTGCGTAAAATTTGAATGTCGTCCGGCTGTCGAAGCTTTCGCCCGGGCGAAGGACTGTTGTCGGGTAATCGGGGCGGTTCGGGCTGTCGGGGAAGTGCTGCGTTTCGAGGCACAGCGCGGCGTGTTGGGGATAGCGTTGTCCGTGCTTCCCGACGAGGTTGCCCGTCATCCAGTTGCCCGTATAAAGCTGCACGCCCGGTTCGGTCGTGAATACTTCCACGACGATGCCCGTCTTGGGCGACATGCAGCGCGCGGCAAACGTCGGTTCGCCTTCTTTCTTATTTAGTATATATGTATGGTCATACCCCCGTCCGATAACCAACTGTTCGAAATCGTCGTGGATGCGCGCGCCCGCTGCGTGCGGCGTACGGAAATCCATCGGCGTGCCTTCGACCTTTTCGGGTGCACCGAGGGGAATGGACGTCTCGTCCGTCGGCAGGTAACGGTCGGCATTGATCGTCAGCAGATGATCTCCGATGGTCGGGTCTCCTGCGCCCGACAGGTTGAAGTAGGAATGATTTGTCAGGTTGAGCACGGTGGGCTTGTCGGTGACGGCGTGATACGCGACGACGAGTTCATTCCCATCGGTCAGGGTGTATGTAACCGTCACGGTCAGCGTGCCGGGGAAGCCCTCCTCGCCGTCTGCCGAAGTGTATGTCAGCTCCACCGAGCGGGCGTCGTTTTGTTTCATGTCCCAGACGACGGCATTGAATCCCTTGACGCCGCCGTGCAGGCTGTTCGGGCCGTTGTTGAGCGCCAGTTTGTCATATACGATGCCGTCGAGCGTGAAACGACCCTTGGCGATCCGGTTGCCGTAGCGTCCGCATACCGCGCCGAAGTATGGTTCTTCGGATGCAAGATAGTCGTCAATGGACGAATGTCCCGTGACGACGTCCGTAAATTTGCCGTTTTTATCCGGCACCATAAGCGACACAATCTTTGCGCCGTAGTTCGTCACCGCCACTTCCGCGCCGGCTCCGTTGGTCAGCAAACAGAGCGAAACTTCCTTGTTATCAATAATTTTACGGAAGTCATCCGTATGTAAACCCGAAAGTATAATCTTGTTTTCCTTCATCGCATGTTACAAATTTGCGCGTAAAATTAAGATTCTTTTGTCGAACTTTTTCATATTGGAATATGTTTTATAACATGTTTTTTTCAGATAGCCGGTTTTTGCCGTAAAAAATGCATGGTGAACGCTTGTGTTACTGTGTGTGGCATGGTTTGCACATGTTGTTTCAATGATTGTTTTTTTCGGATTGCTTCACATCGTTTACAATGATGACGGATGCCAGACCGACAACAATTCGGTTTCCATTACAGAACGTCTGTGCAACAGAATTCGGTCTCTCAAATCTCAGGTTACAATTTCTAAACTTATGCAGACAAGTGAAAGAGAAAAATATTTTACAGATACGCAAAAAAATATTCCGCTTATCCGGCTGTTATATTTTTTTTGTTTGTATATTTGCCGCAAATTCGTGTAACCGTAAAAACAAAAGAAGATGAATTATTGGAGATGTTTATTTATTATCCCGTTGATGTCCATGACCGTCAACTGTTCTAATGCTCAGTCGAACAAGGTGGAAGAAGGCGAAGTCATCGTCATGAACAAGGCCGATTTCCTTGCCAAAATATATAACTACGAAGCAAACAGCGAAGAATGGGTATACGAAGGTAATAAACCTTGTATAGTAGATTTTTATGCGGACTGGTGCGGTCCGTGCAAACGTGTAGCTCCCATCATGAAAGAATTGGCGGCCAAATATAAGGACGACGTCGTGTTCTATAAGATTGATGTAGACAGCGAGCACGAGTTGGCGTCGGTTTTCGGCATCAGCAGCATCCCGATGATATTGTTTGTTCCGGTGAAGGGCAAACCGCAGGCATCGTTGGGCGCTTTGCCCAAAGAGACACTCGTCGAACAGATCGAAAGTTTCCTGCTCGAAAAAGAATAATCTTCAAGTGCATAGTTTTTTCAAAAAAAATCCGGCAACTGTAAGATTTACATGCTGCCGGATTTTTAATTTTCCGATATGGTTACCCGATTTTATTCTGCCACACTGTTTTCCGTTTCGGCGGCGGCTTTTGCTTCGGCGGCAGCTTTGGCCGCGGCAATCGAAGCCTTTTTCTGCGCCACAGCTTCCGCTTTCGCTCTATTTGCTTCCTTTTCTGCAGCTAAGCGCTCTTTTTCAACGACTTTGCGTGTTTCGCGATCTTTGTCCTTTTTCGCCTGCGAAGCGATTTCCTTGTCGGCCAGCCAAGTCTGAAATTTTGCTTCGGCTGCAGCTTCATCAAAGGCGCCTTTTTTCACGCCTTCGAGCAAGTGCTTTTTCAAGCATACGCCTTCGCCTCTGAGTATCGAACGCACCGTATCCGTCGGTTGGGCGCCTACCTGTAACCAATACAAAGCCCTATCGAAATTCAAATCTATTGTAGCAGGATTAGTGTTCGGATTATAAGAACCTATCCTTTCAATAAACTTTCCATCCCGTGGAGCCCTGCTGTCTGCGACAACGACCGGATAATATGCATATCCCTTGCGGCCGCGTCTCTGCAATCTGATTTTTGTTGCCATTTGTCTGAATATTAATTAAGTCTTGTATTAAGCGGGGCAAAGGTAATAAAAAAGTTTCATGTGTAGCGTTTTTGACTGCATTTTTTGGAAAATATTTTTTCATCTGCAATATAAACGGTTTGGGGTAGCGCCCGATACATCAAAAAAAAGCATAATAATGCTTTTTCCTGTCGTTTATGTGTGATTAAGGCGTATATTTGTATACTTAAATACAGTCTTATGAAGATTACAGGTTTGCTTATCTGTGTTTTATCAATTGTCTTTCAGGACGGTTTGCGTGCGCAGACGTATGACGGAATGATTCAGAAGAGTTACGCATACATTGACAAAAACGATCTGCCTGCGGCGGAAGAATGTCTGAAAGCAGCGATGCGCCTCGAACCGGCCAATCGCTACAACTATGCGTTGCTGACTAATCTGGGTACGATACAGCGCCGTCAGGGTAAACATGACGACGCGCTCATTTCCTATTCGGCCGCCTTGAGTCAACGGGCAAACGACAAGCTGATTCTCAGGAATCGCGCCGAATTGTATGCCGAAATGGGCGAAACGGAAAAGGCCATCCTCGACTATCAAATGCTGCTGTCTGTCGACCCGCGCGACGAAGATGCTCTGTTCCAGAGAGGACTGCTCCATCTTCACTCGGAGAATTTCATCCTTGCCGAAGCCGATTTCGAGAAAATCGTCGAAATCAATCCGGAAACCATGAAAGGACGCCTGGGATATGCCATTCTGGAAAAGGTGCGAGGAAATTACAACGAGAGTGAAGTGATTCTCAACTATCTGATAAATAAGAATCCGGAATACATACGCCTCTTTGAGGAACGTGCCGAACTATACTATCTGACGAACAGGAACGGACGTGCACGGTCGGACCTGAACAGAGTTTTTGCCGAAACAGCCGAGCCTTCCGCCGAACTCTACATGCTGCGCGGCAAAATCAAACTTGCTCAGTACGAGAAAGAATCAGCAGCCGTCGATTTCAAAAAAGCTTTGGAACTGGGATATGATAAAACGACGGTTGAAACGCTGCTGAAACAGTCTTATTAGTTCAGGATTCAAAAAATTCTCTGTATTTATCAGAGAGTCGAGAGAATATGTTCGGCTATCCAGTCGCCCACATCCGAGGTCGAATGTGCCGTGCCTCCGTGAGCAATGTCGCCCGTGACGACACCTTTGTTCATTGATGCGACAACGGCCTCTCGAACAGCGTGTCCCTCGTCCGCCAGACTGAAGGCATACTCAAACATCAGCGCCGCCGAAAGTATCGCAGCCAGCGGATTGGCAATGTTTTTCCCGGCAGCTTGCGGGTATGAGCCGTGAATCGGTTCGAATACGGACGTATGTATCCCGATGGATGCCGACGGCAACATGCCGAGCGAACCTGCGATGACAGATGCTTCGTCGGTAAGGATGTCGCCAAACATGTTTTCCGTCACCAGTACGTCGAAACTCTTCGGCCACTGAATCAGACGCATGGCTGCATTATCCACAAACATGTATTCCGTTTCCACACCGGGATATTCCTTTTCAATCTCCTGTGCTACCTGTCGCCATAACCGCGAAGTGGCCAGCACATTGGCCTTGTCTACTACGGTCACTTTCCTGCGACGTTTCACAGCATATTCATACGCCAGACGGACGATGCGTTCAATTTCTTCACAGGAATACACGCACGTGTCGTACGCCGTCCGTCCGTCTTCACTGCGTCCCTGCGGGCGTCCGAAATATATTCCGCCCGTCAGTTCGCGGATACATACGAGGTCTACGCCGTCGATCAGTTCCGGTCGAAGCGGCGACTGGTACAGCAGCGAAGGGAACGTCGTGACGGGACGGATATTGGCATACAGTCCCAACTGTTTGCGCATGGCAAGCAATCCCTGTTCGGGACGAACTTTCGCCGACGGGTCGCTGTCGTACTTCAAAGCGCCGATAGCACCGAAGAGCACGGCATCGCTATTCATGCAAAGCGCATGCGTCTCAGCGGGATACGGATCGCCTGCCGCATCGATGGCGCAGGCTCCGACCAGTGCCTCGCGGTATACCGGTTCGTGCCCATACTTCCGGCAAACGGCTCTGATCACCTTCACGGCCTGCGCCACCACTTCAGGTCCGATACCGTCGCCCGGTAAAACAGCAATATTTAGTTTCATTTTTATCGTTTGAAATACACGTATTTAGGTTCCATAGGGACATAAGTGTCGTCGTCCCACAATGTGCTTGTCAGCATCAAATCGGCGCTGTAGCGGTTACAGGCGATGGGAATGTTGTGTACCCTGCACTGGCGAAGCAGCATCTGGATGTCGGCTTCGTGCGGTTGCGGGTTGAGGTCGTCAATCAGGAAGATGGCCAGGTCTATTTCCTTGCGTACCACCATGGCTGCAATTTCGGCGTCGCCGCCCAGCGGACCGGAGTGCATGCAGGTGATTTCGACATGGATGCCTTTCTCTTTAAAGGCGCCGGAAATCAGTCCGCCCGTAGTCCCGGTACATATCAAGTAGTGACGCGAAAGAAATTCTGCGTTGTGGAGCGTCCATTCTACCATATCCGCCTTCCGCTTGTCGTGCGCTACCAGCGCAATTGTCAGTTTTTTGTTCATAATCATAATGTTTTATCGTTCAATTTTATTCAACATCTTGACGGTAGCCTTGATGGCGGCTTCCATCTGGTCGACGTCCAGGCCGCGCGTCTTAAAGTCCACGCCTTCGTGACGCCAACTGATGATGGTCTGCACAAAGGCATCGGTGCGTCCGCCGGGCGGGATTGACACGGCATAATTCGTCAACATCGGGAACGGACGCCCCAGGGACTTGTAAATCCTGCGGAGCGCACGCACAAATGCATCGTACTGGCCGTCGCCCGTGGCCGTTTCTTCGTAAATTGCGCCTTGAATTTCAATTTTCAACGTCGCCACCGGCTTCAATCCCTGTGCCAAAGATAGTGAATAATTCAATATCCTGATATTGTTTTCCTGCGTGTCCTGCTGCAAAACGTCGGAAATGATGTAGGGAAGGTCGTCCTGCGTGACGATTTCTTTTTTATCGCCCAGTTCAATGACGCGTTCCGTGACTTTGCGCATGTCGTCTTCGCTCAATTCGATTTCAAGCATTTCGAGATTCTTGCGGATACTGGCTTTGCCGGACGTCTTGCCGAGCGCGTATTCGCGCATGCGTCCGAATCGCTCCGGTATCAGGTCGTTGCAGTACAAATTGTTCTTGCTGTCGCCGTCGGCGTGTACACCTGCGCACTGCGTGAATACGTGTTCGCCGACTATCGGGCTGTTGGGCGCGACGTGTACGCCGGAACAGGCTTCGATGGTTTTGCTGACATGGGTTATCTTTCTTTCGTTCACGGATGTTTGCATCTTCAGCTGGTCGTGTATCACAGCCACAACGCTGCTCAGCGAGGCATTGCCGGCGCGTTCGCCCAGCCCGTTCACCGTCGTATGTACGCCGCGAACGCCTGCACGGATGGCGGCGTAGACGTTTGCCACCGCCAGATCGTAGTCGTTATGCGCATGAAAGTCGAAATGTATTTCGGGATAACGTGCGACCATGTCCCGGCAATACGTGTATGTCGCTTCGGGATTCAGCACGCCCAAAGTATCCGGCAACATGATACGTTTCAGCGGCAGTCCGGCCAGGGCATCCGTCAGCCGGTACACGTATTCGGGCGACTGCCGCATACCGTTCGACCAGTCTTCGAGATATACGTTGACGGCAATCCCCATTTGTCCGGCTGTGTCTGCTTCGCGGATGATGTCGTCGATGTGTTGCTCCGGCGTTTTCCGAAGCTGTTCTGCCAGATGTTTTTGCGAGCCTTTGCACAGCAGGTTCACCACCTGGCCGCCGGCTGATTTTATCCACTGCAGCGATTCGCCGCCGTCGACAAATCCCAACACTTCTACTCGCGGCAAACAGTTGGCTCGCGACGCCCACTGTACAATCCTCCTGACAGCGTCGAACTCGCCTTTCGAAACGCGGGCGGAACCAATCTCTATCCGGTTTACGTTCAGTTCATCAAGCAGCAAGCGCGAAATCTCCTTTTTTTCATGCCCTGAAAAGGAGACGCCATTCGTCTGCTCGCCATCGCGCAGCGTTGTGTCTAAAAGTTCTATCATACTCATGCCACAATAATCTGTTTTTTAATACTTTAATTTCTGTTTTTGAATTTCGTACGCTTCGATTTTATCTTTTCGGCTCAGCAGATAGTCGACGTCGTCGAGTGCATTCAGCAAGCAGTCTTTTTTGTAGGGATTGATTTCGAAATGTTCCGAATGGCCGCCGGCATTGTTCGTTATTTGCTGTTTTTTCAGATCGATTGTCAACGTCATTTCAGAATCCTCCGTTACGGTTTCGAATATCTCCGCCAGAAATTCCGGCGAAACGACTACCGGCAAGATACCGTTATTCAGCGAATTGTTTTTGAATATATCGGCAAAGAAACTGGAAACGACCGCACGGAAACCGTACCCGGCAATCGCCCAGGCAGCATGTTCGCGGCTCGATCCGCTGCCGAAATTTTTTCCGGCCACCAGAATACGACCTTTATATCTTCTCTGGTTGAGGACAAAATCGGGATTTATATTTCCCTCCTTGTCGTAGCGCCAGTCGCGAAACAGGTTGTCGCCGAAACCCTCGCGCGTGGTGGCCTTCAGGAAGCGCGCCGGAATAATCTGATCCGTATCCACGTTCTCAAGCGGAAGCGGCACAATTGTGGATGTCAATATATCAAACTTGGTTTTCATATATTTTTAAATTAGTAAATTAGTCAATTGGGAAATTTGCTAATTAACATTCTCGGATCGCTGATTTTCCCCGTGACGGCCGCCGCGGCAGCCACCAGCGGCCCGGCAAGGATGGTGCGTGCGCCCGGACCCTGACGGCCTTCGAAGTTGCGATTGCTTGTACTCACGGCGTATTTGCCGGCCGGCACCTTGTCGTCGTTCATCGCCAGGCAGGCCGAACAACCCGGCTGGCGAAGTTCGAATCCGGCTTCCGTCAATATTTTATCGATACCTTCGGTGTGAATCTGACGTACTACCTGCCAACTGCCGGGCACCAGCCAGACGGTCACGCCGACGGCCTTCGTCCGTCCCTTCACCACGGAAGCAAAGGCACGGAAATCTTCGATGCGACCGTTGGTGCAACTGCCCAGAAATACGTAGTCTACAGGTTTGCCCAATATCGGGTCGCCGGGCTCGAAGCCCATGTAATCGAGCGCCTTGCGAAAAGACGCGCGTCCGGATTCCTCCACGCTTTCGAGCGACGGGATGGTCTCGCCGATACCGATTCCCATTCCAGGATTTGTCCCGTAGGTAACCATCGGCTCGATGTCTTCGGCACGAAACGACACTTCGCGGTCGAATGCGGCAGCAGTGTCCGTGCAAAGCGTCCGCCAGTATGTCACTGCCTTGTTCCAGTCATCTCCCTTGGGAGAAAACTCCCTGTTTTTCAGATAGTCGAACGTTACCTCGTCCGGCGCAATCATGCCTCCGCGCGCACCCATTTCGATGGAGAGGTTGCAGATCGTAAGGCGTTCGTCCATGTTTGCACTGCGGATTGCTTCGCCGGCATATTCCACGAAATAGCCGGTTGCGCCGCCGGTCGTCATCCGCCGGATGATGTACAGCGCCATGTCTTTTGCCGTCACGCCCGGCTTTCGCCTGCCATCGACGGTGATGCGCATGGTTTTTGGTTTCTGCTGCAGGAGGCATTGCGTAGCGAGGGTCATCTCGACTTCGCTCGTACCGATACCAAAAGCTATCGCGCCCATCGCGCCGTGGGTCGAAGTGTGGCTGTCGCCGCAGACGATGGTCATTCCCGGCTGCGTCAGCCCGTTTTCGGGACCGACGACATGTATGATTCCGTTTTTGGGATGCAGCAGTCCGTAATATTCCAGCCCGAAATCGACTGCATTCCGTTCCAGCGTGTCTACCTGATTTTGCGACACGGGGTCTTCGATGGGTTTGTCCTGCTCCAGCGTAGGAATATTGTGATCGGGCATACACGTGACGCGCTCCGGGCGGAAGGGTCTCAGTCCGCGACTGCGCAGTCCGGCAAAAGCCTGAGGACTTGTTACTTCGTGACAGTACAGGCGGTCAATGTATAACTGAACCGTGCCGTCGGGAAGCGTATCCACGACATGCTTTTCCCAAATTTTTTCGAATAAAGTTTTCATTTTTCAATCAATTGTTTTTTTGTTCTCGAAATATCAACTTGCAAATTTATTGATTGCATCGACAAAAGCTTCTACCGAAGCGGCAATAATATCGGTATTGGCCGAAAATCCGTAATAGATATTACCTTCGTATTCGACCTGCATGTGCACTTTCCCGATGTCGTCACTGCCTTTGTTGATGGCCTGAATCAGAAATTCCTGAATTGTCATTTGCCGGTGGATGATGCTTTTGACGGCTTTTATGGCAGCATCGACCGGGCCGTTGCCCGAAGCCGCCGATTCGAACTTCTCGCCGGCGATGTCGAGGCAGACGCTTGCCACCGGCTGCAGCCCGATACCTGAGGTCACTTGCAGATAGTGCACTTTGATGCGCTGCGACGAGGTATGGTCTTTCCCGACAAGCAGCAGGATGTCGTCGTCTCTGATGTCTTTTTTCCGGTCAGCCAGTCGCAGGAAATCTTCGTATACCTTGTCTAACTTTTCGGGTTCCAGCTTTACGCCGAGCAGATTCAGGCGATGTTTCAGCGCGGCGCGTCCGCTTCGGGCTGTCAGGACGATGGCATTGTCGTCCAATCCAATATCCTTCGGGTCGATGATCTCGTAGCTCTCGCGGTTTTTCAGTACGCCGTCCTGATGTATGCCTGATGAGTGGGCGAAGGCATTGCGTCCGACAATGGCCTTGTTGGGCTGTACCGGCATGTTCATCAGGCTTGACACGATGCGGCTGATGCTGTAAATCTTGGTTGTATTGATATTGGTGTCGATGCCCAGCGTGCGGTGGCTTTTGAAAATCATCGCTACTTCTTCGAGTGAAGTATTTCCTGCGCGTTCGCCGATGCCGTTGACGGTCACCTCGACCTGACGCGCGCCGTTCAGGACGCCCTGCACAGTATTGGCTGTTGCCATGCCGAGGTCGTTATGGCAGTGCGTGGAAATTACGGCTTTATGGATTCCGTCGACATGCTCGGTCAGGTAACGGATTTTGGAGGCGTATTCGTCGGGCAGGCAATAGCCGGTCGTGTCGGGGATATTGACGACTGTGGCGCCGGCCCGGATAACAGCTTCGACCACCCGCGACAGGTATTCGTTGTCCGTCCGTCCTGCATCTTCGCAATAAAATTCCACGTCTTCCACGTATTTTTTTGCATAGCGCGTGGCAGCGACGGCACGTTCCAGAATTTCTTCCCGACTGGAATTGAATTTGTAGCGGATATGATAGTCCGACGTGCCGATACCCGTGTGGATACGTTTGCGCCTGGCCGACTGTAAAGATTCTGCCGCCACGTCGATGTCTTTCTCCACTGCTCGTGTCAGTGCGCAAGTAACAGGCCACGTGACGGCCTTCGATATTTCAATCACACTGTTGAAGTCGCCCGGACTCGACACCGGGAAACCTGCTTCAATGACATCTACACCCAGTTCTTCAAGTGCTTCGGCCACCTGTATCTTCTCCACGGTGTTCAGTTGACAGCCCGGCACCTGTTCGCCGTCGCGCAGTGTTGTATCAAAAACAAACAATTTCTCTGACATAATATTTTGTATCTTATTTTAATTCAATAAAAAACCTTTCTCACACAAGGGAAGTGAGAAAGGTCATCTTTGTTTATTTACGGACAAATATCAAAACGACACGCACAGCCTCACTTCCCATTCTTCTCCAAAAGTAGAAGAATATGAACGGGACGAATAATAATAAGGCGCTGTATGTTCGCTGACATCATCTTTTTTATTTTTTGCGCGGCAAAGATAATGCTGTTTTTTGAATCTGCAAAACAATTCGTATTTTTTTTCTTCCTTTTCTTTAAAACCGAAAGTTTTTCGCGCATTGTTATTTTCATCCTTAATATCTTCGCAATTCTGTTCGTTTCAATGAGATTCAAAGCAGCGGCGAAAACAGACGCATGAACGATTCGGCAATGCGCACGGGAACGGGGCGTGTGAGCCACTGCGAGGGTACGACCTGCTCACAGTCCGTTTCGAGGTCGTGTATGAACATGGCTTTCATTTGTTCGGCGAACGACTTGTTGTAAACGAAGGCATTGATTTCGAAATTGTGTTCAAAACTGCGGAAATCGAAGTTCGAAGAGCCGATACAGGCCAGGGCGTCGTCGACAAGCAGGAGTTTCGAATGCAGGAAACCGGAGCGGTAGAAATAGACCTTGACACCAGCCCTTATCATGTCGTCCAGAAAGGAATGAGTGGCCATGTTGACGGAGCGCGTGTCCGACTGCTTGGGCAGCATCAGCCGGACGTCGACGCCGCCGAGCGCTACCGTTTGCAGCGCCTGGTTGAGACCTTCGGTCGGGAGGAAATAGGGGGTCTGAATGTAGATATACTTTTTTGCGTTGTTGATGCAGAACGAAACGGCCTGCAAAAGCGTTCGCCACCGCCCTGTGGGGCCGCTGACGGCAATCTGCACGAGGTTGCCGCCAGACGTTTCGGCATGTGGATAGTATTCCCTGCCCTTGATTAGCAGGCGGCTTGCGGCATACCAGTCGATCAGGAAGGCGGATTGCAGGCCGTGCACTCCCTTTCCGGTGATTTTGAAATGCGTGTCGCGCCACAGTCCCAGCGAAGAACCGCTGACGTACCGGTCGGCAATGTTCATCCCGCCCAGATAGCCGACTTTCCCGTCGATGACGACTATCTTGCGGTGGTTGCGATAGTTCACCTTGCTGGTAAAGATCGGAAAAACCACGCGAAGGAAAGCGTACACCTCGATGCCTGCCCGGCGCATTTCGTTGAAAAACGCTTTCTTCACGTTCCAGCAGCCCACATCGTCATACAGCACGCGAACGCTTACTCCGCTTCTGGCTTTGGCTATCAGCGCCTGCTGCACCTTTCGTCCGATTACGTCATCGGCAAAGATGTAGTATTGCAGATGAATGTGATGCCTCGCCCTGCCGATTTCTTCGAGAAGTGAAGCAAACTTGTCCGTCCCGCCAGTGAAACATTCCAGTCCGCAACCGTGAAACAGGACGCTCTGCCCGTTGCGAAGCAGCAGATTCGACAGAGGCTGATACTGAGGCGAAACACTGCACGAATCCTGTACGATGCGATTCGAACGGATCGGCTGCATGATACGCTTGTACGTCTTCCCCGAAATGATACGCTGACGGCGATTGTCCTGTCCGAAAAAGAAATAAAAAATCAACCCGACACCGGGAAGGAATATCAGGACGATCACCCAGGGAATCGTCTTCAGCGGATTCCTGTTTTCGAGCAGCAGCACAAGCACCAGACTCCCGATGGAAATGGCGTACAAAAGGAACAGGGCAATTCCCACAATACTCTGTATTTGAATATCCGTCATGCAAGTATTACTCTTTTACGGATACAAAAATACAATCTTTCCCGCTATAATCCTCCATATCTGCCGAAAATTTTTCACCGAATCCTCAAATTCCTGATATTTGAATCTTTGAATCTCCGAATCTCAATTCCAGTGCTCAAAATCTTGTCACATGCAATATAAATGCTTACTTTTGCAGCTTCTCAATAAACAATTTTGAATGAATAAAGAGAAACCTTTGATTTTAATCACAAACGATGACGGCATAAATGCAAAGGGCCTCAAGCAACTGACCGATAGCCTGCACGGGCTGGGCAATCTGGTCGTATTCGCCCCCGACGGCCCCCGTTCGGGCATGTCGTGCGCCATCACATCGACCGCTCCGCTAACCTGCACGATGATGCAGCAGGGTGAAAATCTGACCGTCTACCGCTGTTCGGGCACACCCGTCGACTGCGTAAAACTCGCCGTCAACGAGATCCTCGACCGCACGCCCGACCTGCTGATATCCGGCATCAACCACGGTGGCAATCAGGCCGTTTGCGTCCACTATTCGGGGACAATGGGCGCGGTGACGGAAGGCTGCGTAATCGGTATCCCCTCGCTGGGGGTATCGCTCTCCGACTATACCCCCGACGCCGATTTCTCCGAAGCCGGACGGCTGGGGCGAATGGTTGCTCAACTGATGCTCGCAAAAGGTCTGCCGCACGGCACCTGCCTGAACCTGAACGTGCCCGACATGGCCGGCAGGGTGAAAGGCATTGCCGTCTGCCGGCAGGCCGGAGGACGGTGGATAAGGGAATTTGACCGCGAAACGGACGCGAACGGACAGATACAGTACTGGCTGACCGGTGATTTCGTACGGGATAAACCCGGTCACCCCGACGACGATACGCGGATGCTGGACTGCGGATATGCTTCGCTGGTGCCCTGCCGCATCGACGTGACGGACTACGCCTTTATGGATACGCTGAAAACATGGCAGTTCACGGAGGAATGACGGCATGAAATATTTTCTGATAGCGGGAGAGGCTTCGGGTGATTTGCACGCATCGAATCTGATGCTCGCCCTGCAGGCGCAGGATACGCAGGCCGAGTTTCGCTTTTTCGGTGGCGATCTGATGCAGGCTGCCGGTGGAACGCTGATAAAGCACTATCGCGAAATGGCTTACATGGGCGTCCTGCCGGTGCTGCTGCATGCGCGAACTATCCTGCACAACATGAAATGCTGCCGCGAAGCCATCCGCACATACCGGCCGGATGTAGTGATACTCGTCGACTACCCCGGATTCAATCTGCGAATAGCGAAATATGTCAAGACAAAATGCCATATTCCTGTGTACTACTACATATCGCCGAAAATATGGGCGTGGAAAAAATACCGCATCCGCGCGTTTCGCCGCCACGTAGACCGTATGTTTTGCATTCTCCCGTTCGAGAAAGCCTTCTATCGCTCGCTGGACTATCCGGTGGATTACGTCGGCAACCCGTCGGTCGATTCCGTCGCCACATACAGGGAGAAATGCCGTGACGGAAAAAGCGATTCCCCGCAAGACGGCAGACCGGACGAAAGCCCGCTGATCGCCATACTGGCGGGAAGCCGGCGGCAGGAAATCAGGAAGAATCTGCCTGCCTTGATGGATGCAGCCCTGTCGTTTCCCGAATACCGGTGTGTGATCGCCGGCGCACCCGGACTGGAAAAAGACGACTACGCAAAGTACATGAACGGGCGGAACGTCCCTGTCGTCTTCGGACAAACGTATACACTGCTGGAGAACAGTCATACGGCGTTGGTGACATCGGGCACGGCTACGCTGGAAACGGCATTGTTCCGTGTGCCGCAGGTGGTATGCTACAGTTTTCCGGGAGGATGGTTAGTGAATTTCATTTACCGTCACTTCTTTCATGCGCCCTATATTTCGCTGGTCAATCTGATTGGCGGGCGCGAAATCGTGCAGGAACTGTTCGGCGCGAAGTTTTCGAGGAAACGGATTCGCGCCGAACTGAAACGGCTGCTGCACGAGCCTGCATATCGCCGGCAGATGCAGGACGGTTACGACGAAGTCATCCGCCTGCTGGGGCAGCCCGGCGCCTCACAGCGCACGGCCGGACTGATCGTCGAAGCGCTGAAATAAATTTAGGTAATTATATACGAATTAACTCCAACTAATTTGTGGTAGCATCTCCATCAACATACTGACCGCTACTATGATCAACGATATATCGGGTGTAGATTTTACCAACTGTATCGTAGCCACCCCACTCATCGGTAAAAAGCGTGGCGGTACGTTTAATGGTTTTCAATATAGGAGCAGTGAGACTTTTCTTTGATGTATCTTTCACGACACGACAAACCACCTTGCCTCCACGTTGCAGCATTCCTAATACTGGAGTTTTATCTTTGAAGCTCCTGCCTTGAGAGTTCTTCACTTTCTTATTAGCATGCCGATTTTTGTTCTTACCGCCAACGAAAGACTCATCTAATTCTACGTCTCCTTCTAACTGATGATTATTCTCGCAATAGAGGCATTCACGAATACGTTTGTTTTTATGATGCATTATTGAAGGCGTATTTTGAGAAATAAATCGCTATTTATACTGCACGGCATGATATTCGCGGTTCAAATCTGGGCTGCTGGAAGAAGCCCGGCAAAGAACAACATTAAAACACCAGGTCGTTCAGCAAATCTCCTTTTGTATTTAAGACCTTAAGATACAGTCTTTCGCCTTTCTTTTGAAGTATCATGACCGTTGCCGTTTCCATGCGGTTTCCGCCGCCAATCATCACGGGATAACTGTTGTCCGCAGCGCCTTTGGGAAGGAATGTGTGCCTGTGTGTATGACCGTTGAGGCAAATATCGAAAGGCGCTTTCGCCAGCAGATTGCCCCACAAAGTCAGGCAGGGGTTATAGGCGTCCGCCGGCATCCCGTAGACAGGAATATGATGAACGAGCACTTTTTTCGCTGCTTTTTTAAATACCTTTCCCGACAGCTCGTCCTTCAGAAAACGGACCTGTTCATTGCGCAGTCCGCTGAAGTCGTTCAGGTTGTAATATACCCATGTGCTATCCGGCTTGTCTTCGCCGCAGTCGAGCATGACGAACCGCGTATCACCCCAGTTAAATGCACCATACGTCTTGTCGCCCACATAATCAAAGAGATTGCGCATTTGAATCGAATAGGCGTTGCGTATTTCGTGATTTCCGCGCAGATAGAAGACGGGTACTGTTTCGGCATGTACCGTTTCGTTCATACGAGACAGAAAATGAATGGCTTCGGCTTCATTTACGGGATCGTCGATGCAATCTCCGTTGAAGATGACGAAATCGTACGCACGGTCTTTAACCTGTTCGTACAAATAATTCAGCACATCATTTTTCTTATGCAGGTCATTAAATACCAGCGCAGTGAATTCGTCTGTCGCGGCAGGTATCCTGAAAGTGTACATGTCCGAACGCGCCGTTTCCCCAAATTCCTTTTTATATGCCCGGTACAAGGTAATCTCGCGCGAGCATATTCTGTAATAATACGTCACGCCCGGTTGCAGGTCTGTCAGGCGGATTTTATGCTGTTTCGTGTTACATACTACCTGACCGTCAACAATCCGCTCTTTCTTCAGGGGCATGGAAGAGTCTGTGCCGTATTCTACCCAGCCATGCGCTGGTACGTCGGTAAACCAGGAGACAGTTATCCCGTTGTCGAGCGGATTTTGAAGATAGGGCTTTGTTCTGAATATGGCGGACACATCGGCTTTCAGCCGCACATCGACGAAGAGGGGCAGATGGTCGGAAGCTACCGGCTCGTCGATGACCTGCCGGTTCAGTACGGTGTATGTATGGCCGTTTTTATAGCCGTAGATATAATCGATACAACGTTTCGGGTCAACTACGGGAATGGTATGTGCGGCAGTATCGTTCAGCGTCACAAATGTTTCGCGCAATGCGAGCTGCGGTTTGGAATCGGGCACGGAATTCATGTCGCCGGCGAGGAACATGGGTTTGGTGACGCCTTTGACAGCCTGCCTGATGATGTCCACCGAAGCCAGACGGTCGTCCGGGGTTAATGAGAAATGCGTGCATGCAAACACGTACTTTTCAAACTCGGCAATCAGCAACATTCTGCGTTCTTCACGTCCGGGCAGAGGTATTCGCTGAATTTTCAGGGGTTTTTCTTTCGAAAGAATGCCGATGCCGTATTTTCCGCCCTGAAAGTCGATGGCCGGCGCGTAGACGGGAAACATCAAAGTCCGATCGGCCAGTTCGCGTAGCGTGAAGTCACCTTCACTGCGTTGCGTCACGCTGTCGGCTTCCTGTATGGCCACGACATCCGGCGCGGCGGCGCTGATCACATCGGCTATCCGCTGATAGTCTCTTTTGCTGTCCATCCCTACAAAGTTATGGACGTTGTAACTCATTATCCGGATGGTGTTTTCTTCCTTCGGCACGATGTTGTGTGCGGAAAGAGCCGCCGTCCAGCCGGATAAAAGCAGAATGGCGAACGCGGGCAGGTGTTTCATTGTTTTCATATTATTTTTAATGTATATAGTTTCGCGACAAAAATAAGGAAAAATATGGAGGGAGAAGGTTTTCTCCCTCCAAAAAAATGCGGATATTATCAGACTCCGTCGACCCATCCTTTGTTTTGTGTGAGGTTCGGATTCAGCAGCCGTTCCTGAATAGGTATCGGATATAAATAATCTTTGTCATCATCCCATTTCTTTTCAATGTGCGGATTGATTACGATACAGCCGTTTGTCCCGTTTTCGAGGGTCACGTCGCCGTTCAGTTTAAGGTACTGTACTTTTCGCCCTTCGACCGCGGGTCGTTCGCCGTCGTAGAGACAGACGTCGATATTGCCGTCTTCATCCAGATCATAATTTCCCGGTCCGGGGAAATACATTCCCTTGAACTGTTCCATAAAAGTGGCGCCTTCTTTCCAGCGCATCATGTCGTCGTAACGGAGTGTCTCCATCACCAGTTCGATTCTCCGTTCTCTCCGGATTTCGAGGATTACGCCTTTATTTGATCCGCCGACGTGCGGATACTGTTTCGCCAGATAAGGGTCAGGATTTGCATTTGCATCCGACAAGACTAAGCCGGGCATGCCTGCACGGGATCGCAAAAGATTGACGGACTTGTCGATATCGTCCTGTGTCAATGTTCCTTTCTCGGCTTTTGCTTCTGCATAAATCAGCAAAGACTCTGCAAAACGAAAGATGGGCATATCGGTTATGCTCTTAGCGTAGGTGTCGTATCGCTCCGTGGAAACAAACTTGATGAGTTGGTATCCCGTGACCGTGGCTCCAAATTCCTGTACGAGAGGCTCTGTATTGCCGATGCGTGTATATCCCGGAGTGCGTATGGTTTGAGACAGGCGCGGATCACGATTTTTTGTTTCGTCTGTAAAGAACAGGGTCCCGTAATCCGGCCGGTCGGTGAATCGTGTTCCGTCTTTCATCAGGTAACTGTTCACCAGTCGTTTTTCCAGTCCCGGACGCCCGTAGGAAGCCGTCATTGTGTAATAGTTCAAATTATGGTACACCTGCAATTCATCGCTAAATCCTTTTGCCAAAATCACTTCCACAGGATTGGCGTCTATCGAGGCAAAGAGATTCAGATAATCGCTTTCCGGGCGTCCCGTGCTGTACAGGCTGTATCCGCTCTTCGTCATCAGTTCTTCGGAAGCTTTGATTGCTTCGTCGAGAAACGTTTCGCTGTTCGGAAGATTAAATTCGGTATGATATTTTCTGAATGTTCCTTCATGCAGACATATTCTTGCTTTCAGGGCAAGAGCAGTCCATCGGGTTACTTCGTTTATCCGGTGATCGGAAGGCAGGTTGTCGATGGCATTGTTAATGTCTTTGAGGATATTGTCGACCACGAGGGTTCGCGGGTCTCTTGCTTTTTGCAGATTTTCGATATCCTGGTCACTAATAACTTCGTCATACCAGGGGAGGTCGCCGAAACGTTTCACCATGTTAAAATAAAAGTATGCACGAAAGAACCATGCCACACCGTCGTAATGCGCACGGGCGTCAGCATCTTCGCATTTCGACGAATTTGCCAGGTAAAAATTGATGTTGCGCAGGTTAGTCCATGTCCAGCCTCCGTCGCTCGTGGGGATGATACGCATCCCGCTTATTTCGTCTTCCAGGCTTTGTTTCACTATGTTGTCCACCGCCTCGTTATAGACGCCTTCTGCCGAGGGCAACGCTAAATAAAAAGAATTGGTATATAGCCGCAGATCGCTTTCCGTATTGAAAAATGTGTTCGGAGAAACGGCGTCCAGCGGATATTTTTCCATATCGCAAGCCGAAAGGATGGCCAGTATGGCAGTAATAGAGATAAATATTTTCTTCATGATTTAAAATGTTTGATGTGAATTAAAAAGTAATGTCCAATCCTATCGATAGCGTCTTGGCCAAAGGATAACTGCGTCCGTTGCTGTCGGCTACCGGCTGTTCGGGGTCGATATAATCAGTTTCGAAAGGAGTCCAGGTCAGGATGTTTTCGCCGCTTATATACAGGCGGCAACGTTGTATTCCGGCTTTCTGCATCCACGGATTCGGCAAGGTATAACCTGCGACCAGATTTTTCAGGCGCAGATATCCGATGTTTTGTATGTACTTGTCGTTCGGTGTGTTCAGGTTATTTCCCGAATTTAAAGCCATGTATCCGCGCAGTACGGGAAAATATGCATTGGGATTGTCTTCCGACCATATCTTATCTTCGAAATCCTTGGGCAGGAAAGAATAGTACGGACGGGAATAAGGCCCCCAGAATTTGTCGGCATTGCCGTTGGGATACCAGTCGCGCCTGCCGATACCCTGGAAGAATACCGATATGTCCAGCCCGTTCCAGTTGGCATTCATGTTCAGTCCATAATTGTATCTGGGCTGTGTGTTGCCGATAATCATCAGGTCGCCGTGGTCGTCTGCCGTTTGCTTTCCTGCGTTAATCACGCCGTCGCCGTTTACGTCGATGAATTTCAAGTCGCCGGCGCGCAACTTTCCCCATTCGCCCGGCGAATTCAGCAGTTGCCTGTCCAAAAACGTTTGGTCGATTTTCCAGTTGGCAGCCTCTTCGTCCGACTTGAAATATCCGTCGATCTTGAAACCCCATATTTCGCCCCATTTTTTCCCGACATAATGGTTGGACAGCAGGTTATTGGGATTATCATATTTCGTTATTTCGGATACGGCGTCGCCCAGGGCAACCGATACGCCGTAACTGAAAGGTTTGCCGCAGAGCGTAGTCCGGTCTTTCCATCCTGCAACAAATTCGTAACCTTTTGTCCTCAGATCGCCGGCGTTCTGTTGAGGCGAACTGGAGCCGAATACGGCCGGGAGCGTTTCTCCGGGCACAAGCATGTCTACCGTATTGCGCACGTAGGCATCGGCCGACACATTCAGCCTGCTGTCCAGGAAACTTATGTCAAGTCCGCCATTGATGGTGGTCGCTTTTTCCCACGTCAGATTGTCGGTAATCGGATTGGGGGCGCTTACGTTTTGCGCCTTTTGTCCGTCGATCAGCCAGGAAGACAAACTCATTGCCATAGTGGAAATGTAAGGATAATAATTCGGGTTGCTTTTGTTTACGGCCTGATTGCCCAAAGAACCGTATGAAGCGCGTATTTTCAAGTTATTGACCGTATTTTTAGCTGTTTTGAAAAAAGATTCTTCACTGACGCGCCATCCTGCCGAAACGGACGGGAAGAAACCGAAACGCATCCCCTGCTTGAAGCGAGAGGTGCCGTCGTAACGCCCGTTTACTTCCATCAGGTAGCGATTGTTGAAATCGTAGTTTACACGGAAAAAAGCGCCGAAGAGGGTGTAATCATAGGCACCGCCGCTTACCAGCATGTCGCCGGTTCCCAGAGACAAATCGTTCAGCGTTTCCGAAATCAGGTTTTTTCGCGAAGCAAACATGCGTGCATGTTGTTTGTTTTCAAAGTTAATACCCGCCGTCACGCTGACGGAATGCCTGTCGAATGCCCGGTTGTAATTGGCGTATGCATTAAACACATGCATCGGGTCCAGCCAGAGTTCTTTCTTCAACTGGTCGGTATTAAAATTGGGCACCACATCCAGTTTTCCCGGCTCGATGGAATATTCGGCAACAGTCGTGCGATACCAGTCGTCTGCGATATAGATGCTGTACGTATAATCCGCATTCAGTTTCAAGCCGGGGAGCAGATCGGTTTCAATCCCTGTCGTGGTAGTAAATTCGTGTATACCCTTCGCGCCTTTCGAATTACCGCCCAGGAGCAGGGCATACAAACCGTCGCCAATGGAATAGTTGTTTTTCAATGTGTTGTATGTAGGCGTCCCATCCGGATTTACAGGTGCATACGCCGGCAGCGCATGTACGGTCACATATATGAAGTTGGAATTGCCGCCGCCTTCTATTCCGTAATAATCATACGTGTTGTCATAATATGACGTGTTGTTGGTCACTTTCAGGAAAGGAAATATCTGCGCATTGATTTTAGAGCGGAAATTGTATGAACTGAATTTATCCGTATTGACTTTCATAATGCCTTCTTTAGTATAAAAATTTCCTGAGAGCAGAAAGTTTAGTTTTTCCGTGCCGCCGGACAGATTCAAACTGTGTGATTGAGAGGATTGCTGCTCGTTGAACACCGTCTTCCACCAGTCGTAGTTTCCGTAATAGTTGTAAATATCCCGTCCGTTCACATTCTTCACAACAACCCAGGGGCGGGCGGGATTTTCCGTTTTGTCGTAGCGGCGCGCTTCCAGTTCGGCATAATCTTCTTCCGAGTAGCGGGTGTATGTATTGCCGGTTGTCCGTCGGAAAGCTTCGTCATTCAGCATGACGTGGTCATATCCTGTGGTAAGAAAATCGGTACTTATCGTCGGCGACGATGTGGCAAAGAATGTGCCGTAGGAGATGTTCATTTTCCCGGCCTGTGCATTTTTGGTTGTAACCAGGATGACTCCAAAAGCGCCCCGCGCCCCGTAGACAGCCGATGCCGCAGCATCTTTCAGCACGGAAATCGATTCGATGTCGCGAGGATTTACTCGATTGATATCACCCGGCACGCCGTCAATCAACACAAGGGGATCGCCTCCGTTAATCGATGCTATCCCGCGCACGTTTATATCGCCTCCCGAACCGGGTTCTCCTCCCCTGGCGAACGTAATGTTTACATTCGGCATCGTTCCCTGCAGGATTTGCGATACGTTTGAAACCGGACGGTTTTCCAGTTCCGCCGCAGTGACTTGCGCAACGGCGCCTGTCAGATTCACTTTCTTCTGTATCCCGTATCCTACAACCACAACTTCCTCCAGCGCTTTCAAGTCTTCGCGAAGCGTGATCCGGATATGAGTTTGATTACCGACCGCAATCTCCTGTGCAACGAAACCGATATATGAAATCTGTAAAACAGCGTCGTTTTGAACACTCAGTACAAAATTTCCATCCACATCCGTCATGATGCCGTTGGTGGTGCCTTTTTCCACCACATTTGCTCCGATGATTGCTTCTCCGCCGGCGTCATTCACCGTGCCTGTGACCCTCTTTTGAGCCAGCAAGGCAAGTGAACAATTCAGGACACACAGCAGGCACATTATCTTCCGCCATGCGATCCATCTAAATAAAGTACAGTTTTTTGTCATAAAATAAAGTTTAAATAGTTAATAAAAAGATAGTTATTTTTAATCAGTTTAATTATCGTTAATAATTTGACGGGGCAAAGGTATTGCTGTGTTATTACGGAAGCGTAACAGAATAATGAAATTTTCATTACCTGCGACCGGCCGGCACCGAGTTGTCGACGAATATTCTTTAATCCATCCGAACGTCCTCGAAATCTCGAATCCCGTTTTTGTAGAATATATTTTTTTGAAGAGACAATTATTTATGCGGAAAAATTTTCTTCCTACGTCAGGCTACTGATACAGGAAACCATACAGACACCATAGACACACCATACAGGAACACACGAAAAAGATAATACAATACCTATTGTGTTTTGTATGCATTTATCCTGTCAAGCAGATTTTCCATCCCGACCAGTTCGGCGCAGGTGTTGATGGCGGTGAGGGGGACGCCCAAAATGCCGTGCAAATTTATGCTCTGTCCCGTAAAGAAGAGGTTTTTCATTTTTGTCCGTACGGCAATATGCGAAAGCGCCATGTTGCGGCAGTCTTTTCTGACGCCATACATTGCGCCTTCCTTCTGATTGTAGAAGTCGCGGATGGTAAGCGGGCTTGAACTGTATATTCCCCTGATGCATGAACGTATGTCCGGGAATATTTCTTCCAGTTTGCGGATGATTTTTTCTTCGCAGCGGCGTTTGAATGCTTCGTACTCTTTGCCGCGTTTCCCGCTGACGGTATCTTCCCACCGGCTGACGGTGTCGAAGTTCATGATGCAGTTTACGATCATTTTTTCGGCGAAAACATCGTGTTTCGTGACGGGAGGCGTGATAAACATCAGTCCCTTCGGCCAGGTCTCTTCGGTGTAGAGGTGGTGTTTCCACGTCTCTTCATAATCGTCCTGATAATAATACGTGTAGTTGAAGAAGGGGAAAGATTCCGGTTTGAAGACGAGGTACAGCGTATAGGCCGAATACGTATTCGGGATGGAATCGATTCTCTGCCAGTAGGAGCGCTGTATTTTGGATGTGTCCGTCAGTTTGAAGAATGACGACGGATGAATGCTCGAAATATAGCGGTCGGCACGGTGTTGCGTCCCGTCTGCCGCGACGATATATGCTGCGTTTTTATTTTCTATTTCAACACGAGTCACGCCGTTACCCGTGTATATTTCGCCTCCCGCCTGCCGGACGACGCCGGCGAGCGCATCCGCAAGTTGTTGGCTGCCTCCGGCGAAGCGACATGCGCCTTCGATGTAGAATTTGCTTATCAGCGCGTGGATATACACGGGCGTGGCATTCCGGTCGCCCGCATAGAGTGGATTGCAGTAGGCCATGACGTATCGCAGCCGTTCGTTTTGGGTAAAGGAGTCAATGAAATCGCCGACGCTTCGCATGAAGCCGTCCGAAAATTCCTGAAAGGAGATGTCGGGATTTTCCATGTTGTACAGCCTGACTTCCCGACAGATGCCGTACAGAGCTTTCATGTAGTGATGAATATTCTCGCGTTCTTCGGGGAAATGCCGGCACAGGTTTGCCGCGAACCGTTCGTATCCTCGCGGCATGAGGTATTTTCGCCCGTCGGATTTGATATGGAACATGTCGAAGCAGTCGTCGTCTTCCGGCAGGATAGTCAGTTGGTCCAGGATACCGAGATAGGAACAGATTCTGTGCAGGACGCCGCCGGGATGAAACGCGCCCATGACGTGCATGCCCGTCTCGAAGGCGACGCCCCGGCGCACGAACTGATGCAGTCCGCCGCCAAGTTTGAAATGGCGTTCGAAGATTTTCACATGCCAGCCTTCCCTGCTCAGGATTGCTCCGCAGAACAGTCCCCCGATTCCGCCGCCGATGATGATTACCGTCTGTTTTGTTTCCATGACTTACGTGCGTTTTATCTGTTCGATAATGGTGTTTACGCCGAGCAGTTCGCCCGAAGCGATGATTGCGCCGATGATGACGCCGAGTATGCCGTGCGAGTTGATGTTTTGTCCCGTCTGAAACAGGTTGGACACTTTGGTGCGCTGCGAGACGACGGTCTGCACCGGCTCCGTGCAGTCGCGAAAGATGCCGTACATCGAGCCTTTTTCCGTCCCGGTGTAGTCGAGATAGGTCAGTGGCGTGGACGTGTAGTACCGTTCGATGTTTGCACGTGTACCGGGCATCTGTTTTTCCAGTTCGTCGAGCAGGCGCTCCGCCTTTTGCCGTTTGAAGACTTCGTAGTCTTCGCCCCTGCGGCCGATGCGCGTGCCGTTCCACCTTGCCACGTCCTCGAAATTCATGTATGCAAACAGTACCGCCGCCACGGCATAGCGCTGACTGTGCTCCGAGCAGTGATGCATGTACAGAAACGATTTCGGCCAGTCTGCCTCCGTATAGTCTTCGCAGCCCCAGACGCTCGCCCCGTTGTAGTGGAAAAAATTGGAATTGAGATAGGGCACCGTATCTTTTTTGAAATGAATGTAGACGGTAAAGTTCGACACCGTATTGCGCAGGTTCATGATCCGTTCGCAGTAGGATTTCCGTATCAGACGGGTATCGAGCAGTTCGATGGTGCGGCACGGGTGAATGTTGGAAATGATGTAGTCGCCCCGTACCTCTTCGCCGTTTTCAAGCGTGACGCCAACGGCTTTCTTCTCGTCGCAGTCGATTTTTACAACCTTCGACAGCGTACGTACCGCGCCGCCCGCCGCCCGGATGGATTTGATCAGCGAATGGGCAATGACATCGCTTCCGCCAACGATACGGTAGCTGCTTTTGTTGTAGAAATCGTTGACAAGCGCGTGGATGTAGAGCGGCGTTTTCCCCCGGATGCCGGCGTAGAGCGGCAGATTGCCTGCCAGTACTTGCCGCAGCAGCGGGTCGGATGTCACCGAATCGACAAACGAACTTGCGCTCTGCTTGATATATTCGGGGTTGAGCAGCGTCACCGGATGCGTATGGCGTAACGAATACAGCGGAGAGTCGTTAGCCACGCTGCGTATCACGCCGACGTAGCGTTCAAGATTGCGCCTCTCGTTCGGGAAACGGGAGGCCAGCGAATCGACGAAGCGCTCGGCGCCGCTGGCATAGGCGAAACGCCGGCCGCCGAGCGAGATGATGTCGTAAGCCGATTTGTCGAGCGACGACATCTCCACGTCGGGAAGCAGCGAGAGATATTTGAAGAAACGGTGCAGTGTCTGCCCTTCCTCCATGCTTCCCACGTAATGCATCCCCGTTTCGAACTTCACGCCGTGGCGTACGAATGTCTGTAGACATCCGCCCGGTTGAACGTTCTTTTCGAACAGGCTCACCCTGAATCCGTTTTTCGACAGGATATAACCGCACGTCAATCCGCCCAGGCCGCTTCCTACAATCAGAACATGTTTTTCCATTCGTTTATTATTATAGGATTATAATGGCTGTACGCCTTCGTCTGTGCACTGTCGGGGCGCAGCAGATATACTTTGTCGAACGTTGCGTCTGCCGGCAAGTCCGTTTCGAGGCAGACATGCAGGTTGGGAGGCAGTCCGGCACAGGCGCGCGCCAGCGCTGTCCTGTCTTCGTCGCGATCGACGGCTGTGATGCGGCATTGTCTGTGCACCATCGCAAACAGGAAGGCGAACTCGCCGTATCCGCTGTTCACGACCAGTATGCTGTCATTGCCGTGATGCGCATCTATCCAGCGGGCAAAGCAGTCTGTCTTTTTCAGCGCGGCGGATACGCTCCGCTCGACGGACGCGCCTTTATAGAAATAGTTGTGCAGGACAAAGCTTTTGTAGTACCGTGCATCCTGCAGGCGGGTGCACATTGCGCCGAACTGTTCGCCGTACCATTGTCGGAGTTGTTTCGTCCGGGCGGCATAATCCGTACCGTAGCGGGTGTCGCCGGGTACAATGCGCGGATGAATCTCGACCGTGATGCGTCCTTCGCGCAGCATGAAATCCTTCCTGGGCAACACGTCGCCCACGCCGTGGAGAATGATGGGCAGTATGTCGGCTGTCAGCATTTCCGCCAGATAAAATGCGCCGCGATGAAACCGCAGGATGGACGAATCTTCCGAGCGTGTGCCTTCGGGGAAGATCACGATGGAATAACCGTTTTTCATACGGTCGGCAAGTTCGTCGATACAGTGTTCGATGCCGCCGGATATGGGGTAAAAATCCGCATATCTGATCAGTTGCCCGTAGAAGGGATTGTTCCAGACCCAGTCGTTCGTCAGAATCACCAGCCGTGGCGTGAGCATCAGCAGACACTTCAGGTCGAGATGGGACTGATGGTTGGAGATGATGACGGCCGGCCGTTCGAATGATTCGTGCGACAGGTTGTCGAGCCGGAACTTCACGCCTGGAATGCGCTTCACCACAAAGCGCGACACGCGGCAGAGGAACGTATGATAGCGCAGCCGCCGCTTTTCGGTCTTCCCGAAGATGAAGAGCGAAAAGCCCACAGCAGTGACGAGGATGCTCCCGACGAGGAAAGCGGCAAACGAATAGACGGAATAAAGCACCCGCCGGCATGTGACGGGCACTTCGCGGTATCCGCCGTCTTTCCGCTGCGTAAGCCACCGGAAAATAAACGGCGGAATGATGTATGCCATCATGACGACCGAGAACATTCCGACAATCGTCACTTCGGCCAGCGAATGCAGCGCAGGATGCCGGGCGAAAATCAGCGTCCCGATACCGGAAAACATGATGAGCGAAGAGAGCATGATGCTGCGCTTGTGTGAAGCCAGCATGCGCCGACGGAATGCATATTCGTATATCAGTCCGTCGGCAATAAAAATGGTATAATCGTCGCCCTGACCGAAGATAAACGTGGCAAGGATGATATTGACGATGTTGAAACTCATCCCGGTCAGCTGCATGATGCCCAGAATCCATATCCAGCTAACCGCCAGCGGGAGGAATGTCATCAGACTGAGTTCGAGCCTCCCGAACGATATTGTCAGGAAAAGAAAGACGATGAATCCGCAGAAGAAGAGCACGTAGTTGAAGTCGTCGGAAAGCGCATCCACCATGCGCCGCCCGATGTCGCGCGAGTCGAACACGAAAGCGTTCCCGGCGTCGCTTCTGATGGCGTCTTCGAGCGCAGCCGTCCTGTCCTTGCTGCAATACAGCAGATGGACGAGCATGTGACGGTTTTCGTCGCGCACGATATAGTTTTCGGCCAGCAGCGAGACGAGCGGTGCAAAAAAGGTTTCGTCCTGCACGGTGAAATCGCGTTTCAGCAGTTGTGCAAACGGTTCGAACGAACCTTTCCTGAATCCCTCCGCCTGTCCGGACGCCTCCAGTTGCTGCAGCAGCCATTCCCTGCGCGGCTGCCAGAAACCGTTCCACCGGTCGATTCGCCGCTGCTGTTCCGCTCCGGACGCGAGGAAGACACCCGTCCCCGAAATGCTTTCTATCCATCCACGGCGCACGAGCGTGTCGAGCAGCCATGCGTTCTGTTCGCTGGCCGACAGTGCATCGTCGAGCGTCGCGCCTTCGGAGACGAAATAGACGATATCCCTGTCGCGTTTTTCGAGTAACTGCATCATGTGTTGCATGTCTTCGCGCTGTCGGTCGGTCATATAGTTGATTTTGTTCATGTCCGGTTCGAACGTCGTGAACCGGCTCAGATAGAGAAACAGGCATGTCAGAATCAGCACGCTCCATATAATCCATTTCTTCCGTTCGGGAGCAAAGGAGACGAAGCGGTCGAAAATCTTTGAATCCCCGAAGCCCTGACTCTTCGAACTGTGCTTCCCGTGCCGCCGAACCAGGTGAGGCAGGAAAATCAGCACGAACAGTATCGTCCCCGCCAGAAGCAGCGAGCCGGACAGACCCATGTCGCGCATGGCGTTTGAAGGGATGAAGACGAGGCTGAGGAAGGCGCTTACCGTCGTGATGTTCCCGATGAGCAGCGGCGAGGCAATCTCTTTCAGCGCCTGCCCGACGTCGGGCTGATGCCGTGTGCGGTCGATGAAATGAAGCGGATAATTGATGGCTATACCGATAAAGATGGAGCTGATGCCGAGTGCAATAATGGATATGCTACCTTTGAATACGGCCAGCAGCGCGAGGGCAAACAGCCATCCGAAAAACACGGAAAGGAACACGAGCAGGATGTGTCGCATGTTGCGGAAAAAGAATATCAGCAGGACAAGGATGAGCAGGACGGACAGCGAAACGGCCAGCAGGCTGTCGCTCTTTATCCGGTCTGCATTGGCAACGGCGATGGCGGGCGCGCCGAAACAGCTGATTCGCATGTCGGGGAACGACGTTTCCACCTGCCTCACCGTATGGTCGATCAGTGTGAGCAGCGCCGCGTTTCTGTCCGTTTCGCTCACGCCGTAGGGCGAAGTCACGATGACGGTTCCTTTCCGTCCGCCGTCCGAGAAGATGTATCCGTCGTTCAGTTCCCTGTTTTCGCCGGCGCTGAAAGCGTTCAGTTCCTGCCACAGGGGAGCGAACAGGTGCAGCGGGTCGCCGACGATATTGTCTTTCATGATTGCGCCCGAAGGCATCGTCAGCAGCTGTTTGTCGTTTTTCAGGCAGGAGGCGACGTATTCGTCCGTCAGCAGAGAGTCGATGCGGCGGAAATCGTTTTCGGTCAGGAAATAGGGCACATTGCTCCGGATGAAATCCATCAGTTCGGGCAGGAGGCTTTCGTCTATCCGTGCGATGACTTCGGGGATGACGCGCAGGCTGTCATTCTCTTCCAGCCGTACCGCAAAACTGTCTATCGCCTCGATGATGCGTTCGGCGTCATGCTGCGCCGAATCCTTGTGCGAGAAAAAAATCATCAGTTTGCCGGAGGTTCCGATATGGCGGTAAATGGTGTTGATGCGTTCGTTTTCCTTGCTGTCGGGGAGAAATTCGGCAATGTCTTCCCTGTATTCCATTGTCAGGAGCGCCGGCGTGAGAGCGAGCGTAAGCAGCAGCGACAGCACAACCGTCAGTTTTCTGTGCGCGGCACAACGCTTGAATATGGAAACAAAAAAATCCGTCATCTTATCGGCAGGTTAAACGGTAAAACGAACCGGCGTCATTTGACTGTGTCGATTATCAATTCAAACTGTTGCACCGCCGAAAAAGCGAAGGTGATATGTGAGCTGTGGTTCATGTATTTTTACTTTAATCAAAAACGGGGGCAAATGTAACAATATTTTTTGAATATGGCGCAATTATCCGGTGAAAAAAAAATTATTGTTTTTTTTCGTGAACTGCGAAGAGATTTTTTCTTTATTCAAACACGGAGGCACAAAGAACACGGAGAATATGTCTTTTCTCCGTGTTCCCCGTATCTTTGTGTTTGGCGATTGGCTAAATTCCGTCTTTCAGCCGCCGGAACAGCCGTGCGGGATATCCGTAGAAAATCGCGCCGACGACGGCCAGCGTGTTCAGTATGCTGATGCGCAGGAAATCAATGCCCGGCCTGAAATGCGTTACGCGCTCGCCTTCGGGCAGGTATCGCACCCGTACGGGTATCGGGTGCAGGGGGATGTTTCGCCAAGCCGAGCGTATGAGCAGTTCGAGTTCGGCTTCGTAGCGCGACGAGAATGTTCTCATGCCCTTCATCTGCTTCAGGGGATAGAGGCGGAAGCCGGTCTGCGTGTCGGGCAGGCGGATGCCGGTCTGCATCGTAAACCAGAAGTTGGAGAAGCGGTTGGCAAAAGTATTCGCCGCGGGCATGTTTTCCTGCCGGAGATTGCGGCTGCCGATGATCATGCTGTCGGGATGCCGGCGGAGGGCTTCCACGAATTTCGGGATGTCGCGGGCATCGTGCTGGCCGTCCGAATCCATCGTCAGGGCATACGAGTAGCCCGACTTTTCCGCTTCGTCGAAGCCGCGGCGCAACGCATGGCCTTTCCCCCTGTTCGGGCTGTACGAAACGATTTTGATTTGTTGCCGGTAGCGGTTCAGCGTTTCCTCCGTGCCGTCCGTCGAGCCGTCGTTTACCACAATCACGGACGGGGCATACTGCAGGACGGCATCAAGCACGCCGCTCAGGAAAGCGTTGTTGTTGTAGGTGGGAATGACTGTGCATACGCCCGCCTGCTTCATCAAATCCCGAATCCCGAATCTGGAATCTGAAATTTCGAGTTTCGAATCCCGAATTTCCCTCCATTGGAAGAAAAGGCTCGCCCTGGCAAATTGCGTATCGTCCCGGCAGATCGAAACGGCAACCTTGCAGCCGTCGTCCACCGTCGCGACTTTGGAAAAAACGACCTGCAGCGTGTCGCACGCCTCGGGATTGATTACCGACAGGAATTTCACGTTGAGCGCCCTGCGGACAAACAGCGGCCGTTTCAGCCTGTGCTCCATCAATTCTTTGCACAGCTGGATGATGCATACGCCCGGCGTAATCGGGTTTCCGGGGAAATGCGCCCGGTAGATGAAATGGTCTTTGTTGAGGGCGATTGTGTACACGAATCCCGATTCGTTTTCGTGCATCTGCAGGATGTGAAAAAAGTCGTCTATCAGTTTCATAGGGTAAACGCTTGAAATGTGTACTCGATGTGCCTCGCCGTGTTTTTCAGGACGAAAGCGCCCTCGCCCGTCCGTGTCAGGCGTTTGTTTCTCGCCGCTTTTCCTTTCGGCGCATCGCGGAAAAGATAGATGAAATCGCGTTCAATCGTGCGGCGGATATACCACTTGTCCAGAAACGGGACGACGTGTATCAGACGGCATTTCCTTTCGGATGCGACGAGATCGAACGCCTTGAGGCCGAACTCGTTCATCAGGCTTCCGCGCCATTCGCCGTCGATATGTTTCACTATCAGGATGCCCGTCACTTCGGCCTGTTCCGTTCGGATGCGCACCTGATAGCCGGATGTCCTGCCGGCATCGAACATCCGTATCGCGGCGGGCGCATCCCCTACAGTCCGGCACGAAACGGCCAGACAGGCGTACACGCTAATCAATATTAAACTGCCTGTCTTCAACCTTGCCGTTCAGTTTTTTATCCGTCAGACGGATGTTTGTTTTATCGCCGTTCCGTTCCTCCATCACCACACTTTCGACCGTGAAATCGTTGACGTTGAACGTCAGTTTGATGGACGAAAATATCTGTTTCATCTCCTTTTTGACGGGGCTGAGGATGACCTCCCATTTCTTATCGCTCCAGTAATAGCTGTTTGTGAAATTTTTGAAGTCGGTCAGTCCGCTTCCGTCCACACCGTTTATCATGATTTTGACTATCTCCTGAAAGAACCGGTTCGATTTTATGTCAATCACGTTTTTGCCCGTTTCGGTTTGCAGCAGTATTTTCTTGTCGTTCAGGATGAACGTATAGCTGTAGGGCGAAAGATATTCCCAGCGCAGCCTGCCGTTTTTCCTGTAATACATTTTCCCTTTCGAGATGATTTGCTCGCTCAGGACGGACAGTTCCTTCGTCTGTTCGAAATCGCAAATCAGGCTTTCCATCTTTTCGGAGGCCGCCATGATTTTCTCCAGCATCATTTTTTGCTGTTCCGCTGTCGCCGGCGGCATCTGCGCATGTATCGCCAGGCCGAACAGCCACGCGAAGGCAAATGAATAAAATACTTTCCTGTTTTTCATACCGGTGTTTATCTTGCAATTAATACTACGCCTGTCATAATCATGAAAACGCCGATCCAGCGCACAAAGGATACCGTTTCGTGGAAAATGTATATCGATGCCAGCATTCCGAAAACATAACTGATGCTGATCATCGGATAAACGACCGACAGTTCGTATCGCTTGAGCATGTACATCCACAGGCAGCTGGCCACCGCCATGCACAGACCGGAAGCCAGAAAATTCCAGTTGACGAGCAGGTTGCGGAAAAAAGCCCATGCAAACCGGAACGCGCCCGTCTTTTCCACGGTCAGTTTCAGAAAGACCTGCCCTCCGCACAGAAACAGGCATTGCGTCACGGATAAAAGAATTAGTTTCCACATGATGACAGAAGGATTAGTGAATGAGTTTTATTTTCAGACAGATGATAAAGCAGCAAACATGTTGCGCCGTCGAGAGCGTCTTGTGTCTGCTCCTCGAAGAGATGCGCGGGTATATGCCGTCGGCGCAGGCATGTAGCCGCTGCATACACCCCCAAGGCGGATGACGTAAACGAGTCGCCGAACAGGCGTTTGTAACGAAGCCGTTTTTTATCGGGAAACAGTTTCGTACACCGGCAGTCGTAAGCCTGTTCGTCGGCAGGCATTCCGTTGCAGCCTGTCATGACGGCGTCTATTTCGTCATACCGGTATCCGGCGTATGCCAGCATCCTGTCCAGAGCCTGTTTCAGTTGCCGGTCGTTCGGACGGTAAAAAGTCTCGATTCCGTCTATGCGGCAAAGCGCGTTTTGAACGTGCCGGTTTGTGAGCATCATGCCGACAGCCGTCTCGCTGCGAAAAGCCGTGCCTGCCTCCATACGTTCCAGCCGTTGCAGGAGAGTATGAAAATGAGGTGTCAGTTCGTCGTGCCCGCCTGCCAGCACATTTGTCGCCTCTCCGTTTTTCAACCGGACAAATGCATCCAGCAATGCACATTCGAACGAGAGCGCCTTGTGCGAATACGTCATGTTGTAGCCGTGGCAGCCACAGTCTATCGCAATCAGCGAACTGATGGTGTTGTGCGTCGACTGCATGAAATGCGTAGGCTTGAGATACGCTTCTCCCTCTTTCAGCATTGCGTCGAGAAATATTTCCGTATTTTCGATGCATCCGAATCCGGTGCCCGTAATGATGGCGTCGGGCGAATTGATTCCTGCCTCGTCCATCACCTGCCGCGAAACGAGCAGGGCGCGCTTCAGGATTTTCCCCAGCCGGCGGACGGCGTTGGGTGGGAAATACTGCCTGTAGTCCGGGTCGATGGCCGGCACGAACGATTCGCCGTAGAGCAGCGGATGCTCCACCCAGTCGTCCGACAAAGGAGACTGCGCCGAAATCTGTTTTGCTGCCGAGATGTAAATATTTTGCTGCATGAGGCGTCAAGTTTTTGAAAAAATGAGAGACGTATCGTTTCCGCCGAACCCGAACGAGTTGGACATGACGTGCCGCAACGGTTTGGGCGGTTTTTCGTCCGTCGCCGGTGTGAAGCGCAGTTCTTTCATCGGCGTGGAGAAGTGCAGGTTGACGGGGATAAAATCGTGTTGCAGCGCCAGGAGCGAGATGACGGCTTCGATGCTGCCCGCCGCACTGGTTGCATGTCCGGTAAACGCTTTGGTAGATGACACGGGCGGTATGACGTCGCCGAAAACCCGCTGAATGGAAATGCCTTCGGTCAGGTCGTTGTTTTGCGTACCTGTGCCGTGTGCATTGAGGTAGTCGATGTCTTCGGGTTTCAGGTGCGCCGATTCCAGCGCTTTCGTCATTGCCAGACAGGCGCCTTCACCTTCGGGCGACGTGGCGGTCTGATGATATGCATCGCACGTATTGGCGTAGCCCGTCAGACGGCACAGCGGTGTGACGCCGCGCCGGCGAAACGTGCGTTCGGATTCGAGTACGAGATATGCCGCTCCCTCGCCCAGATTCAGCCCTGCGCGGGTTGCATCGAACGGACGGCACGGGGCGTCGTCGAGGATCATCAGCGTGTTGAAACCGTTCAGGTGAAATTTCGTAAGGCACTCGCTTCCGCCAACTACGGCAATGTCCGCCTTTCCTTCGCGGAGCAGCATGTCGCCGAGCATGATGGCATTGGCGGCCGACGAACATGCCGTCGAAATCGTGTCTACCATCGAAAAAAGGCCGAAATAGTCGGCAATCATTTCGGTACATGCGCCACAGTCGTGGGTGGCGATATACGCATTTCTTGTGTCGTTCGTCAGGAAATCGATATAATACTGTTCGCTTTTATCCATTCCGCCGACGGTTGTCCCCGAAATCAGCGCGATCCGCGGGCGGGAGTCTTCTTGCAGACAGGCCTGTCCGATGGCTTCGCGGGCAGCCATCATACCCATCAGCGACGTGCGTGTCGTCACCTCCTCTTCGGAGATATTCAACTGCCGCATCATCTCTCCGTTACTCATTTTCACCTCGCCGACGGGAAATTCCGTATGCAAAGTGTTCAGATAACGAAGCGCGCCGATGCCCGAACGGCGACTGCGCAATGCAGCCAGCGTCTCCTGCCGGTCTGTTCCCAGTGCGGAAACGATACCTGCGCCCGTCACAAAGATTTCCTCCCGCATGATTATTTTGTTCTGTTTGCCTGAATATATTCGGCAAGGATACGTACGGACTTGAAAAGATCGCGTCCCTGCGAAGGGTCTTTCAACTTGATGCCGTAATTCTTTTCCATCAGGACAATCAGCTCGAGCGCGTCGATGGAATCAAGCCCCAGTCCGTCTCCGAAGAGTGGTGCGTTTTCGTCGATGTCGGCCGGCGTAATGTCTTCGAGATTCAAAACTTCGATAATCTCTTCTTTCAACTTTAGAATCAGTTTATCCATATTGTCATTTAATTTTGATTGTAATATATTTCCTGTAATTTGTCTGCCGAAAAAGGTATTCCCGGCAATGTGTCGTCCGGCGGCGCAGTTCCTGTCAGCCACATCAGCGCGTCGTACTGTCCGTCGAAATAATCCACCCATGCAACCAGCGCATGGCGGACGCTTCCATCCCGGAAAACGTGGCCTGCCGTCGTCGCTATCTGTCCTGCATTGAAATGTGCGCAAACGTAAAACGACGTTTCGCCGTATATCCTGTTGCGGATGGCAATTTCGGCGGTGACGATGTTCGGAAGCGTATAAACGAAGACGGAAGGGCTGGGAAAAAAATCGTCCGCATGGCGAATCGTAGCCTGGTATGCGATGTCGGTATCAAGCGACGAACTTCGGTTGAAACCAACGACAGCCCTGTCCACACACGGCGTAAAACGCGAGGCCTCTTCGCGAAGAATCAGTTCGGACGCCAGAAAGCCGAGCTTCGACAAGTTGTCCATCTTGAAAAACTTCGGATAGTCCGTTTTCAGCGAGCGGTACAGCGCGGTGAGGAACTTCCCGCTTTCCGTTTCCTGTCCGGCGAAGACTGTTTTTCCGTCCACCGTCGCACGTCCGCCGGAGATGCGGCAATGCCTGTATATGTAAAGCGCCGGCATTGCCGCTGGAGCCTTGAATCTTTGAATCTTCGAATCCCCGCTTTTCTTCGGAGAGAAATGAAACAGCAATGCCGCATTGCAGCCTCCAAAGCCCGAAAGCGTCTTGATGAAATACGGTTTTTCCGTGCGGGCAATCCGGTCGGTTATGCGAAGCGTCGAATCGGCCTCGCCTGCGGTGAAGCCCGGCGTCGGCAAAATCGTACGGTCGGCCAGTGCGTACGACGAAATCACGCTTTCAAGAACGCCGGCCGCCCCCAGTGTATGTCCGAAATAACCTTTCAGCCCGTTCACAGGCACGCCGTCAAGTCCTGCGCGCGCAAGGGCGACGGCCTCCATCCGGTCGTTATATACCGTAGCCGTCCCGTGTGCGCTGATGAATGCAAGGTCGTTCGTATTCACTTCTTTCGTAACTGACTGCAAGGCGAGAAAACAGCCTTCGCCCGTCCGTGAAGGGCCTGAGATGTGATTGGCATCGTTGCGTACGGCGCCGCATATCAGCGTGACGCCGCTCATATCCGTTTCGTCGGCCTTCCGGTAGATAATGGTGGAGGCGGCCTCTCCGAGATTCAACCCGTCGTGCGATGCGTCGAACGGACGGCAGACACCGGAAGACAGGGCTTTGAACGACTGAAACCCCGAAATGATAAATCCGGACAGCATGTCGACACCCGTCACCACGGCGCAGTCGTACATGCCCGCATTCAATTGCCGCAAGGCTTCGATTTGAGCGCAGGCTCCCGATATGCAGGCGTTGGATATGACGGATGGCGTGTTGGGATTGCCGAAATAATCGGCTATGCGTTGCGCCGAATACCACAGACAGGCGGCGTCGGGATGGTGTCGGTTTTCATTTTCATCGAGCAGATGGACGTTGCCTTTGGTCGTTGACAGCAGAAACAGGACGCGCGGAGCAGACAAGTCAACACGGGCTTGCGTTGCGGCGTCGTGTATCGACAGGATTGCCGCTTTTTCGAGGGGTGTGTAATCGTCCGTACAGGAACGGAGCGTGGCAAAACAGTCGTTCAGCCGTTCCCGGTCGATCAGCGAAGCCATGAACGGTTCGGGCAGACCCATGCAGTTCTCGTAGCGCGCGACGCCCGAACGACCCGATTTCACCGATTCGTAATTTTCCAGAGCCGTGAATCCCAGTGACGAAATGATATTGTTTCCTGTCTGCTTTATCATATCAAGCCCCATTTTCGTTGCCATTCCTCGTAGAAAGGCGGATTCGTCCATACCAGCCGGTATTGCGTATCGAGGAAGACCTGCGTCGAAGAGCCTGTGGCGGCCTGCGAGCCGTCTTCCGAATCGAATATCTCGTAGTCGAAAACGATTTTGGCGGCTTCGGTATGCCGGTATGTAATGTCGACGTGTGCTTTCCGCCCGTATATCAGCGGTTTTTTATAGCTGAAACGCAAGTCCGTCAACGGTGCGTAATACCCGTTGGCGAAAATATCAAGGTAGCCAAGTCCATATTTTGCGCCGAAGGCTTCGCGTGCATCTTCGAAATAGAGCGCATGTGAGCCGTGCCAGACGATGTTCATCGAATCGACTTCGCTGAAGCGAATCTTAATCTCCACGGAAGCCTTCAGTATATTGTTCTTTTCATTCATTTTCCTGACGTTCAATGTCGGTTATTGATATTTTCATTTCGCTCGACGCGATGAGTTCGTCTTCGACTCTGACCGTTGCGTATACCAGCGTCATCCTGAAGATCTCTTCCTGCACATCTATCTGTGTCACGAGGGTTTCGCCGGTCAGGGGCAGCCGGACGATTTCCATGTTGCGGATGGAACCGATAAATCCGAGTTTCACCGTGTCGTTGCTCACATATTTATTAATGTAGCCCATGCGGGCGGCGCATGTCTGGGCGATATTTTCGATGACGCCCGATTCCGTCAGCTGCCCGTGTTCGCAGAATATATTGTCATCGCACACGAGCAGCGAGGTGCGCGTAACACGTTCGTCGACATGCAGCAGCTTTCCGATCATCACGAAAGGCGGCCGTTGCGGCAGTATGTCCAGTATGTCTATCTCGTCGAACGGCATCACTGTTTTCTTTTACACACGAGGAGGGTATGCGCTTTTCCCAGTCCGTCGATTATTTTTTCAATTTCAAGACCGGCGGCTTCCACGCAGCGTATCATGTCTTCGGAATGATACATTTTGCTGTTGCCGTTGGCCATTGCCGTAAAGTAAAGGCTTATGTGCGCAAGGCAGTAGGCGGCTGTTTCGAAGCGTTGCCTGTCCCAGAACGTTTCCATGATAAAGAGCGTAGCGCCGGCATCCATCGAGGCGGCTGTGCGGGTGAGGATGCCCGTGACTTCTTCGTCCGAGAAGCAGTCGAGGAACTGGCTCATCCAGACGACGTCGAAACCGGCGGGGAAAGGGACAGACCTGTCCAGCAAGTCGGCGGCATGACCCGAAATCCGTTCGGCGCCCTTCCTGCCGGCCGTTTGCTGTTTCATCATTTCCAGTTGCGAGGGCAAATCCATGACCGTGACTTGTATGCCGTCATTATAATCCACGCACCGCAAAGCCCATCGTCCCGTATTGCCGCCCACGTCGAGCAGTGTGCGGGGATGACCGGCGAATACGATTTTGAGAGCTTCGTCGAATGCTTCGTCGGAATAGTAATGGTCAAAATCGAACCAGCTTTTTTGCACCTGTGCAGGAAGAGCCGACAAGCCTTCGTAGATGGTTTTCCAGTCTCCGAACACTTTCAGTCCTTCGGGTGTGCCGTTCAGCAGGGCTTCTTCCAGACGAAACCAGCCCAGATAGTTGACATCGTGGTTGAATGCCATATTTACTTTCACCATCGGATCGTTCAGCAAAAACCAGCCGGCTTTGGAGGCAGTGAAACGACCCTCTGCATAAATCGTTGTCCCGATGGTGAGTGATGACTCGAGCAAAACCTGTGCGGCATAGTGCGAAAGCCCTGTCTTTTCTGCAACCTCGTCGATCGTCAGTCCCTCTTTGGAATCTATCAGCAACTGCATGATACCGAATTTAACCATCAGGCGCGACGCCTGAAAAACGACCGGACCGAACGAAATCTCGTGTGCCAGCCGCTGCGCCTGCAATGCAGACAGGTTTTCTTTCGTATATATCTTTTCTAAGGCAGAAAAAAGTCTCATCATACGTTTTTTATCTTGACGGTAAATAATGTTTTTTTAATCAGGATGCAAAGATACGCTTTTTTTTACATCTCCATTCATTCGTTGGGTGCAATTCAAATTGTCGCGTTTTATTTTTAGGCACGCGAAATATATAGCATGTAACGGTTCGATTCCCGTGTCCCGTGGGGACGATGTATCGGAGGTGGGTTGCCTGTTTCTACCAACATTGCGTCCCTAACGGGACACGGGAAGACTGCTACCGTTTATTTATTTCGCATCCCAAAAAAATAAAAAGCGACAATCACCGGCCGGTTTTCTCCAAAATCACTACATTTGTGAAATATTTAGCCGACAGCAAACAGAAGATTATGAGAAAAAGCAATTACATCCGTTTTGACCGTGGGGGGTTATCAAGCGCCTGCTGCGTCGGAAAGCCGGCTTTGCGGTACCGGGAGGATTCCTGTCGACCCGGCCGGACGAAACCCTGCGTATCCCCTATGGGGGGGGGTAATTCCTTTATAAATAGCGAGTTAAAGGCGCATCCGCCGTCTGTTTTTATCCGGCCGCCGTTTCCGGCTGCCGATGAATCATTTGAAATCCTTTAAACCGGAAGAACGATGATTCACGAACTCTACGACACCCTTTCCATCGTCGCAACCGCCAGCCTGCTTGTGATTTTCGGGCTGCTGTTTCTGTTCATTGCCATACCGGAACGTCCCCTGCTCCGGAACTACCGAAAGGCGCGGAAGATGATGGCCTGCGCCTACCTGTTTTTCGCTCTTGTCAACGGGATGGAATATGTTTTTCGCGATGCGGACGGCGACAATGATCCGCTGACGCAGACGGTGACGCTGGCCATTGCCTTTTCGCAGGCTTTCCTTTTCACCTGGGCGCTGATTACGCTGCTCAATGTGCAGTGGATGGAACGCCGTCGCTTCTGCCGCGAACTGGCGCTTGTCCTGACGTTTGTCGTAGCGGTCTTCGCCGTCTATTTCGTCTGTACGCCGGACTGTTTCCGCACGGCGCTTTACGGCTTACTCCTGCTCTATGTGATCCAGCTGATACGCTACACGCGGCTGTTCACCGCCAACTACCGACAGTTCGGCCAACAGATGGACAACTATTTTTCCGACAGCGTAGCCGGGCGGCTGCGATGGGTAGCCTTTTCTTTTTATGCCGCGCTGACGATCGGCGTGCTGGTGCTGTTGCCGGAGTTGTTCACGTCCGATCTCAGATCGCTGCTCTTTACCGTCGTGCCGGTGTGGTTCTTCTACACGTTCTTTGGCATTTGTTTCTTGAACTACGCCTTCCGGTTTCACTTCATCGAAACGGCGGTGGAAGACGCGCCGACGACCGGCAACCCTCCCCCCGCCGACAACACGCCGGCAGCGGCCTGCGAAACGGCTTTTGTCGCAATCGAAAAAAAACTGGCGAAATGGGTAGCCGAAGGGCAGTTCACCCGGCAGGGCATTACCGTCGATACGCTGGCTGCCGAACTGTACACCAACCGCAACTATCTGTCGTCTTACATTAATAAATATTGCAAACAGACCTTCCGAGGATGGATTAACGAACTGCGCATCGAAGAAGCCCAAAAACTGCTGCGGCAGCATCCGGAGATGAGCATCCACGATGTGGCGCTGCACACGGGCTTTAACAACAAAAGCAATTTCGGACGACAGTTCCTCAAGCAAACCAGCCTTACGCCAAAAAACTGGCGCAAAAATCAGTGAAAACGCAAAATCGGGCGCCGATAAGTCCGATTTTGTCGTTTTGGACACAGCCCCGCTGAAAGTTTTGTTGTTTTGGACACAATCCGACCAAAAAAATTGTCATTTTGGACACTCCCACTTTTGCTATTCACCTAATTTTGTACCGTTCGGCGGGCGGTATATTTCCTCCCGTATGGAGATAAATTTCCTCCCGTATGAAAATTTATTTTCTCACGTGCGGAAATAAATTTTCTCCCGCATGGAAATTATCCGACGCCGGCAGAGGTATTTATTTAGATGTCAAACAGGTGGAATTTGTATAAACGCAAAATTTTGCGTCTCTACGGAAACACATTAAATAATTAAACCGATATGAAATACAAACTGATTCAGCGGGCAAACCCGCAAGACCGGAGCAAGGTCAAATGGTACGCCGCACCCGTAAACGACGGCAAAATCGCAAAAAGCGACCTGACGAAAGAAATCGTCAACATCTCGTCCCTTTCGAGGGGCGACGTATCGAACGTGATAGAAAGCCTGACCGACGTCATCCCCAAATACCTGTTGATGGGCAAAAGTATCAACCTCGGCGAACTGGGGACGATGCGCGTGTCGTTCGGTAGCGAGGGCGTCGACGATGCAAAGGATTTCAACACCGGAATGATTTCGGACACGAAAATCATCTTCACCCCCAGCGTCGAACTGAAAAGAAAACTGGAAGAAATACATTTTGAGCAGGGAACGGTATAGCGCGGGCGTTGGCATGGTAGAAACGCAAAATTGTGCATTTCTACCATACGCCTGCACGCTCACAGTGTTCACGTCCACCGGTGTGGCCATCCATACCCAAAAGGTGACCGTCGCCGATGAAACCGTCTATCCGGAACGCCTACCGACAGGCATGTACCTGTTCCGATTAGAAAAGACGGCAAAACGAAAACGCTTAAAGCAGTAAAAAATAATTAATTCATAATTCATAATTCGTAATTCGTAATTTATAATTCGTAATTTATATGAAAACATCAGTAAAAATTCTCGCAGCATGTATAGCCCTCGCAGGACTTTTAATTGATTTTTTATTTATCTGAAAGACAGTAAGATAAGTCGTTGTTTCAGTCTTATGGGGTACGATTTGGGGCTTGTCCAAGGGTACTGTTTGTCCACCTCTGTCTTGCCTTTGTCTGCATAAAACCCGATACAAAGATACAAACTGTTTTTCAGAAAAACAA
>JAISXP010000151.1 GCA_031270465.1 Tannerella sp. | reverse complement strand
TGCAGCGGCGATGTGGAGCGCCAGTTGCGGTACAGAGGTTTCACCAGCCGCGCTTCTTCGGGCAGCAACGATTCGCCGATAAAGCGGTTTGCCCACGTATTGACTACTTCTATTTCCACCATGTTTTCACCCTTTTTCACGGCGCCGGTGATGTTCACACGGTAGGGATACGTCCATGCACCGCCGGCATACTGTCCGTTGATTTTCACCTTTGCCATGACTCCGACTCGCCCGAGGTCGATGCCGACGTCGCCGGAGGGAATGTCGTCGAGCGTAAAGACGTTGCTGTAAACGGCCGTGCCGGAGTAGTAGCGGATGCGTTCGTCAGCATGTTCCGACCACGACTGCAGTCTGTCGAATATCACCGTCCCGGACGGCCCGCGGCTGACCGTGCCGGAGTCGAATGTCACCGACCACGGCGCATCGATTTCGGCGACGGTTTCCGGGTCGGGGAAATTGTCCTTCACACCGGACGATTTCGGACGTCCTTTTCCTGCGAAGACAATAAAGACGCTTTCGCGCGGTTCCAGTTGCAGCGGAACAACGGTAGATATACTGTGCTTTGCGTCTCCATATTCGTACGCCGGCAAAGTGCGACGTTCGCCGGTCACGGGATGCCATAACTCGGGCTGCCTGCCTGTTATGCGAAATTCGGGGGCAATCTGTACGAGGCTGTCGCTCTGGTTGGCGACGAAATAGATTTCCCTGTCACGGGCGGTTCGGTGGGCGTAAGTCACTTTGGCGTCGGTCTTCACGTCCGGCGCGATATTGAGTGCAGCAAAGGCTTCCTCTATCGTCATCCCCGAAAGAATACGGCCTTCGCCGTAAGTGCGATCTCTGGCAGTCCTGTCGCCCCACATACTGTCGGCAATATCCGCAAGTTCCTTATCGGCGTCCGGATAATTCCGATAGCTCGGCGACCGTTCCGGAGCTTCTCCCAGCACGACCGCGCCCTCGGCAACCAGCCGTTCGATACGCTTCAACACTTCAGGGCGCATGGTCTTGAGCGGCGGCAACACGAGGAGGCTGTACGAAACGCCGTGCGGCAAAACAATCCGCCCGTTTTTCACCGACATGGAATTGATGATGATGTCGGAATTGACATAGTCGGCGCGATAGCCTTTCGGCAACACGGGAACGCTGACTCCGTCTTTCGCCGCGCCGGGATTCAGTCCGAACGGACCGGAGTTTACCGGCACGTCTTCGCCGAGGAAGCAGGCCACGTCGGCCACCGGAAGCCCCTGCTCCAGCATGAGGCCGCAGCGTTTCAGGTAGGTTGTGAACAGGTCGATATGTGGAAACCACGTGTTTTTGCGGTTAAATTCCACGCCGAACCACGATTCCACACCCGGATACCGGTCTTCGTAAGCCTGTTCGATATATACGTGCAGGATGCTGCCTGTCATTCCCGAAGCAAAAGCGTCGTCGCCCTCCAGTTTGAGAGAATAGGGATAGTGATTGTATCCGGCTCCGCTTGTAAAGGCTTCGGCGTATACGCGCGGCTTGCCGTAGATGTGTGCACACGAGGCCGCGATGTCGATGTATCGCATGTAGTCGCCGCCGGGCCAGAACTCGCCACCCACGCGGTCGGCATGTTTGCCGTAGAGCAGCGGCTCGGCGGGAAAGCCCCAGTCGCCGTAGTTCTCTATCCACGAATAAAGGCCGTGTTTGTGAATAATGTCGTTGAAGCAGCGGATATTGTTGCTGACCATCTCGGCGGCCAGCTGTCTGACGTCCCACAGGAAGCGTTCCGACTGTTCGGGCGAGCCGACAAGGTGTCCGGTCAGTACGGGCAGGAAGGGCGTGGGGTCGTAGCCGTAGCGCGCCCTGAGGCTGTCAATGAAATGGTCGGTGAAATCCTGTCCACCCTTTTCCCAGCTGTCCATGACGGCGACGCGGAAGGTCTTGCGGTCTTCGGCGGGAATACGGCGCATCACTTCGCCGAGGAAACTGTCGAAGTGATGCTGCATGAAGGCAGGGTTCAGTTTGTCCATCTCGAGGCCTTCGCCTTCGGGCGAGACGGGCGCTACCAGCACGCCGTTGGGCAGCATCCCCATTCGCAGGACGAGCCACTTGCCTTCGGGTGCATCCCAGACGAGCGTGCCGTCCGCCTGCACCCTGTCAGTGACGTCGACAACCTCCGCAGGGGCGATGGCTGTCTCGCTGTGGCTGCCGGCGGGCGTGGCGAACACCGACGTCCATTTGTATTCCGTCCATGCGGGATTTGCTCCCTGATACATTCGGGCAAGTGTTTTTTCGGGATACCTGTCGAGAATGGCGGTCGGCGAAAGAGCGATTTTGCCGATGGCGGCATCGCTGTCGGTTCGGCGGAAGAGGATGCGGTATTCGTCCGATGTCACCCTGTCAAACCCTGCCACCACAGGCGCGAAGGGCGTAAACCCGACAAAGGGACTGAGCGAAGTGCGGCAGAACGGATACGTGGCGACGGTGACGAACACTCCGTTCACCCGCGCCTGCAGTTCACCCTCGCCCCAGCAGTGGCTTGCGGGATAGATGACGAGAGAGCGGGCGTCCTGCGGCTGCGGCAGTTTGAGTACAATCGAGGCTTCCTCGCCCTTCGGCACGACGTATTTTACCTGCAGGGGCGACGAGGGTTGCGTGTCGAGCGAGGGGCTGCTTATCGAAGCGTCTTTCAGCGGGCGCATGTTGGCGGCCGTCACCCTGGCGCCTGTCACGTCGAAGAGGTTGAGGCGGTAGTCGTCCGGCACGGGGATTGCCAGCGTCCGTACATCTTGAAAATCCGGCGATTTGCCTTCGTTGTTGACGTATGTGCTACTCCACGCCTTGTAGAACGAGAGTTGCGGCGGGACGGGAAGTCTGACGCTCACCTTCCCGCCGCCGGTTATCAGCGTTTCGGATGCGGCAAGATGGCGCATCGACTGTTCGGCTTTGATCCACGGGCCGCCGGACTGGCTCCACCCCGGGCAATTAAACATGCCGACCTCGATGTTCAGTTCGCCGGCGGTCTTCATGGCCGCGTGCAGTATGTCCCACCATTCGTCGGAAAAAAGTTTCACCTTGCCGTACGACGTCGGCTGATCTCCGATGTTTCCGATAAATACAGAATTGATGCCCGCTTCCTTCATTGCGTATAGGTCTTTGATCACTCCTTCCTTGGAGATGTTGTCGTTGATCCAGTACCAGTACACGCCGGTGGTCATAGTTTCCGGCGGCGATGCAAAATCTTCCGCCAGCCTGTCTTTATTACATCCCTGCACCAGCAGCATAGCGGTGACGGCCAGGAAGGATGTTTTTATAAATGTTCCTTTCATTTTATCTATTTATTCTTTGATTATTAAGTTTTGATTTCCTGTTATCTTCACAGGCCCCGACAGTCCGGCATCTCTCAGTTTCTTCGACATCCACGAATCGAAGGAGTAATTCAGCACCCGTTCATCTTCGGGGACGAACGAGTCGCCGATGAGGCGGTTGGTCCAGGTGTTTACCACTTCGATCTCGACTGTATTCTCGCCCGGTTGCACCGCGTCGGCGATATTGACGCGATAGGGATACGTCCATACTCCGCCGGTATATTTGCCGTTGATTTTCACTTTCGCCATCATGTTTACCTTACCGAGATCAATGCAGATGTCACCGGACGGTTTGGCGTCGAGTGTAAAGGTATTTGTGTAAACGGCTGTACCGGAATAGTAGCGGATGCGTTCGTCGTCGTGTTGCGACCAGGATTGCAGTTTTTCGAAGACGACAGGCCCGGACGGGCCGCGTTTGATGCTGTCCGATTCGAAAGTTACTGTCCAGGGCGTCGTTATTTCGGCAAAAACTTCGGACGCAGGGAAGTTATCTTCAACTGCCGAAGATTGAGGATTGCCCTTTCCGGCGAACACGATAAACATGCTTTCGTAAGGCTCGAATTGCAAGGGGATGACGGTCGAATTGTCCTTCTGTTCGTATGCCGGCAGCGGACGCCGTTCGCCGTTGACAGGATTCCAGAGTTCGGGCCGGCGTCCGGCGACGCGAAATTCCGGCGAGATTTGCACAGACTTTTCGCTGCGGTTGGCGACGAAATATATTTCACGTCCGGCGGCTGTGCGGTGGGCGTAAACGAAGTCCGTGTTGCCGAGTTTCACGTCGGGGATGATGTTTAAGGTATTTAGCGCTTCTTCAATTGTCATGCCGGAGAGGATTTTACCTTTTCCGTACGAACCGCCCCACATCTTTCCGGCAAGGGCAGTCAGTTCGCTGTCGGCTTCGGGGTAGTTTTGAAGGCTCGGCGAACGTTCCGGCGCTTTTCCGAGAACCGTTGCGCCGTCGTTCACGAGCCGTTCGATGCTTTTCAGCACTTCGGGACGCATGGTTTCAAACGGGGGCAGCACAAGGAGGCTATACGAAATGCCGTGAGGCAGCACAATACGGCCGTTTTTCACCGACAAGGCGTTCATAATCACGTCCGAATTGACATAATCGGCGCTATAGCCCTGCGGCAGCACGGGGACGTCGACGCCATCCTTCGCCGTATTGGGATTCAGGCCGAAGGGACCGCTGTTGACGGGAACGTCTTCGCCGATGAAGTAAGCGACGTCCGACACGGGCAACCCCTGTTCGAGCATCACGCCGCAACGTTTCAGGTATGTGGTAAACAGGTCAATCTGGCCGAACCATGTGTTTTTCCTGTTAAATTCAACGCCGAACCATGCCGTCAGACCCTGGTCGGCTTCAATGGTCGGCTGTTCAATATAGACGTGCAGGAAGCAACTCGTCAGTCCTGCGGCAAAAGCAGCGTCGCCGTCGCGCTTCAACGAGTAGGGATGCGAGATAAAACCGCTTCCACTTGTGAACGATTCGGCATATACGCGGGGCTTGTTGTAGATGTGTGCGCACGAAGCGGCAACGTCGATGTACCGCATATCGCCGCCTGTCCAAAATTCGCCCCCGACACGGTCGGTATTTTTGCCGTAAAGGAGAAATTCGCCCGGGAAACCCCAATCGCCATAGTTTTCTATCCAAGTTTCGATACCGTGTTTGTGCGTTATCGCCCGGAAGCCGGACAGCAGGTTATTTCCGGCCATTTCGGCGGTAAGCCGTCGCACGTCCCAAAGAAACCGTTCCGACTGTTCGGGCGAGCCGACCACATGTCCAGTCAGCACGGGCAGGAACGGCGTCGGGTCGTATCCGTAACGGGCTTGCAGGCTGTCGATAAAATGGTCGGTAAACATTTGACCGCCCTTTTCCCAACTGTCCATCACCGTTACGCGGAATGTTTTGCGATCTTCGGCGGGAATACGCCGTAACACTTCGCCGAGAAAACTGTCGAAGTGATGTTGCATGACGGCGGGATTGAGTTTGTCCATTTCCCAGCCCTTGCCTTCGGGCGAGGCGGGACTTATAAATACCTCGTTGGGAACCATTCCCATGCGTACGACAAGCCATTTGCCCGTCGGCGCATCCCATACGAGGTTGCCGTCGGGCTGCATTTTGCCGGTCAGGTCGATGACTTTTGCCGGATCAATGGCTGTCATATCGTCATTGCCGGCAGGCGTTCCGAGCGCCGCCGTCCATTTGTATTCGGTATATGGAGGATTTCCGCCCTGATACATCCGCGCAAGCGATTTTTCGGGATACTTGTCGAGCGCGATTGTCGGCGAAAGCGATATTTTGCCGATAGCGGCATCGCGTTCGAGCTTGCGGAAGAGGATGCGGTATTCGTCCGAAGTTACTTTGTCGAAAGCCGCTACCGTGGGCGCAAACGGCGTGTATCCTACCGAAGGAATCGGAAATACGCGGTACAGCGGAAACACCGTTACGGTGATAAATGCGCCGCCGACTTTGGCCTGCAGCTCGCCTTCGCCGCGGCAATGACTCGCAGCGTAGATGTGGAGCGAACGGGCGTCGCAGGGTTTCGGCAAACGCAACGTAACCGACGATTCTTTTCCTTGGGGGAGAATATATTTTACGGACAGCGGGGAGTCGTCAGGCACGTCAATCACAGGGCGGTCGAGCGAGGCATCTTTCGGGTTTTTCATATTCGCGGCGGTCACTTTTGCGCCTGTTGCATCGAATAAATTGATGCGGTAATCGTCAGGTATGGGGATTGCCAGGACTTTTACGTCCTGAAAATACGGGGACGGCTTGCCTTCGTGGTTGATAAATTCGCTGCTCCAGTCTTTGTACTGTGTGGGTTGCTGTGGAACGGGCAGTTTGACGTTCACCTGCCAGCCGCCTTCGACCGGCGTTTCCGAAGCGACCGGATGCCGCATCGACTGTTCGGCTTTAATCCACGGCCCGCCGGAATGACTCCAGCCCGGACAGTTAAACATGCCGATTTCAATACCAAGTTCGCCGGCAGTCTTCATGGCGGTATGCAGGATGTCCCACCATTCGTCGGTATACAGTTTCACGTTGCCGTAGGGGACGCCTTCGCCGCCAATGTTGCCGATAAAGGCGGCGTTGATGCCGGCTTTCTTCATGGCGTGCAGGTCTTTGACAACGCCTTCCTTCGAGATGTTGTCGGACATCCAGTACCAGTAAACTCCGGTTGCCATCGTTTCGGGAGGAGACATAAAATCATCGGTCAGGCTGTCATTTCGGCATCCGGATATCAGCAGCACAGATGCTGTCAGTACAATTGCTTTCAGAAATACTTTTTTCATGTTTTAAAATCAGTAAGACAAATAATTAATAAATAAAAAATTGAATTTGATACCGGCAAATATGAATACTATTCAACCCCAGTCAAAATCGCGGTAAAATTACAAAAAATTTATACACGAACTGCAGATATACTGTGCACGTAACGATTTTATGTATTGAATTAACAGTTCAAATGCGTCATGTTTGTACGCAAAAAGAAAAACAGGTCAGGAAGCACAAGTGTTGTTGTGGTTGACAAAAGAGGTGGTTGCTTTCGTGAAGTAAAGACTATAGGCGTCAGTTCTGAAGGGAAATTGCCGGTCAGTGGCGAAACACGAACAAAAAAAATTGAAGTCCTTCGGCTTTATTTGTGTCGCTTCAATTGTTCGGTGGCGTATGACCCTCAGTAGTTATTCCTCTTTTTTCATTTTGCTCGAAAAAGGGTTACTTTGTGTAAAAAACTTTGTGCTCTATTTTTTATCCGTTTAAAAATAAATTCATACCTTTGCGTCATTAATTCTTTTACAGACAAGCATGAAATAAATTAAATTATAATCGTTTAACAAAAAACAAGATGAACGAAAAACAAAAACAAGCAAAAGAATATTTTCAACGAGGATATGCTTATTATTACAAAGGCGACTATGACAAAGCCATTGAATCTTATCATAAAGCCATTGAATTAAAGCCGGATTATGCAGAGGCATATTACAATCAGGGAAATGCTTATAAGAACAAAGGCGAATAGGACAAGGCTATAAAAGATTATAAGAAAGCCATAGCCATAGCATTAAAAAACGATAAGTATTTTTCATATATAATGAAGAAATATAAAGTAGATAAACCCATAGCTAATCAGATAAAAGAAAATGAAATTGCGGCCAATTCTTTTTTTTGAGGCGCCACTGTTGCAGGTCGAAAACGGGTAAAGACAATAGCATCTCAAAAAAAATTAATCGTTTTTTCGCCGTATTGAAAAAATCAGTACTTTTGCATTTGATAATATAAAATCAATTCAATTTATTGTGAAACATTTAATATTAAAAATCAGCATATTGAGTTTATCCTTAATTCTGCTCTTGTGTTCATGCGGAAATAAGGAAACAATTAACAGTTCAGTAACAATGGAAACGATATCAAAAAAAGATGCAACTCTTTCGGTTATTCATTCGCGAAAGAGCGTTCGTAATTTTATTACGGAGAAAACCGTTCCGCGTGAGACACTCGACACTATTGTACGTGCAGGAATGGCTGCGGCTTCGGCTGTAAATCTGCAACCCTGGCAATTTATTGTAATCGACGACCGCACGGTTATGGATTCTCTGGCGGCAGGCTTGCCCTATGCCAAGATGCTGTATCATGCGCCGGCGGCAATTGTTGTCTGCGGAGATTCGGACGTCAAAGCCGGCGATCTTGCTTTCTGGGAGTTTGACTGCTCGCTGGCATCCGGAAATATTTTGCTGGCGGTCGAGGCTATGGGACTTGGAGCGGTATGGACTGCCGTTCATCCCGATGCGGCACGTATTTCGGCCGTCAGAAATATTCTGAATCTTCCGGACAACATCATTCCTCTGAATGTTATTCCGGTAGGCTATCCGGCCGGCAACGATAAACCGAAGGACAAGTACAGGCCGGATAAAATTCACTGGAACAGGTACTGATTATACTGCATGCCGGATAAAGATGTTCATTGACACGGGATGCTCCGCCTGAAACTCTTGAATCTTTGATTTTTCGAATCTTTGAACGGTTTCATTCAATGCACAAAATCATGCCGCGCACAGTATAATATGCTGCCGGAGATATTCTATTCTGCCGTGATCCTGCCTTCCAGCAGTGTATCGGCAGCGTTTCTGGCAATCATTACCGTGAAAACGCCGGGTTCGACGACAAAATTCATATCCCTGTCCCAAAGCGCGAAGCTGCGGAAAGGAAGCGAGAGTTCCACCTGACGGCTTTCGCCGGGATTGAGGGTGATACGTTTGAATGCTTTCAGTTCCTTCACCGGGCGGGCAACGGATGCCAGTTCGTCGCGAAGGTAGAGCTGAACCACTTCATCGCCTTTCACCGATCCCGTATTCTTCACCGTCACGAGCACTTTCGTGTCGCCGTCTCTGTTTACCTTTTCGGGCACAGTGAGGCCGGAATACTCAAAAGAAGTATAACTCAACCCGAATCCGAAGGGAAACATCGGTTCGCCGTCGTCGTCGAGATAGCGATATCCACGTCCGGAGGGTTTGATATAGTAGTAAAGCGGTATCTGTCCGGCATGGCGCGCCCAGGTTACCGGCAGTCGTCCACCGGGATTGATGTCGCCGAAAAGCGCTTCGGCAATGGCCGTGCCTCCCTGTTCGCCGGAGTACCAGGCTTCGAGGATGGCGTCGACCCTGTCGACCCAGCGGCGAATGTCGATCATCGAGCCGTTTTGCAGTACCACAACGGTTTTAACTCCGCTTGCGGCAAGGTCTTCAATCATTTTTTCCTGGTCGAGTTCGAACGTCAGTTTTTCGCCCGTATCCACAATCATGGCATTGTCGAGACTTTCGGCCGTTTTCATGTTGCGTTTGGGCAATGTCAGGTGACTGCGGTCTTCGCCTTCGCCCTCCTGAATGGCGGCAAAGAATATCGCCACGTCGCAGGTACGCGCCAGAGCGGCGACGTCGGTATTGCCGGCGTGCAGCACGACTTCGGCTTTTCCCTTCAGGCGCTGTTTCAAGCCTTCGCAGGGCGTAATATTACCGGAAACAAGTTCGCCTTTCAGGCTGCCGCTCGGGCCGGAATAGTCGCCCAGGCTCATCACGTCGGCGGCGGGGCCGAACACGCCGACTCTCCTGATGTTTCTGTCGGACAGTGGCAGGGTGTTATTGTCGTTTTTCAGCAAGGTCATCACTTTACGGGCGGCTTCGAGTGCGAGGTCGCGGTGCGCCTTGCTGCGAACAGTCCTGTCCGCTTCTTCCGGATCGACGTACGGATTTTCGAACAGTCCGAGTTCAAACTTGACGGTCAGGATTCTGCGCAGCGATTCGTCGATCGTCTGTTCGGAGATTCTTCCGCTTTTTACCAGCGAAAGAAGTTCGCCGTATCCTCCCGGCAGTTCGAGGTCGAGACCGGCTTCGAGACACAGAGCCTGCGCTTCGGCATACGAACCGGCTATCCTGTGAGCGGAATGCACGCCGTTGACACCCCAGTAATCGGAAACGACATATCCTCTGAAGTTCCATTCCTTACGCAGAATATCCGTCAGGAGACGGTGGCTGGCGGAAGCCGGGACGCCATCGACGGAATTGTACGATGCCATGATGGAACGCGCTCCGCCCTCTTCGATGCAGGCGCGGAACGGTTCGAGAAATACTTCACGAAGGGTTCGCCACGACATGCCGGAAGCATAGGAATCGTGTCCGCCGTCGCCGTAGTTATCCACATAATGCTTGGGACTGGCCACCACGCCGCCTTTTTCGAGCGCTTTGGTGTAAGCCACGCCCATGCGCGAATTGAGCAGGACGTCTTCGCCGTAGCCTTCTTCGGTGCGTCCCCAGCGCGGATCGCGCGAAATGTTCACTACCGGCGCATATACCTGGCGCACGCCCACGGCGCGGGTTTCTCTGGCGATGACTTCGGCAACGCGGTAGTACAGTTCGTCGTCGAACGTTGCCGCCATGCCGATGCTCTGAGGAAAACAGGTAGCGTTGCCCCACAGCGGGATGTGCAGAGCTTCGCCGTGCTGCAGCACGGGGATTCCGAGGCGGCTTGCCTTAAGCGCTTCGCGCGTGTCTTCGTTGATGATTTCGGCACAGCGAACAGTGCCTGCGAAGCCGTCGGGGCCGCTGTGTATGAAATGAGCCTTGTTTCGCATGTGGCCGACTTTGTAATTCCGTTTGTCAAATTCGGTTGAAAACAGTAACTGGCTTTGCAACTGTTCGACTTTTTCTTCGATCGTCATCAAACTTATCAGATTGTCTACCCGCTGTTCAACCGGGAGTCTGGCGTCTTTATACGCCGGCGTTTTCTGCGAATATGCGCAGACGGTGATTCCCGCAACAAGGGAGAAGATCAGGATTGCTTTTTTCATTTGCTTTACAATTATGTTTTTATATCATACTTCGCACGGGACGGTTCTGTTCATTAATGTTCATTCCCGCCGTCTCGGAACATCTACGCAAAGTCTGTGCCGTCAACCGCTTTTCTAACCGCTTCGATATGAGCCGGCGTGGTACCGCAGCAACCGCCGACGATATTCGCTCCGGCAGCAAGCAACTGAGGAACGAGCGAGGCCATCTTTTCCGGCGTTTCGGGAAAGACGTCTTTGCCGTCGATGTGAACCGGAAGTCCCGCATTGGCGTGAACGAGAATATATACATCCGGGAATGTCGATTTGATTTCTTTCACTATTTCGATCATACGTTCCATGCCGTTGCCGCAGTTCGCTCCGACAATGTCGGCGCCGGCATCCACTGCCCGGCGAACGGCTTCGACCGGAGTCAGTCCCATCATGGAACGAAATTCTCCCTGAGGCGTCTTTTCAAAAGTAAAGGTGGCAATGATTTCCAGTTGCGTATTTTCCCTGGCGGCACGGATAGCCAGCACGGCTTCTTCCGCATCACTCATGGTTTCGATGCAGACGGCGTCGGCGCCGCCTTTTTCCAGCGCTTCCGCCTGCTCCCTGAAACAGCGATACAGGTCATCTTCGGTGACGTCGCCCATCAGAAGAAGCTTTCCCGTGGGGCCGATGGATGCGATGACGTATTTGCCGTCGCCTGCCGCACGTCGCGAAGCGTTCGCCGCAGCCTCATTGATAGCTGCTACCCTATCCTGCAAACCGAAGTGTTCCAGTTTGTAGTAATTGGCGCCGAAACTGTTGGTTTCTACCATGTCCGAACCGGCACTGATGTAGCTGCGGGCAATGTCTTCCACTTCGCCGGGATGCGTTAACGACCATTCGTCCGGACATTCGCCGGGTTTCAACCCTTTCAGATATAAAAATGTACCCCATGCTCCGTCGGAAACCAGTACTTTTCCGGTTTTCAGGATTTCTGTAATTCTCTGTTTTGTCATAATGCTGTAAATTTTAATCTGTCTTTATGCATCTTTTTATATCAAAGATGGCTTTTCTTTTCCAATTATCCTTATTCCACGCCCCATTCAGTATTCGGACTGTTGCCCATGACTAATTCCAGCGTTCCGCCGTTTACGATGTCGGAATGGTCGATATAGCAACGGTTGTATGTTTTACCGTTCAATGTCGCCGACTGGATGTAAACGTTTTCGGCAGAGTTGTTGGATACGTTCACAGTGAACGTTTTCCCGTTGGGGAGATTCCAGACAATCCGGTCGAACAGCGGGGAAGTCAGTTCGTAGCGCGTTTCGCCCGGACATACCGGATGAATCCCGCTCGCCGCCAGCACGTACCACGCCGACATTTGCCCGACGTCTTCGTTACCGACCAAACCTTCGACGCCCGTCTTGTAAGCATGTTCGCAGATGAAACGCGACCATCGTTGCGTTTTCCATGGCTCGCCGAGACGGTTGTACAGGAACGGAATATGATGCACCGGTTCATTGGCGTGATTGTAGTAATTGTTCCACAGCATATCGGCGGGAGTGTTGGCGAACATGCTGTCCAGATCGGCGAC
>JAISXP010000123.1 GCA_031270465.1 Tannerella sp. | reverse complement strand
GACCTCGAACTCGCATTCCGCCGCAAGTCCATCGGACGGGCATGGCAGCAGATTCGCGACGCCGCACGAGGCGCCAATCCCGACTGCATCATCTGGCTCACCGCCTACGAAGTGAACAGTCCCGAATATGAAGGCAACACGTTGCTGCGCGAAGTGGACTGGCTCTTGAACGAAGCCGGCGACCGCGAACGCACAGAGGCCATGCACAGCCTTGTCGGCTCGCACACCAAGCTCATCACCTGCTTAGCCAACTGGAACGGACAGAACCCGCTCGAAACCGTCCCCGACGCCATCGCTCGCGGCATCGGACTGTACGGTTTCACCAAACCCATTGCAGGTTCCGCCATGCCGCCCGTCGAAACGTACCTCCGTGCACGGCTCGACACCCTCAGCGGCGATGCGCTCAACATCGCCGTCCTCGCACGGTGCTTCAATGGTCTGCCGCTTGAGGAATGACTGAATAGCTGAATGACCGACATAACCGAATCTCCGTTCGGACAGGGTGAAACCCGTCTGAACGGGGATTTATTGCGTCCGGGATATCCCGAACCGTCATTCAAAAGTTGAACCGGTAATTGATCTTTACCATAAGCGTATTGGTGGAGGGGAGGGCGAACATACGTTCCAGGTTGCTGTTCCATGCGGAAAGGTAGTGGTTTTCGCGGTCGGACATGCGGTGTTCCCATACGAAGTAAAGAGTCGAGCCGGGCATGTATTCCCAGCGGGCGACCAGATTTGAGCGAAATTCGTTGAAGTTGAAATCGGGGTCGGCAAACCGGTATGCGAGTTGATTGCCATCGTCCGTTACCGTATAGACGCCGTCCTGGAAACTGATTTCTTCGGGAGCAAACAAGTGGAACCGTTCGCTCATCGTGTGCGAACGGGTGTCGGCAGCACGTTTGACATCGCTGTATTTTGCGGTGGAAGTAAACGGCGCGCCGTAGAATTGCAGCGAGATGTCGGGTGTGACGTTCATTTGCAGTTTCACGGTCAGGCCGTATGTTTTTTGCTCCATGTGTCCCATGAGCGGTTCGCGGTAGACGGATGCGGTGGGGATGTACTGCGTGTTGTCCGTATTGCGGCTGTAGCTTAATTCGCCCGTCAGGTGGACATGGTTGCCCATGCGGAAGGCGATGCCCGGAGCGACGGTCTGTTCCCGGTCGATTTTATTGACGCTGTGCGTGTTAAGGCCGGTCAGGGTAAATACCGTCCGTTGCGCCCTGTCTGTGTTGAAGACGAGCGTCGCGGTATAGCCGGGGTCGTATCGCAAGTCGGCGCCGCCGCGCAGTTTGCGGCTGTCGAGCCGGTTCCAGGTGTAAATCTCCGTGGCCGTCAGTTCGAAGCGATTCAGGAACATGGTTTTCCACGTCAGCCCGATGGTGTTGAGGAAAGGCGTACCGCCGTAGTCCCACCGGTTGTTTTGCGTCAGCGTGACGGTGTTCGAGCGGAAAATGCTCCAGATGTCCGTGCGGCGGAACTGTATTTCCGATGTGTTTTGCAGGATGTCGGCCTGCTTGAGGTATCCGGCGTCGTTCAGGTCGAAACCGGGTGATGCCCAGCTGAATTTTTCCGAGAACGCCCACTTGTCATTGCCCTTTCGTCCGGCCTGAATATATCCGCCCGTTCCGTTGAGGGAGGTGCGTGCCGGGTCTGTGTCGAGATAGCCGGCCGATTGCCGGCCGAAATAGTGCACTGGGTTGTCCTGCACCCGTTTGATGGCTTCGCGACTGCCGTTCAGCGAACTGAACATTCCTTTCATGTCCACGTAGTACAGTCGGTTGTTGAAGTAGTGTGTGAAGTCCATGCCGGCCGTAAAGGCATTGCGCACCATGAGGTCTTTCAGGAGAGATTCAGAGAAGCGGTTGACGGAAGTAATCATTCCGCCCAGCAGCGTGTTTCCCTTCCAGTTTTTCTGAATGCGTGCCACGGTGAAGTTCGTCAGCGGTTCGACCGTTTCCCGGCTTTCCACGCCGTGTCGGGTGACGCGCGCCGTCGAACGCGCCGTAAGGCTTTGTATTGCTCCGACGGTCACGCCGTGCCGGCTGGTGCCTGTCAGTTTGAGCGCGCCGAGGATGGGCGTGTTGCCTTTGGGTTCGGCAAAAGCAGTCACATTGTCTACTGCCGGCGTGTATGTCGGCGCCGCGCCGATGCGGCGGGTGTAGAACATCATGTCGCCGCCGTCGGCAAAGTCGAGGATATGCTTTCCTTCGAGGAAGAAAGGGCGTTTTTCGTCGTAGAACGTCTCGTATGCCGTCAGGTTCATCACCGAGGGGTCAAGTTCTATCTGCCCGAAGTCGGGGTTGACGGTCAGGTCGAGCGTGAAGTCCGATACACCGAATTTGATGTCGACGCCTGCGTTGCGTTCCCACATCCGCCCTTTCCGGTAGGGTCCTGCGGTCTGCGGGTCGATCCGGTATTTTCCCATCACATAGGGAACAATTTCGATACCGCCGGGTTTCGGCAGGCTGTCCATTCCTTCCATCACGCCGAACGAGAACACATGTCCGTTGTTTTTGAGCGGAATCATGCTCCAGTTCTGCACCTCGCTGTTTCGGCGGATGACGCGTCGGATGTGCAGTCCCCAAAGCCCGTCGCCCGACCGGCGGTTGTAGCGCAGTTGGCTGAACGGGATGCGCAGTTCGGCTGTCCAACTCGAGTCGGCTGCATTTACGTGCGTCCGGCCTTCCCACACGGCGTTCCAACTGCGGTTGACGCTCAGCTTGTCGGTCACGATGAGGTCGGTTCTGTTACCTCCCGCATTGATGTTGAACTCCGGAGCGGCACGGTAGTCGTGATACGTGTCGAAGGCAATGCTGACAAGGTCGCCCACCGCATTGTCGTCGCGGTTGCCGATGAAACGGATGGTTTTGTCCGGCTTGTCGTCGCGGCAGTATACCGCTACATAAATATATTTGTCGTCGTACACCAGTTTGGCTCTGGTGGGCGATTGCGAGGGATGTCTTTCGTATGGCGTTATCTGCACGAAATCTTCCGTCCAGACGCCCTGTCCTGTCCAGAAGTCGTCGTCTATTCGCCCGTCTATCACCGGACGGCTTTCTTCGGCTTTTGTTATCCGGTAGACGCGCTTGTATGCCTTTTCGAAAGGAATAACCGTATCCCGCTGTGCAAAAACGGACATGCACACCGCACAAAAAACTGACAGGTAAACAGATTTCATATCTCGGCCGTATAAAATAAAACGAAGGCAAAGATATGCAATATTCGTGAGATTGACAGCTCAAATACTGCTGAGGTAACAATGTCCGAAATATTTCCATAAAAAAATGTTGTAATTAAAAATGTTTTTGTATTTTTGTCTCCGAAATATTTTATGCTGTTTTAATTTGAAAAATATGAAAAAGCTGTTTGTTTACTTTGCGATTATTTCCCTGTTTTCTGCCGGAGCGTTTTCGTGTGGCGGTGACGGGGACGATGACGGTCAACTGTCCGGCAAACCTGCCAGAATCAAGAGCAGCTACAACGACGACGTCTCCTTTTCCTATCAGGACGACCGGTTGCTGCAAATTACGGAGAATGGCGACGGCGGCTCAGGCTCAACCTACGAGTTTGGTTACGGGAACGACGAACTGTCATCCCTCTCCTCCCGGCCGACGGATCCGAGAATCGCGGACGGCGATTCCTACCACACATTCAAAAAAGATGACAGCGGGAAAATCACGGTCGAAATCACAGGATTCGCGCCCGATGTCCGCGTGCAGGAAATCGAACTGGACGCCAATTTCCCCGTAAAAATCACGGACATGGGCAGATACTCCATTGACGAGGGAGGCGTGAAGAAGAAAACCGGCGACGGCGAATATTACTCGTTTTTTTCGTGGAACGCTACGACAGGACAGTTGCTGAAAGAAGAAGTCCGCCGCATCGAAACCTCGGAAACGGTAGCCGTCTACACGTATAAATATGACGGCGCGCCCGGCGTCCTGAGTGGCGTGGATTGCCCGCTGTGGTTCTACGCCTACTGGAATCGCAACCTCCATTTCTCGCTCGGGACATACAAGGCTCTGTTTTTCGGCTATGCGAACAATCTCACGGAAGCGACCGTCGACGACAGTCTGACCGACCGGCACGAAGTCCTGAAATACGTCTACGATTACGGCACGGACGGACTTCCCGTTTCCGTTTCCGTACAAACCGCCGGAGGCGAAACGCTGACAACGGTTCAAATTCAATATTGAAAAACGGAATAAGATGAAAAACGCCGGTTCATTTTCATCGAGACGCAACGAAATTTCCATCGAAGCGGAAATTTACGGGGATCGAAGTAGAAATTTACGGGGATCGAAGAGAAAATTTACGGCTATCGAAGAAGAAAATAAGAGATATCAGGAAAAAAAGAATTATTAATCCATTTAAAATTGTAACGTTATGAAATTCAGAGTAGTAGAAAAAGGTAATCCGGGCAATCCGTCCGCGCCGAAAAAGAAGTATGCTAATGCAGTGAATGCAGGCAAGTTGGGGATAAAAGATTTTGCAAAAGAGATTGCAGGCCGTTCGTCGCTCACACGTGGCGACATCGAGAATGTGCTGAACAACTTTATCGACGAGTTGCCGACTTTCCTCAAGCTCGGCCTGAGCGTGAAGTTGGGCGAGTTCGGCACCCTGCGTCTTAGCCCCATCAGCGAAGGCGTAGATGCCGACAAGGAGTTCACCGCCGCCAACATCAAAGGCGTAAAAGTAATCTTCACGCCCGGCATCGAACTCAAGGAAAGTTTGAGAGACATCCGCTTCGAGGAAGAAAAGTAGAGACGGTTGACAAGCAGGAAAGGCGCAGGAAACGGATGTATTGTCCGGTTCTTGCGCCTTTGTGGGTTTTAGGAATCATTTAATAAAAGAATTATATTGCAGGAACAACTCCGCCAATTGGCCTGACGACAAATTTTATTCATGTTAATTATCTATCCGAATATTTTCATGTACCTTTGTACACAATTTATAGTACATAAACAAAAACATATTATGAACAAATTAACTGTTCCTTTTCTTCTAAGCGTGCTGATATGTGCCTGCAACGACAGCCGGCAAACTGCACAGCAAGAACGTATTTCCGATTTTGTTGACCCGTTTATCGGGGCGAGTACAAATATTCATGCTGCGGGAGCACATCATGGCTTGGGAAAGACTTTTCCCGGAGCGGCGTCTCCTTTCGGGATGGTGCAACTCAGTCCCAACACCATCACCGGCGGTGACAACGGTTGCGGTTACAGTTACGAACACACTACTATCGAAGGTTTTGCGATGACGCAGATGAGCGG
>JAISXP010000055.1 GCA_031270465.1 Tannerella sp. | reverse complement strand
CCCGTTGTACCAGCGAGAATCGGCATACTGCGAATGGTCAACGCGAACGGTCAGCAGGTTGTCTTTTCCATATTCAACATAAGGCGTCATATCGTAAAGGAACGACACATATCCGTTGGGACGTTTCCCCAGCAGATGCCCGTTGAGATATACTTCGCTCCGGTTGCTGACGCCCTCGAAATAGATATACACCTTTTCCCCCTGTTTATCGCCGGGTACGAAAACCTGTTTCCGGTACCAGGCGATGCCGCCGGGCAGATAGCCGGTGCAGGCAGCCAGCGACGGATTCAACACGCCTTCGATGCTCCAGTCGTGAGGCAAATCGAGTGTTCGCCATTTTGTGTTTTCGTCAGGATTATCGCCAAGATAAAATTCCCACTGTTCGTTGATTTTCTCCGGTTTACCGAAAGACACCTGGGCTTGCGCTGTGACGACGGTCAATAACAGCAAATATGCTGTTAAAAGTTTTCGTTTGTTGTTCATAATATTTTGTTTATATAATTTCATTCTTTATTCCCCTAAGCTCCCACCACCGTAACCGTTTTCCCGTCCACCGTTTCCTTCTTCATGTAGATTTTGTCGTTCCACTTGATTGAGGTGCGGCGTGAATCACAAAATACTGTCCCCTGTCTATCAACTCTTCCACGCCCTGCAGGCGGGAGGAGGCTTCTATCATGTAATGGCTTGTGCTGTTACATGGGCCTGCTATATTAAAATATCTCATCTTCGGAAAAATTTGATTCTCCGGCAAAGATACTGTTTTTTTGCGTGCAAATCATTTTGTAATGTATCGTAATCCGGTACGCTATTGTTATTTTTCATTTCTGTTTCCGACGTTACCGCCGATTTGGCAGGCAGGAAGCAATTTGTCCGGGCTACATTCTCCAAAGTGATGTAAATCCTGTCCGTAGCGTCTTTGGAAGCCTTGCGTGTTGAGTATCGGCGAATCTTTTTTACATCGACAGGCTCGACGTACTGCCGCGTCGAGATCAGACGTCGCCTTGCGTCAAGTTTAAACGTACTGCTGCGTCGAGCCTCGACGCAACGGTACGGGACGTCCCTGACGGAAGCCCTGAATCTTTTTTGTCTTTGAACTGTCAATTTTTTAACCGTTCTCATGATGCTGCCCGAAATAATTTGTTGCTGGGAATAAACATATCAAATGTAATTGGTAGACATTGAAAGAAAAATATGCGATTTTGAAAGACGCGGCAGCCGAACGCTAAATAAACGTTAATCCGATATTAATAAAGATTATTTTTGAACTGTCGCAAAGAAAAAAAGAATAACTTTGAAACCCGAAAACAATTAATAATACAACGATAACATGGATGCAAAGATTCAAGAACTGACCGACAAGATTTATCGCGAAGGCGTAGAAAAAGGAAATGAAGAGGCGCAACGTCTTGTTGCAGAAGCAAAAGTGCAGGTGAGAAAACTGATACGCGATGCCGAAAATGAAGCAACCCGTATCCTTGCCGACGCGGGCAAACAGGTCGCCGAACTGAGGAAAAATACGGTATCGGAACTGAAAATGTATGCCACCCAGTCTGTCGAAGCATTAAAAAGCGAAGTGACCAACCTGATTACAGGGCAGATCGTTTCCAACAATGTAAAAGCCGTAGCCGCCGATCCCGAATTTATGAAAAGAATCATCCTCGAAATGGTAAAAGGATGGGCAAAGCACGAGTCGGTTACCATTCAGACATCTGACGCGAAGGCGCTTACCGATTATTTTGCATCCAATGCGAAAGACTTGCTCAACAAAAGCGTGAAAATCGAACAAATCAGCGGCAAACCGGCATCGTTCGTCATTTCTCCCGCCGCCGGATCGTACAAGATCACCTTCGGCGAAGACGAATTTGCAGCTTACTTCAAAGAATTTCTGCGCCCGCAAGTAATCGAAATGCTGTTCAAATGAGCAAATACTACTATTTAATATCAGGTTTGCCGGATATTGCGCTGGACAACACCAAACAGATTTATTCCATTTCGTCGTTCAGGCACGAAATCGAAGGCGCTCTGTCCGGACACGACCGCGACCTGCTGCTCCCTTTTTTCCGGAAGTTTGATAATCAGAACCTGCTGGCTTTCCTCAAACTGAAGAATCAGCCCTTCGACGAACGCGCCACCGTCGACGCCGACGACATCGCCGAGTTGTACGCCGCACTCAGGGATGAAGAAAAATTGCCTGAAAGCAAACATATTCCACCCTATTTTCCCCTCTTCGTCAAAGAATATCTGGCAAGTGAAGAAAAAGATGACAATCCCCTCATTTCGTGGGAAGACAGGCTTTCGGCGCTCTATTACGACTACGCCATAAAAAGCCCCAACCGCTTCATCTCCGAATGGTTCGAACTCAGCTTGAACATCGGTAACATCCTGACAGCCATCAATTGCCGTAATCACAAACTCGATAAAACCGAATATATTGTCGGCGACAACGAAGTGGCTGAATCCTTGCGCACCTCGAACGCACGCGACTTCGGACTGGGTGAAACGCTCGACTACCTGCCCGAACTCTTCAGAATCGTCGACGAACCCAACCTGATGACGCGCGAACGCAAGACCGATCTCCTGAAATGGATATGGCTGGACGAACAGACTTTCTTCAAAACATTCGATATTGAAACAATATTCGCCTATCTCCTGCGCATCGAAATGATTGAACGGTGGACGTCGCTCGACAAGACAAAAGGCGAACAGACTTTCAGAGAACTCGTCGGAGCAGTCAAACGCGAGAGCGCCGGCGTACTGGACGAATTTAAACAAAACACTAAAATGATGTAATTTAGAATTAATTAATAACAAAAAATCACAATCATGAAGATGAAAAAATTATTTATTGTGGCTGCAATTGCAGCATTGTTCCCGGCATGTTCACAAGTACTCCCTCCGGAAACCCATTCGCCCAAGGCAATAGAGACACTTGTGGCTGATCTGAAAAAGATCAGTAAAGATTTCAAGATCGAAAAAATAGTGTTACACGAGAAAGAAGAACTGACGGGCAGCTTCGGAATGAGCGTCGTGGACTTGCAAAACAGCAAGGGCGAAAAGTACGAACAAACGCTTTACTACAATTTCGGAATCCCCCACAACGACCCCAAACCCCGGAGCGGAGTGAGTGCCCGTCGCGAAGTTCTTTACTTCATCAATGTAGATGATATTGTCGAACGGAAAGACCTGATCGAAAAATATGTTGAAGAAGCGAAAACGCAGATTCCGGAAGGCTATACTTTCGAGAGCGTGGATTTCATGACTTTTGCACCCGACGACAATGGAGAATTCTCTCTGTCGTTTGAACTTCAGGTCACCGAAACCGGCAAACCGGCTCGCATGGAAGGTGGACGAAGCGTGACAGACTACTATGAACTGGAATTTCACGTCGACAAGGATGGAAACATCACTCACGGCGACTGGTAATGTGTTTTTTCATTTAATCCGCGAATGACAGGCTGTACGGATTCTTTTTCATGAACAGTCCGGCAATTCAAGGATCATAATATTAATGATTATAATTTATGAATAGCGAATTTATTAAAACATCCCTTATGACCGCCGGCATACCGATGCCCGGATGCAAAGACCGTCCGGCGGAAGATTTCACCTCTCCATCCGGTACAACGACTGATACCGGATGTCGTCCGGCAACATCATCAAAGCAGACAGCGTATGGTTACGAAAGGTATAGTTAAGGGAATCGTCTCCAATCTTGTGACGGTAGAAGTAGACGGCGCCGTTTCGCAAAACGAAATCTGCTACATCACCGTAAACGGCGTCAGGCTCATGGCCGAAGTAATCAAAATCATCGGGAAAAACGCCTACGTACAAGTATTTGAAAGTACGCGCGGCATGAGAGTCGGCGATGAAGCCGAATTTGCCGGACACATGCTCGAAGTGACATTAGGTCCCGGCATGTTGTCGCGCAACTACGACGGCCTGCAAAACGACCTGAACAAGATGGAAGGCGTATTCCTGAAACGCGGAGAATACACATTTCCGCTGGACAGAACGCGGTTGTGGGATTTCAAGCCCCTGGCTGGCGTTGGCGACGTCGTCACGGCCGGATCGTGGCTGGGCGAAGTGGACGAAAACGCCCAGCCGCACCGCATCATGCTACCCTTTGGCTTCACGGAAACCTGCACCGTAAAGCAAATCGCCGCAGAAGGGCAGTACACCGTCGAACAGACCATTGCCGTTGTCACCGACCGGAGTGGCAACGACCATAACATCACCATGATGCAAAAATGGCCTGTGAAAAAAGCGATTACCTGCTACAAGGAAAAACCGCGCCCGTTCAAACTGCTGGAAACAGGCGTCCGCATCATCGACACCGTCAATCCCATCGTCGAAGGCGGTACGGGCTTTATCCCCGGACCGTTCGGAACGGGAAAAACCGTGCTCCAGCACGCCATCTCCAAACAGGCGGAAGCCGACATCGTGATTATTGCAGCCTGCGGCGAACGCGCCAACGAAGTTGTAGAAATATTCGTCGAATTTCCCGAACTCGAAGACCCGCATACAGGCCGCAAACTGATGGAACGCACCATCATCATCGCCAACACGTCCAACATGCCGGTGGCCGCCCGCGAAGCCTCCGTCTATACGGCGATGACGATTGCCGAATACTACCGGAATATGGGGCTGAAAGTATTGCTTATGGCCGATTCCACTTCGCGCTGGGCGCAGGCATTGCGCGAGATGTCCAACCGTCTGGAAGAACTTCCGGGACCCGATGCCTTCCCGATGGACCTTTCCGCTATCGTGGCCAACTTCTATGCGCGTGCAGGTTACGTGAATCTGGTCAACGGTGCGAACGGCTCGGTCACGTTCATCGGAACAGTCTCGCCCGCAGGCGGCAACCTGAAAGAGCCTGTAACCGAGAATACGAAAAAAGTCGCCCGCTGCTTCTACGCCCTCGAACAGGCGCGCGCCGACCGCAAGCGCTATCCGGCCGTCAACCCGATTGACAGCTACTCGAAATACCTCGAATATCCCGAATTTCAGAATTATATCGCCGAACATATTTCGCCCGAATGGATTGCACGGGTGAACGAGGTCAAAACACGCATGTTGCGCGGAAAAGAAATTGCGGAACAAATCAACATACTCGGCGACGACGGCGTGCCGGTCGACTATCATGTCACGTTCTGGAAGTCGGAACTGATTGATTTCGTTATCCTTCAGCAGGACGCATTCGATGCGGTAGACTCCGTTTCCCCCCTCGAACGGCAACAGTACATGCTGGAACGTGTGACGGATATTTGCCATACGGATTTTAAATTCAGCGGATTCACGGAAGTAGCCGATTATTTCAAGCGAATGATAAACCTCTTCAAGCAAATGAACTATTCCGAATTTAAGAGCGAACGGTTTGATAACTACAACCGCCAGATAGACGAGCTGCTGAAAGAAACCAATGTTTAACTCCCGAATGAAAATCAAATAGATATATGGCAACAAAAGCATTTCAGAAGATATTTACAAAGATTACGCAGATCACCAAGGCGACCTGCTCGCTGAAAGCAGCCGGAGTCGGCTACGACGAACTGGCTTCGGTGGACGGGAAACTGGCGCAGGTGGTAAAAATCATCGGCGATGAAGTCACTCTGCAGGTTTTTTCCGGCACGGAAGGTATCCGAACGAACGCCGAAGTCGTGTTCATGGGCAAATCCCCGTCGCTGAGAGTAGGCGACCAGCTGGCCGGCCGTTTTTTCAATGCATACGGCGAGCCTGTCGACGGCGGCCCCGTACCCGAAGGACGGGAAGTGGAAATCGGCGGTCCGTCGGTCAATCCCGTGCGGCGCAAGCAGCCCTCCGAACTGATCGCCACGGGCATTGCCGGCATCGACCTGAACAATACGCTTGTGACGGGGCAGAAGATTCCCTTCTTCGCCGATCCCGACCAGCCTTTCAATCAAGTCATGGCGCTGGTAGCGTTGCGTGCCGAATCGGATAAAATCATCCTCGGAGGCATGGGCATGACGAACGACGACTATCTGTTTTTCAAAAATACATTCAGCAACGCCGGCGCCCTCGATCGCATTGTGAGTTTTATCAACACGACGGAAGACCCTTCGGTCGAGCGTATCCTGGTACCCGACATGGCGCTGGCCGCCGCCGAATATTTCGCGGTCGAGAAGCATGAGAAAGTGCTCGTACTGCTGACGGACATGACAAACTATGCCGACGCCCTTTCCATCGTCTCGAACCGCATGGACCAGATTCCATCGAAAGATTCGATGCCCGGCTCGCTCTACTCGGACTTGGCGAAGATATACGAAAAGGCCGTGCAATTCCCCGACGGAGGTTCGATTACGATTATCGCCGTAACGACCCTGTCGGGCGGAGACATCACACACGCCGTGCCGGACAATACGGGATATATCACGGAAGGACAGTTGTATTTGCGTCGCGACAGCGATGTGGGCAAGGTGATTGTAGACCCGTTCCGCAGCCTCTCGCGCCTGAAGCAACTGGTCGTCGGCAAGAAAACGCGCGAAGACCATCCGCAGGTGATGAACGCCGCCGTACGCCTTTATGCCGATGCCGCCGATGCCAAAACGAAGATGGAGAATGGCTTCGACCTGACGGACTACGACACCCGCGCGCTGGCCTTTGCCCGAGACTATTCGAGCCGGCTGCTCGCCATCGACGTCAACCTGAACACGACCGAAATGCTCGACGTGACGTGGGAACTGTTTGACGAGCATTTCAAGCCCGAAGAAGTGAATATCAAACAGGAACTGGTTGACAGGTACTGGATTAAAAAATAACACTAATGGCTCTGACATTTCAGTACAACAAGACTTCGCTTCAGCAACTGGAAAAACAGTTGAAAGTGCGCGAGCGTTCCCTGCCCACCATCAAGAGCAAGGAAAGCGCATTGCGTATGGAAGTGAAACGTACCAAAGATGAAGTGATTGCCCTGGAACAGCAACTGGAAGCCGAAATCCGTCAATACGAATTTATGATGTCGCTCTGGAACGAGTTCCGCCCCGATCTGGTGGCCGTGAAAGACGTCCAACTGTCGGCAAAGAAGATAGCCGGCGTGCTGGTGCCGGTGCTGGACGGCATCGACTTTGAGACGGCGCGCTACAGCCTGTTCAACGCCCCGGCGTGGTATGCCGACGGCATCGAACTGCTGAAGCGGCTGGCGAGTGCAGGAGTGGAGGTGGAATTTACGCATCTCAAACTGACGATGCTCGAACGCGCCCGCCGTAAGACGACGCAGAAACTGAACCTGTTTGAAAAAGTACAGATTCCCGGCTACAAAGATGCCATTCGCAAGATCAAGCGATTCATGGAAGACGAGGAAAGCCTCTCGAAGTCGTCGCAGAAAATCATGCGCGCCAATCAGGAGAAGCGAAACGCTAAAAACGGGGAGGACGCGGCATGATAGTAAGGATGAGAAAATACGCCTTTCTGGTGTATCACAGGGAATACGATGCGTTTCTGGATCAGTTGCGCGAAATGGGCGTTGTGCACGTGAAGGAGACGCAGATGGCCTCCGACCAGCCGCAAATACAGCAGTTGCTGGCAGAGCGCAAGCGCGTGCAGACGCAACTGAAGCTGCTGAAAAAGATTCAGGACGACAAGACCGCCGGAGAAGACGGGAAACGGACGGCTGTTCTCGCAGCCGCGCGTCCCGTGACGGCAGAAGAAGGCGCGGCGCAGGTAGACCGCATCGAACAATTGAACGAACAAATCGGCGAACAGCACACCATCCGCCAGTCCATCGAAAAGGATATTGCAGCCATCAGCGTCTGGGGCGAGTTTGATTACGTGAACATCACCCGCCTGCAGCAGGCAGGATACGACGTGACGTTCTTCACCTGTCCGTCGTCGCGCTACGACGCGGCTTGGAGCGAAGCGTATCATGCATTCGTGATAAACGAACAGCAGTCCGTGATCCATTTTATCACAATCACGCCCCACGGCACGCCGGTAGACATCGACGCCGAACGCGCCAAACTGCCGGACAACAGCCTGGGACAACTGCGCGAACGGCTCCGCATCGAACAGGAGCAGACGGACGAATTGAACCGCGAACTTGCCGGCATCGCCATCAACGACTACCGCACGCTGGAAGCATACGACACGCTGCTCGCCAACGACCTGGCATGGAAAAACGTACATGTCCAGACCGTTCGTGAAGCCGGCGACAGGCTGATGATGCTCGAAGGATGGCTACCCGCGGCGCGGGAAAAGGAACTGGAACAGACGCTCGACCGGGACAGCTACTTTTACCGTAAACTGGAAGTGACGCCCGACGACGACGTGCCGATTCAATTCAGGAACGACCGTTTCTCGCGTCTGTTCGAACTGATCAGCAAGCTCTACATGCTGCCCAAATACGGAGAATTGGATCTGACGCCGTTTTTTGCGCCGTTCTTCATGATATTTTTCGGCCTGTGTCTCGGCGATTCGGGCTACGGGCTGTTCCTGCTGCTCGCGGCCAGCGCCGCCAAAATGTTCATGCGCAAGCGGCTGTCGCCCTCCATGATGCCGGTGCTTTCGCTGGTGCAGATACTGGGCACGTCCACGTTTTTCTGCGGACTGCTGACGGGCGCGTTTTTTGGCTCCAGCGTGTACGACTGGGGGATACCCGCACTGGACGCGCTGAAGGAGCGCGTGTATCTGGACAATAACCAGATGTTTGCGCTGGCGCTGATACTGGGCGTCGTGCAGATTCTTTTCGGGATGTGCCTGAATGCGACGAACCGTATCATCCGGTTCGGGTTTGCGCACGGGCTTTCCACCATCGGATGGATTATCCTGCTGGTCAGTATGGGCGTGGCGTATCTGTGGCCGGAGGTCATGCCGATGTTCGGGACTGTGCACCTGATCGTCGTCGGCATTGCGGCCATCCTGATATTCCTGCTCAATTCGCCGGGAAAGAATCCGCTGCTCAACATTGGTCTGGGGCTGTGGGATACGTACAATATGGCGACCGGACTGCTGGGCGACGTGCTGTCGTATGTCCGTCTGTTTGCACTCGGACTGTCGGGCGGCATACTTGCCGGAGTGTTCAACAGCCTGGCCACGGGCATGAGTCCCGACAATGTTATCGCCGGGCCAATCGTCATGGTGCTGATTTTCGTCATCGGCCATGCCATCAACATATTTATGAACGTACTGGGCGCATTCGTGCATCCGATGCGTCTGACGTTTGTCGAATTTTTCAAAAACTCCGGCTACGAAGGTGGCGGGAGCGCATATAACCCGTTTAAATGGAATAAATAACAATCAATTAGTAATGTAATATTTTAGAACTATGGAATCAAACTTATTATTAGCGTATGTGGGCATAGCCCTGATGCTTGTTTTGTCGGGAGTAGGAAGCGCGTATGGCGTCACCATTGCAGGAAATGCAGCGGTAGGCGCGCTGAAAAAGAACAGCAGCGCATTTGGCAATTATGTGGTACTGGCGGCATTGCCGGGCACGCAGGGACTGTATGGCTTTGCGGGCTACTTCATGTTTCAGATGATTTTCGGCGTACTCACTCCCGAGATTACCGCCTTTCAGTCTGCGGCCGTATTCGGTGGCGGGCTGACGCTGGGCCTGGTAGCGCTGTTTTCCGCCCTGCGGCAGGGAAGCGTCTGCGCCAATGGCATCGCAGCCATCGGACAGGGGCATAACGTTTTTACCAACACGTTGATTCTCGCCGTATTCCCGGAACTCTACGCCATCGTGGCGCTTGCAGTAGTCTTCCTCATCGGAGGCGCACTGTAACGGAGCGGAGACGAATTTCTCGCACAACACCGGAAACGCCTGCATCCATTCTCAACGGATGCAGGCGTTTGTGCTATAGCTGCCCAACCGCCGGAAACCCCTGAATCTTTGAATCTTTGAACGGTTCATTCAATGCACCGAATCATGCCGCGTACGGTAGACATTATTCGCTAAAGCAGTTTTTTGGCAGCGGGCGGCAGTTGTATTGCGAGGCCATGATTTCGCCGTATGCGCCTGCCGAGCGGAGCGCTACGAGGTCGTTGCGCCTCACTTCGTTCAGTCCGACGTCCTGCCCGAAGACGTCGGACGATTCGCAGATTGGCCCTACCACGTCGTAAATGTCCATTCCGCCCTTGCTCGTGATGTTCTCTATCCGGTGGTATGCGCCGTACATTGCGGGGCGTATCAGGTCGGTGAAGCCGGCGTCGAGGACGGCGAATTTTTTCTCTTCGCCTTCTTTCATGTAGAGCACTTTGGAAATCAGCGTGCCGCACTGTGCCACGACAGCACGCCCGAGTTCGAAATGAATCTGCTGGCCGGGGCGTTGCTTGACCAGTTGGTGGAAGGTGGCGAAATAGTTTTCGAAATCGGGTATCGGGTTTTCGTCCGGATGATGGTAGTCGATGCCCAGTCCGCCTCCAAAGTTGAGGCTTTCGACGGTCAGTCCGCGTGCTTCGATTTCGTCCTGAAGAGCATTGGCACGGATACACAGGTCGCCGAACACGAACAGGTCTGTGATTTGCGAGCCGATATGAAAGTGTATGCCTGTAAAGTAGACGTTGCGCATGTCCGCCAGGCTGTCGAATATTCCGGGCAGCAGGCTCATGTTGATACCGAACTTGTTTTCACGTTTTCCGGTCGTGATTTTTTCGTGCGTATGCGCATCCACGTCGGGATTGATGCGGAGGGCTATCCGCGCCGTTTTTCCCCGTGCGGCAGCGCGTTCGTTCAGCACGCGCAGTTCGGCGAGCGATTCGACGTTGAAGCAGGCGATGTCGTGTTCAAGCCCGAGGTCGATTTCCCGGTCTGTTTTCCCCACTCCGGCGAAAACGATCCGTTCGGGCGGAAAGCCTGCGTCGAGCGCGGCCTGTATTTCACCTCCGCTGACGCAGTCCGCCCCGAATCCCCTTCGGGCAATCTCGGCGAGGATGCGCGGGTTGGCATTGGCTTTTACGGCGTAGTGCTCGTGATAGCCGTAGCGGTCAAGTTCCGTCTGCAGGGCATCCAGCGTACGGTGCAGCAGCACGATGTCGTAATAGTAGCAGGGCGTGACCTGCTCTTTCAGTTTGTCGATGGGAAATTGTTCTTTCAGCATGTTTTTCTTCTTAATTGTTAAATAAATGTTCGCTCAGCGCCTGCAGCGCCCGTTTCTTGTCGGCGGCCTTGATGAGCAGCGAGACGTTGTAGTTGCTTCCGCCATACGAAATCATGCGTACGGGGATGTCTTTGAGAGCATAGATGATTCGTGCCTCGAAGCCGACGTTATCCCACTCCAGGTCGCCGACGACACAGACGATGACCAGATCACGGTCGACCGTCACCGTCCCGTACTTTTTCAGTTCGTTGATGATTTCGTCGAGATATTTGCAGTTGTCTATCGAAACCGACACGCCGACTTCGGAGGTGGTCACCATGTCGATGGGTGTCTTGTTGTTTTCGAAGATTTCGAACACCTTGCGCATGAAGCCGGTGGCGAGCAACATGCGCCCGCTTTTGATTTTGATGGAGGTAATGTTGTCCTTGGCGGCGACGGCCTTTATTTTGCCTTTTTCCGTTTCGTTGGAGATGGTTGTTCCTGCCGCATCCGGCTGCATGGTGTTGAGCAGTCGCACCGGGATATTAGCCAGTTTGGCGGGAAGGATGCAGGTGGGATGCAGTATCTTGGCGCCGAAATAGGCCAGTTCGGCGGCTTCGTCGAAATGCAATTGCCTTACGGGTGCGGTTTTTTCCACTACGCGCGGGTCGTTGTTGTGCATCCCGTCGATGTCGGTCCATATCTGTATTTCGTCGGCACGTATGGCTGCACCCACAAGCGAAGCGGTGTAGTCGCTGCCGCCGCGTTGCAGATTGTCGACTTCGCCATACGCATTGCGGCATATAAATCCTTGCGTGATATACAATTCGGCATCGCTGTTTTCTTCGAGCAGCTTGTCCAGACACGTTTTGATATATACGGTGTCCGGTTCCGCGTTTTTGTCCGTGCGCATAAATTCGAGGGCGGGAAGCAGTACCGAATTCACGCCCTGTTCGTGCAGATAGAGGTGCATCATGTGGGTAGACAGCAGTTCGCCCTGCGCAAGGATTTCCTTTTCGTCGAAGAGGGTGAACAGGTCTTTTATGTACGTGCGGATGTAGTCGAAGCACTGCCTGACAAGTTCTTTCGCCTGCTGCCGGTATCTGTCGGCGGCATACAGTTCACGGACTATTTCCAGATATTTATGCTCCAGACGGTTTGTCACTTCGGTTGCGCCGTCGGGATTTTTCCTGTAGAGATAGTCGGATATTTCTACCAGCGTATTGGTGGTTCCCGACATGGCCGACAGTACCACGATTTTAGGCTTGCCGTCGCAAATCAGTTTTGCCACGTCTTTCATTCTTTGAGCCGATCCGACGGATGTTCCGCCAAATTTCAGGATTTTCATGTGCTTTAATTTATGAATATGCAGTTATGTTTGTTATTTTCAACTGTTCGTCCACGTCTTTCAGTATGCCCTGTTCGCATTTGACGATTCGGGCGGGAAAGCGTTCGACGATGGCATAATTGTGCGTAGACATGATTACGGTTTTACCGTCTCTGCAAATGTTGTGCAGCAACTGGACGATTTGTTCGCTTGTTTCGGGATCGAGGTTACCCGTCGGTTCGTCTGCCAGAATCAGTTTCGGGTTGTTGAGCAGCGAGCGGGCAATGGCGACGCGCTGCTGTTCGCCGCCCGACAGTTCGTGCGGCATTTTGTATCCCTTGTTGGGTATTCCGGCCTGTGCAAGCACTTCGGCGATTCGCGTGCAGATGTCTTCTTTTTTCTTCCATCCGGTAGCCCGCAGGACAAATTCGAGGTTTTTGTTGACCGTCCGGTCTATCAGCAGTTGGAAATCCTGAAAGACGACGCCCAGCTTGCGCCTGAGATACGGAATTTCATTTTTCCTGATTTTGCGCAGGTCGTAGCCCAGCACCGTTGCCTCGCCTTTGCGGATGGGTATTTCGCAGTACAGCGATTTGAGCAGGCTGCTTTTTCCCGAACCGACTTTCCCGATTACATAGACAAACTCGCCGTTGCGCAACGTCAAAGATGCGTCGTGCAGGATGATGTTTTCGTCCAGGCAAAGTTCTACACTGTTCATTTGAAGCAATATGTCGTCTTCCATACGCATTTTTACTTATGTCTTTTTTTCAGTTCGCGGGCGATGTCGTCAAGGCGATAGCCTTTGCTTGTGAGCAGCACCATCAGGTGGTATATCAGGTCGGAAGCCTCGTAGATGAAGCGTTCGTCCGTGCCGTTTGTTGCTTCGATGACGGTTTCGACGGCTTCTTCGCCCACTTTTTGCGCCATGCGGTTTACGCCGTCGTTGAAAAGGGCGGTGGTATACGAGCCTTCGGGCATTTCGCGGTGGCGGCGTTCGATGAAGTCCTGCAGGCAGGCGAGGAACGAGAGGCCTTCGCCGTTCGTTTCGCCGAAGCAGGTGTCGTTTCCCGTGTGGCATACCGGGCCGTCGGGACGGACTTTTATCAGCAGCGTGTCGCGGTCGCAGTCGGCCAGTATTTCAACTGTGTGCAGGAAATTTCCGCTTGTTTCGCCTTTTGTCCACAGGCGTTGCTTCGTCCGGCTGAAGAAAGTGACCTTTTTCGTTTCGACGGTTTTGCGGTAGGCTTCTTCGTTCATGAAGCCCAGCATCAGGATGCGGCCTGTTTGCGCATCCTGAATGACGGCGGGTATCAGTCCGCCCAGTTTACCAAAGTTCAAGTTTATTTCCATTTCTGTTTATTTCCGGATAATCAAATTCGTATGTCAATTCCTCCCGACTTGAGTTCCCGCTTGAGCGCGGGTATTTCGATTTCGCCGAAGTGAAATACGCTGGCGGCCAGCGCGGCATCGGCTTTTCCGAGTGTGAAGGCATCGTAGAAGTGCGCCGCAGTGCCTGCACCGCCCGAGGCGATGACCGGTATGTGGAGGCGTTCGGCCAGTTGTGCGAGCGCTTCGTTGGCGTAGCCTTCCTTTACGCCGTCGTGCGTCATGCTTGTGAAAAGGATTTCGCCTGCGCCGCGTTTTTCCGCTTCTTCCGCCCAGTCGAACAGGCAGCGTCCGGTGGGGATACGTCCGCCGTTCAGGTAGCATGTCCAGCCGGCGGTTTCCCGGTTGGCGTCGATGGCCACCACACAGACCTGGCTGCCGAAATTGTGTGCAATCTCGTCTATCAGTCCGGGACGGCGAAGGGCTGCGGAATTGACGGAGACCTTGTCCGCGCCGGCATTCAGGAGCGTTTCGACGTCGGACAGTTCATTGATGCCGCCGCCCACCGTAAAGGGGATGTTGATGCGCGCCGCCACTCTTTTCACCAGTTCGGTAAAAGTCTTGCGCCCCTCGTGCGACGCGGTGATGTCCAGGTAAACAAGTTCGTCGGCTCCCATCCGGCTGTATTCGGCGCCGAGCGTCACGGGGTCGCCCGCGTCGCGGAAGTTCACGAAGTTGATACCTTTGACGGTCGTTCCGTCCTTGATGTCCAGACAGGGAATGATTCTTTTTGCCAGCATTTTTTTCAGTTTTTTGATGCATTCGTAAAACGAAGCAGGTCGTTCAGCCGTATCCGTCCTTCATAAATTGCCTTTCCGAATATGACGGCAGGGATTCCGGCTTCGTCGAGTTGCACAATATCGTCGATGCAGCCGATGCCTCCGCTCGCTGTCAGGAAGATTTCCGGCAGCGCTTCCCGGATTTTGCCGTAGAGTGCGGTTGCGGGGCCTTGAAGCATTCCGTCGCGACTGATGTCCGTACAGATAACCGACCTGATGCCCTTGTGGAAATACGATTCTATAAACGGCACGAGCATTTTGTCCGTCGTATGTTGCCAGCCGTCGACGGCGATTTTCCCGTCTCTGGCATCGGCGCCCAGAATGATTTTTCCGTTTCCGTAGCGGTTCAGCCACGAGATGAATTTTTCCGGTTCGCGGACGGCGATGCTTCCTCCCGTCACCATCTGTGCACCGCATTCGAAGGCTATTTCGACGTCGCAGTCGTGTTTCAGTCCGCCGCCGAAGTCAATCGCGAGCGATGTTTTCAGCGCCAGTTTCTCCAGTACGCGGTAATTGACGATCCGTCCTTCGCGCGCACCATCGAGGTCGACGACGTGCAGACGGCCGATTCCGCAATCTTCAAACGCCTGCGCCACTTCCAGCGGGTCTTCGCTGTAGATTTTCTTCGAGTTGTAATCGCCTTGCGTCAGCCGCACGCATTTGCCGTCTATCAGGTCTATTGCCGGAACAAGTTCTATCATTGTGTGCTATAAATTCAGGAAGTTCAATAAAATACGTTCGCCCGTCGCGCCGCTTTTTTCGGGATGGAACTGCACGGCGTAGAAGTTTGCCTTGTGCATGGCGGAGGCAAACGGAAGGATGTAGTCCGTAGTAGCGACGGTATCGTCTGTTTCCGGGACGTAGTAGCTGTGTACGAAATATGCGTACTGTCCGTTTGTCGATGCGTCGAACAGCCGGCTTTTCACGTTCGTCAGTGTGTTCCATCCCATGTGCGGGATTTTGTCTTCGTGCCGGCGGGGAATGAAACGCTTCACTTCGGCATCGAAAATGCCGAGGCAGTCCGTCGGGCCTTCTTCCGAATGTCGGCAAAGCAGCTGCATGCCGATGCAAATTCCCAAAACAGGCTGTTTCAGGTTTATGATGACCCTGTCCAAATGGCGTTTGCGCAAATATTGCATAGTTGTGCTCGCCTCGCCCTGTCCGGGAAAGATCACCTTGTCCGCCTTTTGTATCAGTTCGGGATTATCCGTGATAACAGGCGTGATGTTCAGCCGTTTCAGCGCATAGTCCACCGAGCGGATATTGCCGGCATTGTATTTGATGATTACCACGTTCATCGCTGTTTCAAATTCGTTTCGGCGGGCAAAGATAATTCAAAGATTTAAAAAATCAAAGATTCAAAGATTCAAAAATTCAATTATTCAGTCGCTGTTCCCTTCAGCAAGTCCGGGCGCAGTTTCCTTGTCCGTTCCTGAGCCTGTTGCATCCGCCATTCCCGGATATTCCGTTCGTTGCCTGAAAGCAGGACATCGGGGACTTTCCATCCTTTGTAGTCGGCCGGGCGCGTGTAGACGGGCGGTGCCAGCAATCCGTCCTGAAAGGAGTCGGAGAGGGCGCTCTGCTCGTCGCCGATAGCTCCGGGAAGCAGCCTCACGACTGCGTCGGCAATTACGGCGGCAGCGAGTTCTCCACCCGTCAGCACGTAGTCGCCGACGGAAATCTCGCGCGTAATCAGGTGTTCGCGGATACGGTAGTCGATGCCTTTGTAGTGTCCGCAGAGGATAATCAGATTGTTGAGCATCGAGAGGTGATTGGCTGCGGACTGGTCGAACATCTCTCCGTCCGGCGAGGTGTAAATCACTTCGTCGTAGTCGCGTTCGGCCTTCAACGCCGCGACAGCCCGGTCTACCGGTTCGATCTGTATCACCATCCCCGCCTCTCCGCCAAAAGGATAGTCGTCCACACGACGCCATCTGTTCGTCGCGTAGTCGCGCAGGTTGTGGAGGTATATCCCCACCAAACCCCTGTCCTGTGCCCGCCGGAGAATGGAACAGTTCAGGCACCCTTCAATCATCTCGGGCAGAATGGTCAAAATATCAATTCGCATGAATATCAAATTATGTTTGTTTTCATAGACTTGTTGCATCTTATTCGGTATTGTTTGTTACAAACATCGTGCCGTAAAAATTACGGCTTAAATTATACGAAATTACCGTATGATTTCGTATTTTTGCAGTGGCATCTTTTTTAGACGCCTGATTTAAGGAAGTAATCATTAAATATAACAACAACATGAAAAAAGTATTATTATTCAGTTTAGCCTCATTATGCATGATGGCTGTCGGTGTGCCCGTTTCGGCACAAAACAAATTGGTTGTCAATGCCGATCAGGGCAAGGAAACCATCAGTAGACACATTTACGGACATTTCTCCGAACATCTCGGTCACTGCATCTACGGCGGCTACTGGGTGGGCGAAGACTCTCCGATTCCCAACACGCGCGGCATTCGCAACGACGTTGTGCAGGCGTTGCGCGACATCCGCATCCCGAATCTCCGGTGGCCTGGCGGCTGCTTCGCCGACGAATACCACTGGATGGACGGCATCGGACCGCGTGACAAACGTCCGAAGATGGTCAACACCCACTGGGGCGGCGTCACGGAAGACAACAGTTTCGGAACGCACGAGTTCCTCGACCTCTGCGAACAGTTGGATTGCGAACCCTACATCTGCGGCAACGTGGGCAGCGGCACGGTGGAAGAAATGTCGAAATGGGTGGAATACATCACCTTCGACGGCGAAAGCCCGATGGCAAACCTGCGTCGCCAAAACGGTCGCGAGAAACCCTGGGCGGTGAAATTCTGGGGCGTGGGCAACGAAAACTGGGGCTGCGGCGGCAACATGACGGCCGATTTCTATGCCGACCAGTACCGCCGCTATGCCACCTACTGCCGCAGCTACGGCGACAACCGCCTTTACAAGATTGCCGGAGGCGCCAACTCCGGCGACTACAACTGGACGGACGTGCTGATGAAAAAAGCCGGCGGACAGATGCAGGGACTTTCCCTTCACTACTACACCGTACCCAACGACTGGAGCAGGAAAGGATCGGCAACCGAATTTGACGAAGCGGAATACTTCACAACCATCAGCAAGGCGCTTTTTATCGACGAACTCGTCACCAGACATTCTGTCATTATGGACAAGTACGACCCCAACAAACGGGTTGGCCTGATGCCCGACGAATGGGGCGCATGGTACGACGTGGAACCGGGCACGAATCCGGGCTTTCTCTATCAGCAGAACTCCCTTCGCGACGCCATACTTGCCGGCGCCACGCTCAACATCTTCAACGCCCATTGCGACCGCGTGAAGATGGCAAACATCGCGCAGACCGTCAATGTCTTGCAGGCTGTCATTCTCACCGACGGAGAAAAAATGCTGCTCACGCCGACATACTGGGTGTACTACCTCTACAAAGTGCATCACGACGCCACCCTGCTGCCCGTTTCGTTCACAGGCAGCAAATACGAACTGAACGGCCGGAAAACGGACGCCGTCAGCGTATCGGCTTCCAAAGACGCTTCGGGAAAGATACACATCACGCTGGTCAACATCGACCCGAACAAATCGCAAAGCATCGACGCGGAATTGCGGGGCGTAACGGCCAGGAAGGTTTCCGGAAAAATCCTGACTTCCGCCGGAATCAGTGACCACAACACATTCGACAAGCCCAACACCGTAGGCGTAAAGGATTTCAACGGCGCCAGGCTGTCCAAAGAAACTCTGTCGGTGGCATTGCCTGCCAAATCGGTTGTCATGCTGGAAATAGAGTAGAGAATAGAGGTTAATGATTAACCGCTAACCACTATCACCCTTTTCTTTATCTCCATGAGGCAATCATGGCAGAGGCAGCCGTCGTAGTGATTGCTAAGGTATTCGAGTTGGCAGGGATTGAGCGTGAGCGTGATGCAGTGACACTCGAACAGATCGTCGTTAC
>JAISXP010000041.1 GCA_031270465.1 Tannerella sp. | reverse complement strand
TGAGTAATCTTATTAAGAACGAAAATAACAGGAAAACACTCATTAAAATAATTGACGAGGGAGGCATCCTCGTTTCCGAAATTCTGAAACAATTCTCCGTTGACCAGATGAACAACAGCAGGTATTTTATTTCGTTGCTGTTTTATTTGGGATTGCTTACAGTCAAGGAACGACGTTCGACGAGATTATTTTTGCAGATACCAAATTATTCTATCAGAACACTGTACTGGGAATATCTTGCAATAATGATTCAGGAATCTTCATCGGAGATACACATCGACGCCGAGTCTTTGGATGAGGCTATTGACGCTATGGCAATGGAAGGCGACTTGAACCGGTTTATCAGTTACATATCTGAAAATGCGTTCAGCAAACTGTCGGATCGAGACCTGCAACATTTCGATGAAAAGTATATCAAGATTCTGTTACTGGCCTATCTGTTTATGGATAAAAAGTACGTGTCGATGAGCGAATACGAGACCGTTCCGGGATATGCGGATATTTTTTTGCAACGTAACCCGATATATCCGGATGCACGTTACGAATGGATTCTGGAATTAAAATACTGCAAGGTCTCGGATTCTGAAGCGGAAATCGACGCCAAACGCAAAGAGGCGCTCACGCAAATAAACAAATACATCCACGCTTACCGGATAAAAGACCGTCCCGGCCTGAAAGCCGCTGTGATCATCTTCACCGGTAAAGACAAATTCGAAATAACCGAAGTTCTATAATTATCGTCAAAATTGCCGACGACTCTTTAGTACGGATTTATCCGCCGATTTGAACGGTTAATCCCATTTTCTCGCCTTTCCTTTTTAGCGGGAGCAGTTCTGTTTTTGTAACCGTTGAGTTGTGGGGAAAAGTATATTCCAGTCCGATTTGCGCGTATTTATCCTTCCCTAAAACATGGTATGGAAGCAGATGTACCTTTTTGATTCCGTTTTTCAGCGCCAGCCGGTATATTTCCGTTATGTCTTGGGGTGAATCATTGAAACCGGGAACGACAGGCACCCTCATAATGATTTTCCCGGGGTCGGCCTTTGCGATGTAATCCAGATTGCGGCAAACCGTATCCCCGTCTGCTCCCGTTACTTTTTTCAGCAGACCTTTTTCCGTATGCTTGATGTCGAACAAAAATAAATCAACCAGCGGATACGCCTCTTTTATCTTTTCAATCTCCACTTGTCCGCAAGTCTCGATGGCAGTATGAAAGCCTTCCTCTTTGCAGGCAATCAGCAACGCCATTAACGCTTTATGCTGTACAAACGCTTCGCCGCCGGAAAAAGTGACTCCTCCCCCCGACGTTTGATAATAGCGCCTGTCACGGCGAATGATGTTCATTATATGGGCTGTGGAAACTTTTTCCCCGATAAACCTGATTGCATTTTGCGGGCAAATATCGCCGCAACTTTTGCACAGGATACATTTCTTTCTCAGGAAACGCACTTGCCCGTCTGCCAAAACAATATCGCCGACCGGACACGCTTTTGCGCACATTCCGCAGTTCACGCACCGGTTTTTAAGATGCGACAGACGGGTTTGCTGCCGCTGAGATTCGGGATTGGAACACCAGGGACAGTGCAGCGGGCATCCCTGCATGAAAACGACCGTACGGATACCCGGCCCGTCATGGATGGCAAAACGTTCTATTTCCATGATGGAGACCTGAAGTTCCTCCGTGTTCCGCTCAATCATATAAAACCCGGCTCAACAGTTCTTCCTGAATGTTTGGAGAAAGGTCAACGAACACGGCAGAAAACCCGCTGACCCTGACAATCAGGTCGGGATATTTCTCCGGATGCGCTACGGCATCTTCCAGCACGCCCCTGTCGACAACCGTTACCATCAAATGACAGCCTCCATTGTCGAAATAGCCTTTAAACAGGGCTTTTATTATATCCCTGTTTTCGTTGAACAAGGCAGGGGCGAACTTGATGTTTTGAACGGAGCCTCCGTGATATTTTGCATCGAACTTCCCGAGCGAGTTCAACAGGGCGGTCGGGCCGCTTTTGTTGGCGCCGCCCTGCGGATTGTTCGCAGGATTCATGTACATGCCCGCCAGCCGGCCGTCGGGGGAAGCAGCGGTACGGTTGCCCCATTCCGTATTTAGCTGGTTATTGCTGATTACAATCAGGAAATATTGCATCCCGATCGCAATGCCGCGATCACGAACGCCCTTAGCTACAAATTCATATAAATCGTTCGCCATATCATCGGCCGAATCCAGGTCGTTCCCGTACTTGTCGCACAGCAGGCAGTCTTTCCGCAACGTTTCGTATCCTTCGAAATCGGCCCGCATGGCGTCGTGCAGTTGCCTTAATGTATATTTTTTCCGGTCGAAAACCAAGTCTTTAACAGCCAGCAGGGAGTCGGAAGTATTAATATTCCCGTACGTCTCATTTGTCCCGCCCAGGTAACGGACTCCTCCGTCGAGCAAGGCCTTGCCCCGGCTGATGCAGTCGTCTGTCAAGATGCTCGGAAACAGGAACGCGACGTGTTTATTCATCAGTTGATAAGAATAAAACTGGGCTTTAACCGACAAGTCCAGGTAATAATCCAGCAGTTCCCTGTAACCCGCATAAAATTCTTCAAAGGAATGACAGGCTTCCGGCGGTTTGATTTTGACGGGGCCTGCTTTGTATTTGCCGTCCATGGGGTCAACGCCTTCGTTCATGAAAATGGTCAACAGTTTCAGCAGGTTGATGCAAACATTCGGCGTTCCGGTGCTTTGCCCCTGAATCACAAACTCGGTGCATCCGAAGGGCACGTACTGTTCCGCCGTTTTTTCGTCCACACGCATACCGAAGGCCACGGCGGGGACATTTACGTCATCATTATACAGGGTCGGAAAGGTGGCTCCCGCTCCCAGAGCGTCCAACGCGGCATCCCAGACTTCTTCCGACGTGTTTTTATCAAACCTTAACGTAAACTGAGGCTCTACATAGCGCGTATTTTTGGCCACTTTCATCGCATACATCAGGAAAACATCGGCCTCTTTGGGGTGTTTCCGTCCTTTACCGCCGACAATTACACGGCCATTCACGGTTGTCCGCCTGTTTTCGATCATTGTCCACAGGGAATGGATGTAATCGTAGGCCTCCCGGTCGGTCAACCGTCCTGCGTTCAGGTCTGCCGTTAAGTAGGGGCCAAGATAATCATCCAGCCTCCCATAATTAATCACTCCCGAAAGAAGCGCAAATAACCAGCATAACTGCATGGCTTCATGGAAAGTTTCCGGTTTGTCCGTCTTTATTTTTTCCAGTCCGTCGCAGATTTTCTCCAGTTCCTTTTTACGCTTTTCGTCACTTTCCGCCATCTGTTCACGTGCATTTTTTTGCAAGTGCGAGGCGCAGTCTGCGAACAGGTCTAAGCATCCCAGCGCAGCCCGGTAGAAGTAATTCCCTGGCTGTTTCGTTTGCAGTTCCCGGATGTCCCTGCGCAGTCCGTCAATGCCTTTTGACAACAGTTTGGGATAGTCAAGCATCATGCCCGACAGCCGGGCGGTTGCAATCAGGGGAAATTCACAGTCAATGAACATCCCGATCGTGTCGTCCGTAAGTACGTCCTTTCCGAATTGTGTTTTTACGTCGTGATCGAGCCAGTAGTCATAAAGTGAATCGACGCGCCTTTTGTCATCCTCCTTTTCGAGGCGCTGCCTGAAGGCTTTGAGCTTTTTGAAAATGCAATAATGCCCCACTCCTCCTTCCGATGTGACGGAACCGAAGCCAATCGGGAGGAAATCAATCCTTCCGGCTATCAAATCCGTGGAAGCGATGTTACGGAACAGCACAGGATAAAGCACGCGAAGACAGGCCAGTTCCCGCAGTTCTTTCGACTCTCCGGCATACGCCCGATGTGTGGACGTATATTGCTCCATAATCGCCAATTGCGTTTCCGGACTCTTTTCACACGGGAATTTCTTGCTGACTTCTACGTTCTGCGCTCCTTCTACATTAAATTTTGCCATTTTATTTTATACTTGTTGCGGTTTAAAACCGCCGACTTTTCAGTCGTCATATCTTTAGCCGAAGTTCAATCCTCTCCTTTTTCAGCGGGTGGTCATTGAATCATTTTTTCCGGTCAGTGCCTGCTTCTTTCGTCTTTTCTCCAGTCATTCCGATAGCCGGAAAGCAAATCGACAAACCGTTTCGTAATCAGGTGGGGGCGCGTTATGGCGCTGCCGACGACAACCGCATGAGCGCCCAGGTAAAGGCATTTCATCGCATCTTCGGGCGTATACAGATGTCCTTCCATGATGACGTATGTTTTATCTTTGAAGTCGCGACACATGCGGGCAAATTCCCTTAAATCCGGCTGCTCGATATGTTTCGTTTCCGCCGTATAACCATATAAGGTAGGCCCTACAATGTCTGCCCCCAGTGCGATGGCGCGGACGCCTTCCCGGTAAGTCGATACATCGGCAAAAAGGATAGCCTCCGGCAATTCCTTTTTTACAACAGGAAGCAATTCGTATGCAGGCTTCCCCCGGTGGTTTATCTGTTCCGTGCAATCCAGGGCGATAATTTCGGCTCCGGCCTCCCACACGGCTTGTGCCGCTTCCAGGGTGGGCGTGATAAACACATCCGTGTTGTCATGCCATATTTTCCACAGGCCGATTAGCGGCAGATCCACTTCTTTTTTTATGGCCTTTATCTGATCCGGCATATTCGCCCGCAAACCAACCGCCCCGCCCCATGCGGCGGCTTTGGCCATTTTTACAACAAATTCTTCGGAATAGACCGGGTCGTCGGGCTGAACCTGACATGACACAATCAGTCCGTTCCTGAACGATTCGATAATCTCTTTTTTGCTCTGTTTCACGCCATTTACTGTTAGAATGATTTTTCCAAAAACGCTGCACCGATCAGGCCGGCATCATTGCCCAACTCGGCGCGTATGACTTCCGGTATGCCGATTTCTTCGGCCGCAAAGGTGCAGGCAAACAGTTTTTTATTAAGCGGCTCCAGCAGTATGTCTCCGGCATGGGCGATACCGCCACCCAAAATGATTACCTGTGGCCGGAAAATGACAATAAAGGTAGAGATTCCCGCTGCCAGATAACTGATATACTCGTCAACGATTTCCATCGCCAACGCATCTCCTTTCCTGGAGGCGTCAAAAACGATTTCCCCGTTAATCCGGTTTGCATCCTGCCCCGCCATTTCCATAATCAGGCTGTCCGGACACGCTTTCACGGCCTCTTTCGTCCTGCGTATCAAAGCGGTCGACGAACAGTAAGATTCCAGGCATCCGTATTGCCCGCAGGTACATTGAACGCCGTTGTAGACAAGTTTGGTATGTCCCAGTTCGGCACCCATGTTATCGGCGCCGGAGTATATTTTTTTGTTCAGGATGATACCTCCGCCAACGCCTGTTCCAAGCGTCAGCATCACGGCATCGGTATGCCTTTTGGCCGCCCCCGCCAACACTTCGCCGTAAGCCGCGCAATTGGCGTCATTGGATATGTATATGGGAAGGGAGAGATGTTTTTGTAAATGTTCATAAATCGGCACGTTTTTCCATCCGAAATTGTTGGCATAAACGAGCAGATTGGTTGTCGGATTCACGCAGCTTGGCACCCCTATTCCCCAGGAAGACATATCGCCTAACCGAAGCCCCGCCTGGCGAACAGCCTCTTTGCTGATTTCCGCCATATCGTAGGTGACTTCTTCAATCGGACGTCCTGCATTTGCAGGGATACTGTTTTTAGAGAGGATGTTATATTCCTCATCAACAACGCCGGCCACAATATTAGTGCCGCCAAGGTCAAGTCCTAAATAATATTTTTTTGCAGGGGATTGCGCCGAAACCGGCTGGTCGATAAAACTTTGTTTATTCATATTGAGTCATTGATTTTATGTAAAAAAATTGCGATTAAATTCAGCGCAAAATTATTTCCAAATGAGCCGGCGTACAATGTGATATATCTGTAAAAAAGATGGATTATAATTGTATGTTCTTCCTGCCGGCAAAGCGCAAACTCCCTGTTCATCCGGAAGGAAACTACTCATCTGCCTATCGTATTGATTTCGTTGGCAAAATATTAAATTGAGGTGTCAGGAAAATATTTCTTCATCCGAAAGCAGAAAACTTTTTTCATCCGGTCCCGGAACTCACACACGAGCGGTCATAAACGGTTTTGATTTCAGGATATTTTTCAAACAGCGTGCAGGCCCTTTCCCGCTGTTTAACAGTTCAGCCATCAGGATACCTGAAGAGCAGATATCGGCTCACGCCCGTAAACCGGTACCCGGACGGTCTTCCCCTTCTTCCAAATGAAACAGCGTACTCGCGCGCAAGTATAAGTATAATTACCTTGTCTGTTCGATGTCCTTCAGCGCTTCGACCAGCAGAAGCAATTTGTTTTTCACTTCCTTCAGCCGGTTGGAAAGGGCTTCGTGATTGACGGTTGTTTCCCTGTTTTCGCGGAGTTTCCGGCGCGCGCCATCGAGCGTCATGCCGCGTTCTTTCACCAGATGATGAATCAGGCGGACGCTTTCGATATCTTCATCCGTAAAATAACGGGCTCCGTTCGACGTTTTCCGGGGCGATATTTCGTCAAATACCGTTTCCCAGTAGCGCAGCGTCGACTCGTTCACATTGAACATCCGGGCGACGTCTTTTATCGAGTGGTAGCGTTTTACGTTTTTTGTCTCCTTAAGCGCCATGACTGCACGTTAATCCATAACCTGACCGTGATTTTCCGCGATCTGGAGCATCTGATCGTATTCTTCGGGCGAAAGATCCTTGAAATAATACTTGGCAGGATTGTCGTGTCTGTCGCGGATGAGCACCTCGTAATGCAGATGAGGCCCGGTCGACCTTCCGGTATTTCCCACATATCCGATGATTTCGCCGCGTTTGACACGCTGTCCCACGCGAACCAGATTTTTTTCCTGATGACCGTAGAGTGTCTTGAAATCAAAGCCGTGGTCGATGATGATACAGTTGCCGTAACCCTGCCGCCAGCCCGAAAATGTGACTGTACCGTCGCCGGTGGCGTAAATATCCGTACCGACGGGCGCCGAAAAATCCATTCCCGTATGGAAACGCCTTGTATGGTAAATCGGGTCGATACGCATTCCGTAGCCCGAGGCCGTATGTTTCAGATCCTTGTTCGAAACAGGCTGGATGGCCGGTATGCAGCTGTTTCGTTCTTCGAGGCTTTTGCCTATCTCGATCAGTTCGTCCAGCGAATAGGCCTGGATATACATCTGTTTTTTAAGTATATCCATCTTTTTCGTCGTTTCTATTACCAGTTCCGAATTTGACATTCCCGTGAGATATTCGTACCGGTTCGTGCCGCCGAATCCCGACTTGCGAACGGATTCGGGAATCGTCCTCGCCTGAAAAATCGCGCGATACAATTTTTCGTCTCTTTGCTGTATGTCGTCCAGCACTTCGAAGGCATTGTCCAGTTGCAGCGAAAGCATGTTGTACTGCGTCTGCAAAAGGGCGTTTTCCTTCCTCAGCATCGATTCCATCGGCAACGTAAACACTTGCGAAAAGACAAAGAATAATCCTCCTCCGATAAAAATACCTGAGGCAAGATGTTTCAACACAGCGAAAATACGCTTTTTAGCCGAAGGATATACCCGTTCGTAAGTGAGCGTATTAGGGTTGTAACAGTAGTAAATTTTCCTCGATTTCAACAGTCCCATTATAATAACAATTCTAAAAAGGCTTGCAAATATAATTATTTGCTCTATTTTTGCAAAATATTTTGCATATTATAATCATAAATTATGTTAGCATCGAAAGAGATTCGCGAATCATTCAAATCGTTTTTTGCGTCGAAAGCGCATAAAATAGTGCCGTCGGCCCCGATGGTTATAAAAGGCGACCCCACGCTGATGTTTACGAACGCGGGCATGAACCAGTTCAAGGACATTATTTTAGGAAACGTCCCCGTGAAATATCCACGGGTGGCCGATTCGCAGAAATGTCTGCGCGTAAGCGGGAAGCACAACGACCTCGAAGAAGTGGGACATGACACCTACCATCATACAATGTTTGAAATGCTCGGGAACTGGTCGTTCGGAGACTATTTCAAGAAAGAAGCCATCGGTTGGGCATGGGAATATCTGGTGGATGTGCTGGGGCTTAATCCCGACCATCTTTACGCCACCATTTTCGAAGGAAGCCCGTCCGAAAACCTTACTCGCGACGACGAAGCCGCCGATTACTGGGCGCAGTTCCTGCCGGCATCCCATATCCTCCACGGAGACAGACACGACAATTTTTGGGAAATGGGCGACACCGGGCCGTGCGGGCCGTGTTCCGAAATTCATATCGACATCCGTCCCGAAGCCGAACGCTCCGCCACGCCCGGACATTTGCTGGTGAATAAAAACCATCCGCAGGTAATCGAAATATGGAATCTCGTATTTATGCAGTATAACCGCAAGGCAGACGGTTCGCTCGAGAATCTGCCTGCCCGTGTGATTGATACGGGGATGGGATTCGAACGCCTCTGTATGGCGTTGCAGGGAAAGACCTCCAATTACGACACGGATGTTTTCCAGCCGGTCATTCAGGCCATTGCACAGATGACAGGATATGCTTACGGCGCCGACAAACAAAAAGATGTCGCCATGCGCGTGGTGGCCGATCATGTCCGCACCATCGCATTCTCCATTACCGACGGACAACTTCCTTCCAATGCAAAGGCGGGATACGTCATCCGCCGCATACTTCGCCGCGCCGTCCGCTACGGCTACACGTTTCTCGAACGCCGGGAAGCGTTCATGTACAGACTGCTGCCCGCACTGATAGAGACAATGGGCGACGCCTATCCCGAACTCGCAGCTCAACAGGAGCTTGCCGGAAAGGTGATGAAGGAAGAAGAAGACTCCTTCCTGCACACCCTCGAAACAGGTATTCGCCTGCTGGAAAAAAAGATGGACGAAGCGAAAGCCGCCGGCAGAAAAATATTGAACGGAACGGACGCTTTCATGCTGTACGACACATACGGTTTCCCGCTCGACCTGACGGAACTTATCCTTCGCGAAAACGGCATGCAGGCAGATATCGAAGCCTTTCACGTCGAGATGCAAAAACAGAAAGACCGTGCGCGAAACGCCGCCGCAATCGAAACGGACGACTGGATTGTCCTGCAGAACGGAGAAACGAAGTTCGTCGGCTACGACTTCTTCGAGTGCGACGCCATGATTCTTCGCTACCGCAAAATCAAACAGAAGAACAGAGAACTGTATCAAATCGTCCTGGACAAAACACCATGCTATGCCGAAATGGGCGGTCAGGTCGGCGACAGCGGCCTGCTCGTTTCCGATGCGGAAAATGTCCCCATCCTCGACACGAAACGCGAAAACAACCTGCCCGTACATCTCGTTGCAACGCTGCCCGCCGACGTAACGGCTCCGTTCACGGTAAAAGTGGACCGGGAAAAACGCATCCGGTGCGAATGCAATCATTCGGGCACGCATCTTCTGCATGAGGCGTTGCGTGCAACGCTTGGGGCGCATGTCGAACAGAAAGGTTCATACGTTTCGCCCGAATCGCTGAGGTTCGACTTTTCGCATTTTCAAAAACTCACGACCGATGAAATCCGCAAAGTAGAAAGATGGGTCAACGAACGGATACGTGCGGACATCCCGCTGGAAGAATATCGCTCGATGCCGATCGCCCGGGCTAAAGAAATGGGAGCCGTGGCGCTGTTCGGCGAAAAATACGGCGAAGAAGTGCGCGTGGTGAAATTCGGGACGTCTGTCGAGTTCTGCGGCGGAACGCATATCCCTTCTACCGGAATGATCGGTTCCCTGTATATTGTAGAAGAAAGTTCGATTGCCGCGGGTGTACGGCGTATCGAAGCCGTCACTGCACAGGGCGCGGAAAAATTCTTCTACAAGCATCAGGATGCAATTCGCGAACTGCGTGCACTGATGAACAACGTCCCAAACCTTGCGCAAAGCCTCGCGAAGACCATCGAGGAGAATGCCGAACTGAAAAAACAGTTGACTGCTTATCTGAAAGAAAAAGTGATTTCGCTGAAAAAGCGGCTGTTGGACGAGGCTGTCGAACGGAACGGTACGAAACTGCTGCTCTTCAAGGGCAACGGCAATATCGATGCATTCAAAGACCTGGCTTTTCAGATAAAATACGAGAATCAGGGAAAGGTCTGTTTCGTGGCAGGGATTGCCGACAGAGACAAATGCCTGTTGATGGTGATGCTGAGCGACGAACTGGTGGCGGAAGGATTGAACGCATCGCAACTGGTGAAAGAAGCGTCGCGGTTCATCGAAGGAGGCGGAGGTGGCCAGCCGCATTTTGCCACTGCTGGAGGAAAAAATGTGGGCGGCATCGACAAAGCCATCGACGCCGTGCTGGAAACGGCCGGATTGAAATGAACGGAGTTTTGCCGGCAGCTTATGAACGAAGTGATTTTTTGTAAAAACATTGCCGCCGAACTGGCATCGTATCTGTCTCGAAACAGGTATGACAAGATATACGTACTGACGGATACGCATACGCGGGATGCCTGTTTCCCGTTCCTCGGCCGCGTCTCCGCCCTTGCCGGCGCCACACATATCGTCATCGAAGCCGGCGACATCCACAAGGACATCGGACAGGTGATGCATGTCTGGAACATACTGTCGCAGACAGGTGCGTCGCGTGCGTCGCTGCTTGTCAATCTGGGTGGAGGCATGGTCACCGATCTGGGTGGCTTTGCCGCCGCTTCGTTCAAGCGCGGTATCCATACGGTTAACATTCCGACAACCCTGATGGCGGCGGTCGACGCTGCTGTCGGAGGGAAGACGGGTATCAACTTCAACGGTCTGAAAAACGAAATCGGAGCGTTTTACATGCCTGACTGCGTAATGATAGACTGCGGTTTTCTGCGTACGCTCGACAGAGACAACCTGCTGTCGGGATATGCGGAAATACTTAAGCACGGACTGATCAGCGCCGCCGGACTTTGGGCAAAGGCGCTCAATTTCGAGTTGACGGCCGAAAATCTCGATGTGGAAACACTCGACAGCATCGTCCGGGAATCGGTTGCCGTGAAATCACGTATTGTCGCCGAAGACCCGTACGAAAAAGGTCTCCGCAAGGCGCTAAACGTCGGACATACGGTCGGGCATGCTTATGAAAGCCTTTCGTTCGAAAAGCAGCGGCCTCTGCTGCACGGTCATGCAGTGGCCGCAGGATTGGTCAGCGAACTGTTTCTTTCGCACAGGCGCTGCGGTTTTCCCGCGGAGACGATGCGGCAGACAATCCGTTTCATCAAGACATATTATCCTCCGTTCGTTTTCGACTGCCACGACTACGAAAAACTGTATGATTACATGACGCACGACAAGAAAAATGAAAGCGGAATCATCCGCTTCACGCTGCTTTCGGATATCGGAGAGGTCAGAATCGATCAGGAAACGGATAAAAAACTGACGCTCGATTCGCTTGATTTTTACCGGGATGTCATCTTTTAGCAAAAAAACAGGCTTTGTGTTGTTGTCTATTGCTGTAAAACTTGTATCTTTGCACCGCAAAACGGGATGTAGCTCAGCCCGGTAGAGTACGCGTCTGGGGGGCGTGTGGTCGCAGGTTCAAATCCTGTCATCCCGACAGATTGAAAAAGACAAGGTTAGACTAAATCTGACCTTTTCTTTTTTTGTATGAAATCATAATGTCGCGGCATTTCGGCCGTGGCTGCGTATGTCCATTCGGACAGTGCGTGTAAAAGGGAAAAGAGATTGAATTTGCATCTTCATCATTTTATTTTCATTTTGAATACGGTAATCGAGTTTGGCGGGAAAACGTGTTTCAGCGGTCTTCTGAACGAAATCTTCATTTTGCTTTCGGCGGGGACGATGGCATCGGGCTGTTCGAGGGTGTTCGACACGTCGTGGGGGCCTTTCAATTGGATCATTTCGATTTGACCGCGGAAATCGCCGCCGAGCATGTCGATCGAACACCATTCTTCGTGAAAAGTAGTATTGACGACTTTCAGAATAAGGACGTTGCTGCCCAGTTCGCGTGTGGCGACGGCGAGCAGGGTAGGGGCAAACGGTATCGTAGCCTCTATTAGCAGTTGCCGGTCGATGTAGCACTGTATGTTCCGGTCGAGGCAGACAATTTCGACGCCTCGCCATTCGTCCGGGCTGAAGGTCACCGGCACCGGCTCGGAGATGGGACGCGACGCATATCCGCCGCAGTGATGCAGCGTCGCTTTGCCATCCTTGAATGTTAGCGAAATATATTCCGCCTGTTCGCCGGTCAGTCCGTTGTCGCGCACGTGGATTTCTATCATTCCGCCGGCCTGTACTTCTTTCAGGCTTAGCGAAACGGTGTAGTTACAGGCCATCGGGTCGCCGAAATTCATGTAGCGGCGAAGGATGTCGGCAGGCTGGCTTTCCGTTCCGCGGGACTGTTGCGTTTCGACGATTTTCTGCTGTTCTTCTGCAAAATCAAATTCTTCGGGGATGGACAGCGTCTCCTGTTCGTCTTCTGCAGGAGGCGGACTGCTCCGGTCAAGGTTCGTGCGATTGTCCTTTACGAAGGCTGTCCGCACGGGCTGTCCGTTCCACGCGATGTCTTTCACACCAAACTGATAGTCATAAAGCATGACCGAGGCGCAGCCAAGTTTCAGCAGCGGCTTGTCGTATGTATTGACTGTCGTTTTCACCAGTCTGTCGCCACGATTTTTGGCAAACATCTCCCACATGTAGAAAGAAGGGCTTTTAGCCACGCGCGAGGCGTCGAAGAGTATGGCGGGTTTGCCGCGCATCGGGAAATCGGTGTGCCCCAGCAGCGGCGAATAGGCAATGCCTTTTACGTTTAACGGATTGCGTTCCATTCCGATCAGAAAGGCCGCTTCTGCCACGGCAGCCCTGAGCGTACCGGCCTCGGGAGTATGCGCCGCGCCGAACTCGCCAATAAACCACATGGGCGTTTCCAGTGTCAGACGTTCCAGGTCGAAGCAGTTATGACTGGCCATCAGGTAATCGATGCTTGCATTGAAGTGTGTATCTACCCATTCGCTGTCGAAGCCTGTCACACACTCCGGGCTGTTACAGATGAATGAAATGTCGGGGATGTTTGCCGCTGCACGCAGTTGCCGGTAACGGTTCAGATATTCTCGACCGCGGTGTTCGCTGCCGATTTCGATGCGACTCAGTTTGAACGGCGCAGCATGTCCGTTGACGCGGCGCAACTGTCCGAGCGCGGAATCGGCCGGTTCGCAGGCATAGGCCAGTGCTGTCCGGATTTGTTCCGCCCAGTATTCGACCGGCTGTTCATGGCGACGTGTGCGGTAGCGCTGGTTCAGCAGGCCGGCATTTGCTACGTAGACAGGTTGCGCATGAAGGTCTTCGCTCATTTGCAGATATTCGTGCAGACCCATCTTCTGTCCCGTGACGTAGCCGTAAATACTCCAGAGCGCACGGCGAGACTCGACCGGCGCAAGAGTTTCTTCCCATGCAGGAACGGCAGATGATGCATATCCTTCGACCGAAACGCCACCGGGGAAACGTACGAACTGTGGTTCCAGTTCCGCCAAGGCTTCCATCAAATCGGTACGCAGCCCGTTGAAGCGATTTTTTTTCACATCCGAAGGAAACAGGGATACGACATCGAGGTTGAACAAAACGGCGCTGTCCGAACTGAATACCAGTGTGCCGCACGGATCGCTGTCCAGAGCCGTGAACGTATGACGTACCTGTGTCCATTCGCGTGTAAAATTCAACAGGAAAGGTTCGCTCAGAGGAACGCCCGCCAGTGAATCGCGCAATTCGACCTTTACGCTCGAATGTCTCTGACCCCGGATGAACAGCGACAAATCATATTTCTCGCCTTCGCGGACGGGGATGCTTCCAAAGCCTTCGGCCACAATGCCGCCCCACGCCTGATATGGGACGTATACCCACAGCGAGCGCAGATTTGCTTCGTTCAGCGGACGGCTCCACGTGTCGATAAACAAGCCCGTATGCTCGGTCAGGGCGCGCCATCCGGGAATGGCGTTCGGCGAAACGAACGGAACGCGCCAGCCCGAAGGCGCAGTCAGGCTGTTGGTAGAGGCATTGTAACTGCATCCGTCGGGGATTACCCCGGCTTCGAAACTTCCGTTTTGTATCATTTCGGCGTAAATCCCGCCTTCGACGGCATGATTTATCTCTTCCAGCGTCAGACCGTACAATTCCATGTTGACGGGAACCGTCGGTTTTTCGAGGTCGATTACAATAGACGACGTCACCGGCAACGCCGGCCTGCACGCCTGCAAAAGCAGCCAGCACACCGCAACGGACAAGGTTTGTTTCGTATTCATTTCATTCTTCTCCTGTTTTTACGGCCAAAGATAATACTTTTTATTTCAAGGAATGCAATTCTAATTGTTGCGCCTTGTTCGGACGAGTTCATCCTCCGTCCGAACGGGGGATAACGCAAGGCTTCAGGTAAGCGAGGAACAGCTATATACACAGCGTATTTTTCCTGCCGCAGGGCGAGGGAAGAAATATACACGGCGTATTCCTTTCATTTCGCATCTTTTTCGTAAATTTGCGCCTTAATTCAATTGAGGTAATATGTTTGAAAATTTAATAGACAGGCTGGAGCGCTCCTTCAAACTGCTGAAAGGCGAAGGCAAGATAACCGAACTCAATGTGGCCGAGACGCTGAAGGACATCCGCCGGGCGCTGCTGGACGCCGATGTAAACTACAAAGTTGCCAAGCAGTTTACGGACGCCGTCAAGGAAAAGGCGCTGGGGCAGAATGTACTCACATCCATCAAGCCCGGACAGTTAATGATTAAGCTCGTACACGACGAACTGGCGACGCTGATGGGCGGTTCGACCGCGGAAGTGAATCTGAAAGGTTCGCCGGCTGTCATCCTGATGTCGGGATTGCAGGGCTCGGGCAAAACCACCTTTGCCGGTAAACTTGCCAATCTGCTCAAAACGAAAAAAGGAAAACGTCCGCTGCTGGTAGCGTGCGACGTGTACCGTCCCGCGGCTATCGAGCAGTTGCGTATACTGGCCGGACAAATCGGCGTGCCCGTCTATTCGGAAGACGAAAACAAGAATCCGGTCGCCATCGCGCAACATGCCATCCTCGAAGCGCAGAAAAACGGCTGCGACCTCGTGATTGTCGATACGGCCGGCCGCCTGGCCGTCGACGAACAGATGATGCAGGAAATCGCAGCCATCAAACATGCCGTCCGGCCGGACGAGATTCTGTTTGTCGTAGACTCCATGACAGGGCAGGATGCCGTCAACACGGCAAAAGAATTTAACGAACGTCTCGACTTCGACGGCGTCGTACTGACAAAACTGGACGGCGACACACGCGGCGGTGCAGCCCTGTCCATACGGTCGGTGGTAAACAAACCGATAAAATTCATCGGGACGGGCGAAAAAATGGATGCGCTCGACGTGTTTCATCCCGAACGCATGGCCGACCGCATCCTCGGCATGGGCGACGTCGTCTCGCTGGTCGAGCGCGCACAGGAACAGTACAGCGACGAAGAAGCGCGGCTGCTGCAGAAAAAAATCGCCAAAAACCAGTTTGACTTCAACGATTTCATTGCACAGATACAGCAAATCAAGAAAATGGGTAGCCTGAAGGATCTGACATCCATGATTCCCGGCATGGGAAAAGCGCTGAAAGATGTAGACATCGACGACAACGCCTTCAAAAAAACCGAAGCGATTATCCATTCCATGACGCCCGCCGAACGCTCCAGCCCCTCCATACTCAACGGCTCGCGCCGGCAACGCATCGCTTTGGGCAGCGGCACAAACATACAGGACGTGAACAAACTGATCCGGCAGTTCGACGAAATGCGCAAGGCACTAAAAATGTTTTCCTCCGTCAAACCGGGCACGCGAAACACGCCTGTGTTCAGAAGACGGTAAGAGGGGCAATCATTCGAATATTCAAATTTCATCATCATGAACGAAAGACAGACATATCAGCTGATCGACGGACGGGCTATCGCCGCACAGATCAGGCAGGAATTGACGGTCGAAGTGGCCGGAATAAAACGAAACGGCGGCAAGATTCCCCATCTGGCAGCCGTTCTGGTCGGTCACGACGGCGGCAGCGAGACGTATGTCGCCAGCAAGGTAAGGCACTGCGAAGAGATAGGTTTTCGTTCCACGCTGATTCGCTACGAAGACAGCGTGAAGGAAACGGAACTCCTGCGCAGGATAGATGAACTGAACGGCGACGGCGACATCGACGGCTTTATCGTGCAGCTGCCCCTGCCCGGACATATCTCGACGCAAAAAGTGATCGAAGCCATCGACCCGCGCAAGGATGTGGACGGATTTCACCCCGTCAATGCCGGGCGGATGTCGCTCGGCTTGCCGTGCTTTTATTCCGCCACGCCGGCCGGTATCCTCGAACTGTTCAGGCGCAGCAACATCGAGACGCGGGGCAGGCATTGCGTGATTCTGGGACGCAGCAACATCGTAGGCAAGCCGATGGCCGCCCTCATGATGCGGAAAGCATATCCGGGCGACTGCACGGTGACGGTCTGCCACAGCCGTTCCGGGAATCTGAAAGAGATGTGTCTGAGCGCCGACATCATCATCGCCGCACTGGGCGTCCCTGAATTTGTAAAAGCCGACATGGTGAAAGAAGGCGCCACGGTGATAGACGTGGGTACAACCCGCATTCCGAGCAGTGCGGCGAAAAGCGGATACAGGCTTGTCGGCGACGTATGCTTCAGCGAAGTGGCGCCCAGATGCAGCCACATCACGCCCGTGCCCGGCGGTGTCGGGCCTATGACCATCATCTCGCTGATGCAAAACACGCTGCTGGCCGCGAAAAAAAGCATCTATCCGTAGAAAAAAACAGCATGACGATGCAGCACCGGCGCCCTCCGGCGCAAACCTGCACCGCAAAGATTTTCGCGCAATTCATTTGCAGAATAAAAAAAAGCGCTATCTTTGCACCGTTTTCGGGAAACAGGAGAAATCAGACGTTTCCCTCTGCACACGCACGGTGAGGATAGCTCAGTCGGTTAGAGCATTGGATTGTGGTTCCAAGGGTCGTGGGTTCGAATCCCATTCTTCACCCGCACCGGGCAAACCCGTTGGGAAAACAGCCCGTCATTCCAGTTCATACTTCATATTTCGACCTGTCCGGGACGGAGAAACATGTTTTCGCGTTTCTTCATCCACCGTGAACTGTCACCCTCCGTGTCGGCGCCAGATGCGCGTTGCGGAACGCTGTCCGCTCGACTATCTGCTCCGCGAGGGCATGGAAGGCGGCGCCCGTGACGGTTTCGGGATGCAGGGCTGCCGGCTCGCCCCTGTCGCCGCTCTCGCAGATGCTTTGCACGACGGGTATCTGTCCCAGCAGGGGCACGTTCAGCTCGGCGGCAAGCCGTTTACATCCATCCTTCCCGAAGATGTAGTACCGGCTGTCCGGCAGTTCGGCGGGCGTGAACCACGACATGTTTTCGACAAGTCCGAGTACGGGAACGCTGATTTTTTCGCCGACAAACATGCTGACGGCCTTGCGGGCGTCGGCGAGTGCAACTTCCTGCGGCGTACTGACGATGACCACACCCGTGACGGCCAGCGTCTGTACCAGCGTCAGGTGAATATCGCTCGTTCCCGGCGGCAGGTCTGCGAGGAGATAGTCCAACTCACCCCAGTCGGTGTCGACGATTAGCTGCTTCAGCGCGTTGCTCGCCATTGCGCCGCGCCATACGACGGCGTCGTCGCGGTTCACGAAGAAACCGATGGACAGTACCTTGACGCCGTAGTTCGTGGCCGGGCAAATCAGTTCGCGGCCGTCGACGGTCTTTGATTCCGGCCGGGCGTCTTCGATGTGGAACATTTTGGGCTGCGACGGGCCGAAGATATCGGCGTCGAGCAGTCCGACCCTGTATCCCATGCCGGCAAGCGCTACGGCGAGATTCGCCGTGACGGTGCTTTTTCCCACGCCGCCTTTGCCGGAGGCTACGGCGAGAATGTTCTTCACCTGCGGTAGCGGCCTGTCCTGTTCTTTCGGCAGGGGCGGAGGGGCTACCGACGGCCTGATGTTCCCCCTGATGTCGATTTCGGGCGAGACGTATTTAAGCACGGCCGCTTCCGCCGCCCTGACGACGGCGTCGATGAACGGATCGTTCGGCCTGGCAAACAGGAGCGAGAACGAGACCCTGCGCCCTTCGATGCGGATATTGCCGTCGACCATGCCGGCTTCGACGATGTTTTTTCCCGTTCCCGGATAGCGCACCCTTGTCAGCGCGTCGAGTATAAGTTTCGGATACAGTTTCATATTTTCCTCTTCATCCGGTTATTTGTCCGAGACCGACCGGGCGGATCTGTTTGCACTTCGCCGGCTGCGGTTGTAGCTGCGGTAGGGATCGTGGGCGATTTCGACGCACGGTTCGACGAGCGCGTCGCGCGGCTCGCAGACGAACTGCACGTATCTGATGCTCAGTCCGCGCTCGAGCCACTGCCGTTCGTAGCCGGTGCGGATGTACAGCGTGCCGTCCGTCAGGCCCGAATGATACAGGTCGTCCGTCTGCACGACGACGGGATAGCGGTTGGCGCGAATCATTTCGCACGTGTAGGTATACATGAACGGGCTGTCCGTCTTCAGGTGGATGCGTCCTCCGCCGGCAAGGATCTGTCCGTACAGAAGCATGAAGCGCGTACCGGTGAGGCGCCTGCCGGCCTTTTTCATCTGCGGATCGGGAAAGGTGAGCCATATCTCCGACACTTCGCCGGGCGCAAAGAAGCGCGTGAGCAGTTCGATACGCGTACGCAGGAAGGCCACGTTCGTCATGCCCGCCTCGAACGATTCCCGTGCGCCCGTCCACATCCGCGAGCCTTTGATGTCGATGCCGACGAAGTTCCTTTCGGGAAACATCCGTCCCATTTCCACCGTATATTCGCCGCGTCCGCAGCCCAGTTCGAGCGTGACCGGGCGGCTGTTGCCGAAAACTTCCGACTGCCACGCGCCTTTCAGCGGGCAGTCCACGTCATGCAGCGCGGCGTACGGATACTCGTACACGTGCGGAAAGCCCGCCATCTCCTCGAATTTTTTCAACTTGTTTTTTCCCATGCGGCAAAGATAATTCAAAAAAAGAATGAACCGGAAAAAGACAGCGTCATTTTCTTTTCCAAACCGGTCGAGACGAAAAAAAACATAGTGTATTTTTCCCCCAAACCGGTCGGGACGAAAAAAAATTAAGGCACGCGAAATAAATAGCATGTAACGGTTCGATTCCATGTCCCGCAGGGACACCGGAAGACTATTATAGCTTATTTATTTCGCATCCCTAACTGGATTTTTCCACATCCTTCGCCACTTCATATATCCGAACAGCGAGACGGCGGTGTAGATGACGAACAGGATGGCCGTTGGATAGAGTCCGCGCATGAAATAGAGCGCCGTCGAGACGGCGTTCACCGCAATCCACAGCAGCCACTGTTCCATGTACCGGTGAGCGAGCATCCACATGGCTGCGATGCTGAGCGCCGTCGTGAAGGCGTCGCCGAAGGGCACCGGACTGTCGGTGCAGGTATACAGTACCGCTGCGATCAGCCCGAAAAGCCCCGCGGAGACGGCCGCCAGCGGCCACCACCGGCGACGCGGAAGCGACATGATCCGCATCCCGCCGGCGGCTGCCCTGTCTTTTTCCCACCGTATCCATCCGTATATGCTCGCGAACATATAATATATATGTATACACATGTCGGCATAGAACTTGCCGGCAAAAAATATGTATACATAGAAAAGTGCCATCAGCACGCCTGCCGGCCACATCAGGATGCTTGCCCTGTATTCGAACCGGAGATACAGCAGCGCGACGGCTGCTCCGATGATTTCGATGACTGTCATTTCATCCGTATATTGGGTGTCAGAATTTAAGCGTGAGGCGTGCCGTCACGTTTGTGCCGGCCTGCGTGAAGTAGCCCGTGTCCTGCCGGCGCGCGCCGTCGAGGATGTAGCTCCACACCCAGCCGTTCGTTTCGTATGCTTCGTTGAACAGATTGTTGACGCTCACGTCGAATGCCATCTCTCTGACAAACTGCGGATGCAAGACATATCCCGCGCGCAGGTTGCTGACGAAGTGCGGATCGAGGCTGCGCGCCAGCGACGAGGTGTTGTCCAGATACTGGCGGCCGACGTATGACGAGGCGAGCGAGGCGGAGAATCCCTTCAGTTCGAAATCGAAGCGGCTGTTCGCAATCACATCCGGCGAGAAGGCGATGTCCGTTGTCCCCAGACGGTTTTCCGTCTGCGGCAGTTCGTTCCAGTCTGCGTCGTAGGTATCCACGTATTCGGTGAAGCGTCGGATTTTGTTGCTGCTCAGCGTGGCGTTACCTTCCCAGCGCAGGCATGACGCTATCCGTACGCCGGCCGTCAGTTCGATGCCCGCGCGGTGGCTGTCCTTGATGTTCGACGTCAGTGCTTCGCCTATCTCGCTGATTTTTCCGGTCAGGACGAACTGGTTGTCGTAGTCCATGAAGTAGAGGTTCACGCCGGCGCCGAACAGCGGGGAGGAGTAGGCGTATCCGGCTTCCCAGTCGTGCAGAGTTTCGAAGGTCGGCTGTGCCGAGGGGCCGTTCTCGGTAAAGTTGTCGCGGTTCGGCTCGCGGTGCGCCACGGCAAACGATGCGTAGGCGCTGTGTACGCCGCGCGTGAAGGCAAGCCCCGCCTTGGGATTGAAGAACGGGAAGGTGCGGTCGACGCGCACATTGTCGCCCGCCTTGTCGTCGCTGCCGCCGATCCGGTAGTCAATGCCGCGATACTGCATGTCGGCATACGCGCTGAATCCGTCCGCAAGGCGCAGGGACGCTTTGGCGTAGACGTTGAAGTCGAGCTTCTCGCCGCGGTTGCGATAATATTCGAAGTCCGGCTGCGGGAGGAGCGACGCCGTCTTCACCCACATCACCCGCCCGAAATGGTCGCCGACGTAGTTGCTGACCGCCGCGCCGGCCGTTGCCTGTAAGCGATTGGCGGTGTAGCTCATCCGCAGCAGGCCGCCGTAGAAATCGTTGCGCAGCCACTTGCGCCGCACCAGGTCGGTACGCTTCTGCACGTTTCCCGCGCCGTCCGCATAATCCGGCAGTTTGTAGGCCGCATACTTCGCGTCTTCCTTGTAGTCTTCGTAATAGCCTTTCCCGTCGGTATAGTGCAGCGTGGCGCTGACATCCCACCGCTCGCCGAACCGCCGCGTGGCCAGCAGGTGGTAGTGATGCTGCCGGTAGTTGTCCGTCTGATTGTCGTAAAACCGCGTGACGCCGTCGTCGTCATACGCGCCGCAACTGTTGTAGCGCCGGTTCGTCGCCAGCATCGCCGAGTCTACACCGTTCCATGCCTGATAGCTGACCTCGCTGCTGCCGAAGGTCTGAAACTTCAGCATCGTTTCGCGATGATAATACGCCGCCGATGCATAGTACGAGTTCATGTCAGCCCGTGCGCGGTCGATGTATCCGTCCGTCTGCACGTTCGAGTAGCGGGCGTCGAACACGAAACGATCATGCAGCAGCCCCGTTCCGCCCTTGACGGTAGTGGTAAACGTCCCGAACGATCCGGCCGACGAAATGACCTCGGCATACGGTTTGAGCGCCGGTTTCTGCGTCTGCATCGCAACCGTGGCGCCGAACGCTCCCGCGCCGTGGGTCGACGTCCCCGCGCCGCGCTGAATCTGCACCTGCCCCGTCGACGAAGCAAAGTCGGGCATGTTTACCCAAAACACGCCGTGGCTCTCGCTGTCGTTTACCGGCACGCCGTCCACGGTGAAATTGATTCTGTTCGCATCCGTCCCGCGAATACGGAAATTGATGTATCCCACGCCATTTCCGGCGTCGGACGTGAGCGTCAGCGAGGGTGTCCCCGCAAGCAGATACGGCAGCGACTGCCCCGTATTGTTCCTGTTGAGCTGTTCGGCCGACAGGTTTTGAAAAGCGACGGGCGTTTCCTTCTTCGCCGATACGGCGGAAACAACAATCTCGTTCAGCTGATACATTCTGACCGTATCAACCACCTGTGCAACAACCGGCACGCCGCAGCCCGTCAGCCCGGCAAGCCATGCACTCCATGCAAAAAATACCTTTTTCATTTTACTTTAACAGTTAATTAATAAATAAAAAAGGGGATAAAAGACACGTATCTTACATCTTCCTACGCCGGCATTATCCGGATCAGGTTGTAAGGGTATGATCTCAGCCTGAAAGTAAGGCACCCCTGTTTATGTCGCGGCAAAGGTAATGAAAAAATCGACGCGGTCAGATGTTCCCCGTGCACTTTTTTGTTTCGTTTTACAGAAAAGACCGTATCTTTGTGCAATGTTGGAAATAGTAACTCATATCGAACGGTTATTGCAGGTCAACGACTGCGTGATAATCCCTGATTTTGGAGGTTTTGTTCTTCAAAACTGTCCGGCTGTCCACGAACGCGACGCGCATCTGTTCCGGCCGTCTCGCAAGGAAATCGTATTCAATCCGACGCTGCGGCACGACGACGGACTGATCGCCGGGTCGTACATGCAGGCGTACGGCATGATTTTCAACCGTGCGCGGGCTGCGCTGAAAAAGGACATCGAAAAACTGAAAGTTGCGCTGGACGAACAGCCCGAAGTCAGGCTGGAGGGCATCGGTTCGTTTCGCAAAGAAGCGGGAGAGACAATCGTTTTCCGGCCTGTGGCGGACTGTTCGCGCTTCAGCCTGTCGTCGTATGGACTGATGCCGTTTCACCTGCCGCCGCTACCTGCATCGAAGCCGGTCGAAGAGCGGACAGAACAGCATCGGCAGAAGCCCCTTCGCAAGTCAGGGCGGGTGATCTATCTTCCCGTCAACCGGACGCTGGCATACGTCACCGGCATATCCGTGGCTGCCGTAGCGTTGTCGCTGCTGATTGCCACGCCGGTGAAAGACGTGAATCCCGCCTCATACACGGCAAGTTTTGCTCCGTCGGAAATAGTACGGAAGATAATGCCGTCCGGCGATGCACAGCCGGCGGTCGAAGAAGAACACGCTGCGGAAACAGCCGTAAAACCGGCCGCAATCATTCCCGTCGAGCAGGCGGACGGAATGAATCCGGTAAAGACATATTATGTCATCATCGGGAGCTTCAACACCGAAAGCCAGGCGCAGGTATTTATAGGAAAACTTGGCTCGCCGCCGTGCCGGAACATCGGTATCGTGCAGCGCAACAAACACATCCGCGTGTTTGCAGACAAATATGACAATCGCAGGGATGCGGAAGACTACATCTCGTTTCTGCGTGAAGACAGCCGGTTTAAGACTGCATGGCTGTTTGTCGGAAAGTGAATGCACGGCAAATATCCATCAGAGGAATCAAAAAAATCACAGTTTAGACAAAAAGATGTATCTTTGCGGCGTAAATAAATTAATGATTGCAGAATGGAAACGGCATTGGAAAAAAAGATATTAGACAGGGAAGCGAGCGACAGGATCAGTTTCGTTACGTTTATTATTCCGGAGTTTGCGCGTTCGTACAAGATGAACAAACAGGACGCTTATCTCTATTTGAAGAAATATGGAGGATTGGATTATCTTTTCGAACACTGGTGGGCGCTGCAT
>JAISXP010000037.1 GCA_031270465.1 Tannerella sp. | reverse complement strand
GACACCTTCTGCTTCCTCTTCGTACGACCGGCGCGCGCAACTCCGCTCCCTTCCGGGAACAGTTCGCCTCGCGCCGCCGCCGTACTGCATCTTGCTATGTAATTCTTTCAAAGATCGCTATTAATGTGTTCAATAAAACTACTGTTTTCTCAAACGCGGATGCAAAGGTACGCATTATTTTCATACCACCAAACTTTTTCGATCTTTTTTTTCTTCAAAATTGAAAAGTATTTTTTTTGCCTATACATTAATATATATTGATCGCGGCATGAGAATCCGCATAAAGATTCGGAACAACTCCGAAAAACGGGAATCTTTGAATTTTATGCACAAAATCATACCGGATGCAGAGTATGGGACTGCCTTCTGCAAAGAAGCAAAAATCTATCCGGGAAACAATTTGCTTTCAAGCGCAATATTTCTGCTAAAAGGCAGTTATATATAGGTAAAAAGCCTTTGGCATGTGAAGAAAAGACTTTATCCGATATTGGCGGTGATAGCGGGGGCGGCCTTGCTGACGGCTTGCAGTATGAAGAAAAATACGGCTGCAAGCAGGCGGTATCATGCCCTTACGGCGCACTACAACACGTATTTCAACGGCAAAATGTCGTTCGACGAAATGCTGACAACCATGCAAAAAGGATACAGGGAAAACTACACCGAACGGATACACATGTATCCCATCAGTGCACAGCCCAAAGACAAGCAGGAGACGGGAGGACAGTTTGACCGTGCCATCGAAAAAGGGAACAAAGCCATCAAACAACATTCCATCAAGCAGAAACCCGAACGCAAGGAAGGCTGGCGGAGCAACCCCAAACAGGTCGCCTTTCAAAACAAGGAAGAATACAATCCTTTTCTGCGACACTGCTGGATGCTGATCGGGCAAGGGCAGTTCTACAATGCCGACTTTCTGCAGGCTTCCGCCACCTTTTCGTACATCTCCCGCCACTATGCGACCGAACCCGAAATGCTCGCCGAGGCGCGCATCTGGCAGGCGCGCTGCTACGCTGAAATGAACTGGCTCTACGAAGCCGAATCGATGCTCGACAACCTGAATAAAAATGGCTTCCCCGATGCCAATCACAAAGACTACGACCGCGTCTACGCCGACTGCCTGATAAAAAGCGGACGTTTCGAAGAGGCTATTCCATACCTGCAGAAAGCCATCCGATCGGAAAAAAACGGACGTCAGAAAAGCCGCATGCGTTACCTGCTGGGGCAACTCTACATGGAAACAGACCAAAACACCGCAGCATACGAAATCTTCAGGAAGGTCGCCGCATCCAACCCCCCTTACGAACTGGAATTTGCCGCGCGCATTCGCCAGACCGAAGTCTTCCCCGGCGCAGACACCCGGAAAATATTGAAAATGCTCAATCGCATGGCGAAAAGCGACAAAAACAAAGACTATCTGGATCAGGTCTATTATGCTATCGGAAACATTCACATGAACCGGCAGGACACAACCCTCGCCATCAGCAACTATTTGCTCGGCGTAGAAAAAAGCGTACAGAACGGTCTGGACAAGGCTATATGCAACATCCGCCTGGGCGACATCTACTTCACCCGCAAAGACTACGTGAAGGCGCAACCGTGTTTCAGTGATGCTCTGTCGGGAATACATAAGGAATACAAGGACTACGACCGCGTCTACCGCCTCTCGGCCGTACTGGACGAATTAGTCGTGCACGTCGAAGCCGTCCACTTGCAGGACAGTCTTCAGGAAATAGCCCGGATGCCCGAAGCAGAACGGCTGGCGCTGATAGACAAAATCATTGAAGACTACATCGAGAACGAAAAAAAGGCGAAGGAAGAAGCCGAAAAAGAACGCTATATGGACGAACAGAGCATGACGGGTTCCAGCTTCAACCGCCCCGGCATGCAGGGAAATATCGGGATACCGTCCGGAGCAGCTGCAGGCAGCGGCAGTTCGTTCTATTTCTACGACCCGCAAGTGGTGGCGCAAGGCAAGGTACAGTTTCAGTCCAAATGGGGCAAACGTCCGCTCGAAGACAACTGGCGGCGGCGAAACAAAGTGATGGTCATGCAGGAACAGAGCAGCGGCGAAGGAGACGCCACCGAGAATATTCAGTTCGACGAACAGGGAAACCCGATTATAGCCGTCGACTCCCTACAATTCCTTATGGACTCGCTCTCGGCAGACCCCAAATCGCGCGAATATTATCTTCAGCAGATTCCCCTTTCTGAAGATGACCTCGAAGCATCCAACATAATCATTGCCGACGGACTATTCAACATGGGAATGATTTACAAGGACAAACTGGAAAACAAGGAACTTGCAGTCGAAATGTTCGAAGAACTGGAACGCCGCTTTCCCGACAACAAATACCGCATGGACTATTACTACCATACCTTCCTGATTGCCCTGCGCTATCACGACGATGCCCTGGGAGACAAATACAAGTCGCGTCTGATTGACGCCTTTCCCGAAAGCGACTATGCCATCGCCATCGCCGACCCGAACTACGAATACAACATACGGATGATGGAGAGCATACAAGACTCGACCTACGAAACTACCTATACGGCATATCTCGAAGGCGATACCGCAACCGTGCGGCGCAACGGCAGGTCGTTCGGCGAAACTTATCCGCTGTCTAAACTGATACCCAAATTCATGTTTCTCGACGCTTTGACATACGTGCAGGCCGGCGACGTGGACGGATTCAAGGCGGCGCTAAATGCGCTGGTAGAAAAACACCCGCAAGCCGACGTGGCCGACCTCGCCAGAGAAATGCTGAAAGGCATCCTGCAGGGACGTACACTGATACAGGGTAATTTCACCGGTATGGTATGGGATTTGCGCTTCGGGCTTGAGGGCGGCGGCATGCTTTCGGCAGCCGACTCGGCGCGACGCTTCGTCGACGAGGCGGACAAGCCGCACCGCATGATTCTGATTTTCCCGACAGGCAGTGTCGACAAAAACCAACTCCTCTACGCCGTCGCAGCCTTCAACTTCGCCCGCTTTACGGTGAAAACCTTCGACCTGAGCATCGAAGACATCCGCACCATCAGCATCATGACCGTCGGAGGATTCCAGTCTCTCGACGAAACGCTCGACTACGGACGGATGATCTACGCCCCCGACGGATACGCCTCCGCTATCGACCGCGCCGTCTCCTTCTTTCCCATATCCGAAGAGAACTTCTTCACCCTGATGCACGGCAAGACTCTCGAAGAATACATGACGTTCTTCGCCGAAAACTATCTCGACAAGGCGCCCGAACTGATCTCGCGCTGGCGAATTCGTATGGCAGACGATGAAAAGACTGCAAAAGACGAAGACGAAGCCGTCGAAAAAGCAGCAGGCCTCACAACAGACGAAACGGAAATCGAAACCTCGCTGCCGGAAGAAACACAAACGGAAAAACAGCAGACCGAAGAAAAAAACGAACAGCCGGTCGAAGCTCAAAACGCCACAGAGAAGAAGGAAGAAACCGAACAGCAAAGCGGCGAAGAAGAAAAGGCGAAAGAAACACCCGAACAGACACGCCCCGCGGAAATCACGCTCGAACAACTGCTCGAACGCCGAAGACAAGCCGAACAGGAAGAAACCCTGCGCAAGGAAACCGACAAAAAAGAAAAAGAACAGTTGCGTAAAGACGCCGCCAAGGCAAAAAAACAACAGGCCAAAGAACGCGAGCAACTCCGCAAACAAAAGGAGAAAGAACGCAAGGCGCTCCAGAAACAAAAAGAGAAAGAACGCCGCGAAAAAGCGCTTGAAAACAAACGCCGCCTGAAAGAACGGCAAGCCGCCCGGCGCAAAACGGCAAAAAAATGAAATCGCGCGAGTCTCCCTTTGCCGTCAAACGTTTTTGTTTCTCGGATGGTGCACGGTGATTTCGTGCCGGAGAAACTCGCGGTCGATATGCGTATACAGTTCGGTTGTTATGATTTTTTCATGTCCAAGCATCAGTTGGATGGCACGCAGGTTGGCGCCCCCTTCCAGCAGATGCGTGGCGAACGAATGTCTGAACGTGTGCGGACTGACGGTTTTAGTAATGCCTGCCAGCACGGCCTGCGCCTTAATGATGTGAAAAATCATTACGCGCGTCAATGCCTTCCCGTTTCTGTTGAGGAAAAGCGTATTCTCAAAATCTTTCCTGACAACGATTAGTTGCCTGTCGTCCAGGTAATTACTTATCTCGTGAAGCGCCTGTTTCGAAACAGGTACAAGCCGTTGCTTGCCGCCTTTACCTTCTACGCGAATATATTCTTCTTCAAAATAAACATCCGAAATTTTCAGGCCTGTCAGTTCCGAAACGCGCAGTCCGCAACTGTATAGCACTTCCAGCATGGCGCGGTTACGCTGTCCGGACGGTTTGGAGAGGTCGATGCTTGCAAGTATCCCGTCCACTTCATTAACCGACAGCACCTCCGGCAGTTTCATCCCTATCCTGGGCGCCTCGAGCAATTCGGTCGGGTCGGAGCGCACGTAGTCATCCAAATGCAGGAAATGGTAAAAAGACTTGATACCCGATATGATACGCGCTATCGAGCGTACCGAAATACCCAGATCGTACAATTGAGCTACGAACTGCTGTAAATCGGCATATTTCACTTCCAAAGCAGAAATACCCTCGTCTTCCAGAAAGCGGATCAATTTGTTCAAATCATCGATGTATGCCTCTATCGTGTTTGCAGACAGGCTTTTCTCCAAACGAAGATATATCCTGTATTTTTCCATAAGAGGATTTTCTTTCATATCCATGTGATGTCAGGCGCTGCGGTGTCAAAAAAAACACTACTTTTGTAACTGTTTTCAAAAAGTTATTTCTTTACCGAAAGCAAAGGTAATAATTTAAATGATACAAGGGATGAAGAAAATTCAAATCATCAACGGCCCGAACCTGAATCTTTTGGGCGCACGTGAGCCGTCCGTTTACGGAAACAAACCGTTCGAGACGTATCTGGAAGAAATGAGAGCCGCGTATCCTCAATGTGAGATATCATATTTTCAGAGCAATATCGAGGGCGAAATGATAAACAAAATTCATGAGACAGGATTTTCTTTCGATGGAATCATCCTGAATGCCGGAGCGTATACGCATACGTCGATAGCTCTGCACGACGCGATAAAGGCGGTGACAACGCCGGTAGTGGAGATACACATTTCGAATGTGCACGCGCGCGAAACCTTTCGCCATCAATCGCTGCTGTCGGCGGCCTGCAAAGGAGTCATTCTCGGCTTCGGGATGGATTCGTACCGGCTGGCGCTGGAATCATTTCTTCAGACATAATGGCGCCGGCGGGAGAGATAGAAGCGTATATCCTTGATCACATGGATGACGAGGGCGCACTGCTGGCATCGCTGAGCCGGGATGCGCACGTCAGGCTGTTGCGGCCGAGGATGATTGCCGGACACCTGCAGGGACGGTTACTGAAGATGTTTTGCCGCATGATTCGTCCCCGGCGAGCGCTCGAGATCGGCACATATACGTCGTATGCCACGCTATGCATGGCCGAAGGAATGGACGACGGCGCGCAGATTCATTCCGTCGAAATAAACGACGAGATGGAACCGTTTGTACGACCGTATCTTGAACAGTCGCCCGACAGGGAGAAGATTCATCTCCACTGGGGCGACGTGGCGGATGTCCTGCCCGGTCTGAACGAAATGTTCGACATGGTTTATATTGATGCAGACAAGCGTGATTACTGCGCTTATTATGAGCTTGTTTTCCCGTACGTCAAGCAAGGTGGCTATATTTTGGCGGACAACACGCTCTGGTCCGGCAAGGTGATGGACGAAGAAGTGGCTGCATCAGACCGTCACACGCAGGGGATACGCGATTTCAACGAGATGATAAAAAACGATTTGCGTATCGAAAAAGTCATCATCCCTTTGCGCGACGGGCTGACGGTAATATACAAAAAATAATGAACTAAAACGCTGTTTAACTGTAATATTTCAAATCAAATGGAAGGAAAAAGACTGGATAAAATAGGACGATTGTTGCAGAAAGAATTGGGCGACCTTTTTCTTCTGCAAACCAAGGGTCAGCACGGCACGCTGGTTTCTGTTACCTCCGTACGTGTCAGTCCCGATCTGGGTGTGGCAAAAGTGTATCTCAGCATATTCCCGTCCGAAAGGGGAGCAGAACTGCTGGAAGCGATTGATTCCAACAAGAAGACAATCCGTTACGACCTGGGGCAGCGCGTGCGTCTGCAATTGCGCAAAATCCCGGAATTGATTTTCTATCTGGATGATTCGCTGGACTATGTGGAGCATATCGACCGACTGTTGAACAAATAAAACCTGAACGGATTGAATCTGGCCTTCTACATTGCCCGCCGTTATCTTTTCGCCAAAAAATCGCATAACGCCATCAATATCATTTCAATGATATCCGTATGCGGCGTAGCGATAGCAACAGTGGCAATGGTGTGTGTATTGTCGGTTTTCAATGGATTCGCCGCGCTGGTGGCATCCATGTTCAGCCACTTCGACCCCGAACTGAAAATCACACCCGCCGCGGGGAAAGTATTCGATCCGCATACGGAACAGATGATCAGGCTGCGCGAGATGCCGGAGATCGAGGTATGCACCGAAGTGCTGGAAGACATCGTGCTGGTACGTTACGGCGACAGGCAGGAGGTGGCCGTGGCCAAGGGTGTGGAGCAGTCGTTCCGCCAGTTGGTGACAATAGATACGCTGTTGCTGGGCGGACATTTTGTGCTGCAGGAAGGCGAAACGTCGTACGCCGTTCCCGGTATCGGTCTGGCGTATGCGCTGGGCGTGCAGGCCGGCTTTGTCGACCCGCTGGAAATCCTTGCACCCAAACGGGACGAGCAGGTCAACATGGCTAATCCCGTCTCATCGTTTCATGCCGAATATCCCTTTGTCGGAGGCGTGTTTTGTGTGAATCAGCCGTCGTACGACGAAAAGTACATCATCCTGCCGGTAGAAATGGTTCGCAATTTGCTGCATTACGAAACGGAAGTCTCGGCGCTCGAATTGAAATTGTTGCCGAAAGCCGATTTGAAGTCGGTGCGGAAACGTATACGTTCGCTGCTGGGCGATGATTTCAGGGTGCAGGACCGCTACGAGCAGCAGGAAGCATCCTACAAGATGATGCAGGTCGAGAAATGGATGAGTTTTCTGATTCTGGCTTTCGTGCTGACGATTGCGCTGTTCAATGTAGTAAGTTCGTTATATATGCTGATGATTGAAAAGCAGGACGACGTGAAGATGTTAAGAAGTATGGGAGCAAACGAACGTTTGATTCACCGTATTTTCCTGTTCGAAGGCGCGATGATTCCCTCTATCGGCGCGATTGCCGGCGTGGTGACCGGTATGATTCTGTGCCTGATACAGCAGCATTTCGGCATCGTGAAACTGGGCAGTACGATAGGTGCCTTTGTGAGCGACAATTATCCCGTAAAAATTGAATTACTTGATATTATGCTTATTTTTATGACAATATTCATTGCCGGCATGACGGCTGCGTGGTATCCTGTCCGACATATCGGGCGGAAATGGCAGAAGTCCGTACGACTTGCCGTGTGGCTGCTCCCTCTGCTTTTGTGCAGCTGTGGCGGAAAGGGGCCGCAGACGCCGGGCATAACCGTCACCATCGAACCGCAACGCTATTTTGCGGAAAAGATTGCAGGCGGGCATTTTACCGTACATACGGCCGTTCCACCAGGGCAAAGTCCCGAGACGTACGACCCTTCTCCGCTCGAAATGGTACGCATCGCCCAAAGCAAGGCTTACCTGCAAATCGGACGCATCGGCTTCGAGCAGGCATGGGCCGGATCTATTCGCGAGAACAATCCGCACGTGACATTCTTCGATCTCTCCGAAGGCGTCGAATGGATCGAAAACGAAAATGATGACGCGCACGGACATCACCACAGCCATTTTGACCCGCACATCTGGACTTCGACGGTGAACGCCGAAATCATCGCCCGCAATGTGTTGCAGGCGTTCATCCTGCTGGACGGAGCACATGAAACCGTATACCACGACAATTACCGTCTGCTGACAGGCGAAATCGACGCGACGAGGCGTGTTTTGCACGAGATATTAGACACGCTGTCCTGCCGGACTTTTGTCATCTATCATCCGGCGCTGACTTATTTTGCCGATGAATTCGGTCTCACGCAACTGGCCATCGAAACCGATGGCAAAGAGCCGTCGGCGCTGTCGATGAGGACGCTGGTCGACCGTGCGAAGGCAGCAGGCGTCAAGGTAGTTTTCGTGCAGCAGGAGTTCGACCGCAAACATGCCGGACAACTTGCCGCCGAAATCAGCGCGCGCATAGTGGAAATCAATCCGCTGGATAAACAGTGGAGCGAACAGCTTGTTCTGATAGCCAAAGCCTTGTGCGACAAATAATTCACACGCGCATGAATAAATTAATCGAAATACAATCCGTAACGGCGGCATACGACGGAAAAACCGTCTTGCATGACGTATCTCTGACGCTGTGGGAACGCGATTTTCTCGGGATCATCGGCCCGAACGGAGGCGGAAAGACTACCTTGCTGAAAGTCATCCTCGGACTGCTCAAACCCTCCGGCGGGCAAGTCCTTTTCTACGAAAACGGACATCCCGTTCCTTCGATCAAAATCGGCTATCTCCCGCAGGTCAACCGGATAGACAGGCGGTTTCCCGTCTCGGTCTGCGACGTAGTGGCATCCGGGCTGATGGCCGAAAAGCAAAGGCTGCGCAGTTTTTCCGCCGAACAGCAGCAACGTATCGACGAAGTGATTGAATGGACAGGTTTGGGCGAACTGTCGAAACGGCCGATCGGCGAACTCTCTGGCGGCGAACTGCAACGTGTATTGCTGGGTCGCGCCATTGTTTCGCGTCCGAAAGCGCTGGTGCTCGACGAACCGAATACGTTCGTGGACAAGTTTTTCGAATCGCGCCTGTACGAAATGCTGGCGGAAATCAACCGGGATACGGCAGTGATTCTTGTATCGCACGACGTGGGAACGATTCTGCCGTTAGTCAGAAATGTGGCGTGTATCAACGAGACGCTGCATTATCACGAAGGAAATCATCTGTCGCAAGAATGGATGGAAGAAGTGTATCACTGTCCCATCGAACTGGTTGGACACGGACATCTGCCGCACAGAGTATTGAGAAAACATGACTTCGAAATAAATTGATACCGCAATAAAATGACATCACAATCCGGAAAGAAAATACTGATTACCGGCGCAAGCGGATTTATCGGCAGACACATTGTGTACGAGGCGCTCAGCCGCGGATATGAAGTGTGGGCAGGCGTGCGCGCCACAAGTTCGCTTGCACACCTGCCACAGGACAGGATTCACCGTATAGACTTGAAATACAGCGATTCTGAAGCATTGACCGCGCAACTGTCGCAATTCGTACGCAAGCATGGCGCGTGGGATTATGTTGTGCACAATGCCGGTCTGACGAAGACGACGCGCCTCGGCGACTTTTTTCGTGTAAACGCTGCGTATACCCTTCATTTGCTGGAAGCTCTGACCGGTGCAGACTGCAAGCCGGCGAAATTTCTCCTGATGAGCAGCCTCAGCTGTTACGGAGGAGGCAACCCCGACACGCTTCGTCCCATCAGTATCGATGACCCGCAGAATCCTGAAACCGTTTACGGCAAAAGCAAACTGATGGCCGAAAACTACGTGCGGGCGCAAAGAAACTTTCCGTACATTATTCTGTGTCCCACAGGAGTTTATGGACCGGGCGACAAAGATTACCTGATGGAAATCGAGAGTATCCGGTCGGGATTCGACTTTGCGGTCGGAATGAAGCCGCAGCGGATTACATTTATATACGTGAAAGATTTGGCGTCGGCCGTCTTTGAGACGCTCGAAAACGGAGCCATCGTAAACAGTCGTTTTTTCGTGGCGGACGGCGATGTATATACCGACACCGAATTTGCACGGCTGATACAGGACGTTTTGCAGAAAAAACGTGTGTTCAGATTGCGTATCCCGCTGTGGCTGGCATGGCTGGCATGTCTTTGTTTCGAAGTAGCCGGACGGCTGACCGGACGGGCAATGACCTTAAATTCCGACAAATACAGGATTCTTAAACAGCGCAACTGGATATGCGACACGGAGCCGCTTCGTAGCGCCACAGGCTTTGTCCCCGCCTATAACCTCCGACGCGGACTGGAAGAAACCATCCGTTCGCTCGAAATACAAAAACAAAAAAACTAATTCCATACCACGTTATGCAACGCATCTTTTTTATCGGCTACATGGGCGCAGGCAAAACGACAACGGGAAAGGAATTTTCGGCGCAGACAGGGCTTTCTTTTATTGATCTGGACGTGTTTATCGAAAACCGCTACCACAAATCCATAAGACAGCTTTTCGAAGAAAAAGGAGAAGCGGCCTTCCGCGAAACGGAACAAAAGGCGCTCCACGAAGTTGCCGACATCGAAAATATTGTCATCTCGACGGGAGGCGGTACGCCCTGTTTTTTCGACAACATGGCGTTTATGAACGCAAAAGGAACGACCGTCTATCTGAAAGTTTCCGTCGACGAACTTGTCCGGCGCGTCGAACTCAACCGAAATGCACGCCCGATACTGAAAAATCTTTCGGAAGACGAACTGAAACAATTCATCTCAAAAACATTAGCCGAGCGAAGCTACTTTTACGAACAGGCAAAAATCATCTTCGAAACGGAACGGACAAACACCGCAGACGACATCGACAGCCTTTGCCGGCAATTGCAGTTGCACTGACTTCAAATGAGGGGATGCATTTAAATTGTCGCGCCGTTCGGACGGGAGACGCCGCCAATCGCGTTCGCGGAGAAATGATTCCGAATTTTTGTTTATCTTTGCTGTAAAAAACAAATGAAAGACAAATGATACGCCATACGGAAGATTCGGAACACGAACAGTTGTATCGCCTCAAACTGGGTGACAGAAAGGCCTTTGAATCTATTTACCGTAAATATGCAGGCCGGGTATATCACTTTTTCTTTTCACTGCTTCATGACCGGTTTGCTGCAGAAGATTTGACTCAGGACGTCTTCCTGAAGATTTGGGAAAGACGCACAGGAATCGAACCTGACGGACATTTCGAAGCCTACCTGTTCACCATCGCCCGACACATGATTGCACGGGAATCGGAAAAGCGGTTGCAGGAAGAGTATCTGAAAGAAGCGCTGCAACGGCAAAAAGACAGCGCCGGCGTCGATATTTCCACCGAACAGATCGTCGAAGCCGAATCGTTGCGTACCTATATCAATGAACTAATCGAACAGTTCCCGCCCGTCCGAAAGCACGTGTTTCTGCTCAGCCGCGTACACTACCTGACAAACAGAGAAATATCTCAAAGATTATCCATTTCCGAAAAAACCGTGGAAACCCATCTCTATCGCTCGCTGCAGTTCCTGAAAAGAAAACTGAACGGCACGGGTGAATGACATCGATAAGTTAAAAAAACATTATTTTCATGCATGGCTGTAAGTGATTTCAGCCTGCGCAGGCTATACAATACAAAGCATAGAAATGAAAAGCAGTACGGACAGGGAAGAAGAGTCGCGAATCGAAGCATATTACCGCGAGCAGTGGGACAGCGCCCGGGGCAGGGAAATGCCGCCCGAAGCGCTCGAACGGGTATTTCACGCCATCTGTAAGCGGATGAACGGCAAAACGCAACGCTTCGCGCCGGGAAGACTGCTGCGCTATGCGGCAGCCATATTCGCCGGTGCGGTTATCAGTCTTGGCATCCGCATGTTTTTCGACCGCGTGCCAGCCGAATCCGTACAGGGCGATTTCACCGTCTTTGCCGACAGAGGACAGCGATCGAACATCTCTCTTCCCGACGGCACAAAAGTATGGCTCAACTCTCATTCCAAAATCACATATCCCCGCGATTACGGCCTGCACGAACGCACGCTGTCGCTGAGCGGTGAAGCTTATTTCGAAGTAGCTGCAGATCCCGAAAAACGCTTCACTGTCAATGCCGGAGACATGCAGGTCGAAGCGCTGGGAACGTCGTTCAACGTAAAAGCTTACGGTGACGACCGCGAAACGGTTGCCACTCTCTTCAGCGGAAGCCTGCAGGCAACCGTCCGGGGAAAGACTCTCACGCTCGAACCGGAACACTGTGTAACATTTGACCGCGAAGAGAATCGCCTGATCAGCCGGCGCGCCGAAAACGCCGCATACGCCTCCATGTGGCGTGACAGCGAGCTTGCTTTCAGCCGCCAGACAATGGACGAAATAGCCGTCATGTTCAACCGTCTGTACAACGTCACGATACAGTTCGAATCGGAAAAGATCCGCAACATCCGCTTTTCGGGCGTTATCAAAAACAACAGCCTGGACAATGTCCTCGAAATCATCAGCCTGACAGCGCCCATCGTTTACCGGCACCGGGGAGATACGATTATACTGAGTGAAAGAAAAAAAATAACCCGTGTGAATAAAAATATTGTCCAATCTTTTAAAACAGAACTGCCTATGAAATAAAACACAGAAAATCAAAAAGGGAAACGGTTTCGGGACGAATCCGCCCCTGCCGGAAAAACATTTCATACAGGTTCAGAATCATACGCAAGCCCGACGGCGACACGTACGGTTACAGCCTGTAAAACAAAAAAATCTTATTGTATAATTTTAAAACACAACAAAAATGAGTAATAACAAAAACTTTTTTTTACGGGCGATGCTGTGCTGCACACTGATGGTCTTTTCTCTCTGCGCGACAGCCTCTGCCCACATTTCACTTTCCATAAAAAACAAACCAGTACGGGAAGTGATCAAGGATATTGAGAAAACGAGTGATTACCGGTTCTTCTACAACGACGATTTGCCCGGACTTGACGCAAACGTCTCCATTCACATCCAGGAAGGAACGATAACCGCCGTAATGAACCGGCTGGCGCAGCAGGCAAACATCGCATATTCGATAATAGACAGTAATCAGATTGTCCTGTCCGCCAAAGCAGTCAGTCCCCAGCAGGCCGGAAGGCGAATCACCGGCGTCGTAAGCGACGAACACGGCGAGCCTGTCATCGGCGCCAATATTGTAGAAAAAGGAACGGTGAACGGCACAGTCTCGGATATTGACGGTCGTTTCAGTCTGGAAGTCCCGGACAATGCCATCCTGCAAATATCCTTTATCGGATACATCTCGCAGGAAATCAGCGTCTTATCCGCAACGGGGGGGGGCAATTCTCTGTTAATCACGCTGTTAGAGGACGCCAAGGCGCTTGAGGAAGTAGTCGTAATCGGCTACGGTACGCAGCGGAAGGGTGAAGTGGCAAGCGCCATCACCAGTGTGAAGGCGGAAAACTTCATTAAAGTGCCGTCGCCCGATGCGTCCAAGATGATTCGCGGACAGGTGGCCGGTCTGGCAGTAGTCTCACACGACGCCAACCCGCTTTCCACTTCCCAAATCATGCTGCGCGGTATCACGACCCTGAAAGCCAGCGCCAGTCCGCTGGTGCTGATCGACGGTATACCCGGCGACCTGATGACCGTATCTCCCGACGACATTGAACAGATCGACGTATTGAAGGATGGCTCGGCCGCCGCCATTTACGGCACCCGCGGCACGAACGGCGTCATCATCATCACAACAAAAAACGCCAGGGGCGAAATGCCGACGACCGTCGATGTGAATGCGTACCTTTCTACACAGCAAATCACACGCAAGCTGCCGTTTATGACCTACGACCAGTATGTGGACAAAGTGCGGCAAGGGAAACCCGGAGCAATAGACAACGGCGGACACGTGGATTGGCTTGACGAAGTGCTTCAAACGCCTTTGACGCAGGTGTACAACATCAGCCTGCGGGGCGGCAGCAAGACGACAAACTACGTGGCCAGCTTCGACTATCGCTCGCTCGAAGGTATTATCAAACGCTCCGACAATCGAATGATTTATCCGCGTATCGAAGTGACGCACCGGATGTTTGACAACATGCTGAAAATTAATGCCAGTGTGAGTGGATACCAGCAGCGGTACTTCGACGCTTCGGACGGCGGCGGATACAATACGGATGTGTACAAGAATGCCATCATGTTCAACCCCACCGACCCCATAAAGGACGAAAACGGCGTGTGGACGGAACGTTCCATCAACGGCTACTACAATCCGCTGGCGCTGCTGTATGAGGTGGATGGAGAAAACAAGGCGACCAATATGCGTATGTTTGCCGACGTGATATTTACGCCGATTGAAGGTCTGGACATCAAGTATCTGGTCTCGAGCAATACGTATAACCAGGTACGCGGTTTTTACCAGACGCAGAAACATGCTTCGACCGTAAAGGACGGCAGGAACGGGTTTGCCTCGCGCGGAACAAATCTTACGACGAACGATCTGGCGGAGTTTACCGTGCAGTATCACAAAACGCTCGCGAAAGACCATACCTTCACGCTGCTGGGCGGATACAGCTGGCTGAAGCGCAACTACCAGTTCTACTGGATGAACAACTTCAACTTCCCGTCGGACGACTATACCTATAACAGTATGGGACAGGGACAGGCGCTGAACGACGGACGCGCAGGCATGGGTTCCGAACAGACTGAAAACACGCTGATAGGGTATTTCGGCCGTCTGAACTACAGCTACAAGGGGAAATACATGCTGGCGGCAAGCGTCCGTTACGAAGGCTCGTCCAAGTTCGGAGCCAATCACAAGTGGGGTACTTTCCCGGCCGTCTCCGCGGCATGGAATATCAAAGGCGAAGGTTTCATGGAAGATGCGGCGCTGTTCAGCACATTGAAACTGCGCGCCGGCTTCGGAGTAACAGGCACCGAGCCGAGCAGCCCCTACATGTCGCTTAACACCTTGAGTTTCGGCGATTATGCGTATGCAAACGGCACGTGGATCAAATCCATCCGTCCGGCATCAAATGCCAATCCCGACCTGCGCTGGGAAAAGAAGGAAGAGACCAATATCGGTCTGGATTTCGGATTCTTCGAAGATCGGCTGACCGGCAGTATCGACTTCTACAACCGCGACACGAAAGACCTGCTGTGGGACTACACCGTCCCCTCGCCGCCGTATCTGTTCTCGAGCATGACGGCAAATGCCGGCTCGATGCGCAATCGCGGCGTGGAAATCGCCATTCAGGCTGTACCCGTACAGACGAACGACTTCCGGTGGGTGACTAACGCCAATTTCTCGACAAACAAAAACACGCTGCTCTCTTTGTCGAACGACCAGTTCATTTCCATCGGCTATTCCAACCAGGGCAGTACGGGCGAACCTATTCAGACGTATACGCACCGGATTCAGGAAGGCGAACCGATCGGCAATTTCTTCGGATTCAAGACTATCGACGTGGACGACAAGGGTTACTGGATTATCGAAGGTGAAGACGGCAATCCGAAACCCATGGCGGAGCAGCAGCCCACAGACAAGCAAATACTCGGCAACGGCCTGCCCAAGTATTATCTGAACTGGAACAACTCCGTGTCATATAAAAACATCGACCTGGGCGTCACCATGCGCGGCGCGTTCGGTTTCCAGATATTGAATAATTCCGAGCTGTTCTATGCCGTTCCGATGCAACTGTCCAGGGGCAATCTTTTCCAGAAGGCGTATGAACCCGTTTTTGGGAAAAGACCTTTAGCCGACGACCAGGAGTTGCAGTATGTCAGCTACTTCATCGAAGACGGCGACTACTGGAAAATCGACAACGTATCGCTGGGCTATACGTTTAACTTCAACAGCAAATGGGTACAGAGGTTCCGCCTGTATGGCACGATTTCCAACCTGCTTGTTCTTACCGGATACAGCGGCATCGACCCCGAAGTGCCTATCTCGGGACTGGCGCCGGGCCACGACGACAAATGGCGGTATCCGGCTGCCCGGACTTTTACAATTGGCGCATCATTCAAATTTTAAAACAGACAAGAGATGAAAACATATAGTAAATTATTAGCGATTGTCCTGTTGACGGCAGCAGGAACCTGGAGTTGCAGCAACGATCTGACCGAAACGGTCTATTCGTCCGTAACCGAGCAAAGCTACAACTACGCGACAAAGGATTTTTATCCGATTGTTACCAGTGTGTATCCTCCCTTGAGGAGCATTTGTGATCATTGGGGCTATTTCTGCGCACAGGAAGTAACCGCCGATGCCATTGTAATGCCGCCGAATGCGTCCGGATGGGACGACGGCGGCGTCTACCGACGCATGCACTACCAGACGTGGACTTCCGAACAGGATCATGTGAACAACATCTGGTCATGGTTCTACAGAGGCGCGCTTATTGCCAACAATGTGATTGACCAGATAGAAAATGACGTTGTACCGGCGCCCTCGCCTGCCGACAAGGAACTGGGGCTGGCCGAGGTAAGAGCCATGCGCGCCTATTTCTACTGGATGATTTGCGACAATTTCGGCGACGCGCCGCTGGTTACTTCGAAAACGAGCGACCTGCCCGAAAAGACGCCGAGACAGGAAATCTACAACTTCCTCGTTTCCGAACTGACCGAAGTCATCCCCCGGCTGAGCGACGTGCAGGGCGGCAACATGTACGGCCGGATGAACCGCTGGGCGGGGAAAGCCCTCCTGGCGAACATCTACCTGAATGCGGAGGTATACACCGGCCAGGGGCGCTGGCAGGAATGTATCGCCCAGTGCGACGACATTATCAACAGCGGGAAGTGCAGCCTGTCGCCCGATTTCAAGGACCCGTTCCGTGCATCCGGTGTGGAAAATTCTACGGAAGTACTGTTTACTGTCCCCTTCGACAAGAATCTGGCAGGCGGCAACAGCATCCACATGTTCTCGTGGCACGGCGAACTGAAGAAGAAATTCGACACCGAATCCACGCCCTGGGGCAGTGGCTGCGCGATGGGCACGGGACAGTTTATCGACACATACGAAACGGGCGATTCGCGGCTGGAAGACAGCTGGCTCCTTGGCCCGCAGATCGCATCCGACGGCACGCCGCTGGTGGGCACGTACGACCAGAAGGGCGAACCGCTCGTACTCACAAAAGACCTCCCCAGCGCCAGCTTCACAAAGGAAACCGAAGGCTACCGGATGAACAAGTACGAAGTAGTGCCGGGAAGCACGAGTGGTTCGACAACCGACGTCCCCCTGTTCCGCTACACCCAGGTGCTGATGATGAAGGCAGAATGTCTGCTGCGGCTCGGCCAGCCGGGCGCCGGCGCCCTGGTGACGCAGGTCAGGCAGCGCGCTTTCAAGGCAGACCCCTCCAAAGCCGCCGTCACGGACGACCAACTGAAGGGCAACTCGGCCTACAGGTACGGATATATGGAAAACTATGAGATTGTCGACCCCGGAGACCAGACACCCGTACAGTTCGGCCGGATGTATGATGAACTGGGATGGGAATTTGCCTGGGAGATGTACCGCCGGCGCGACGCCATACGGTTCGGCGTATATACGAAGAAAAGCTGGCTCTCGCACAAACCGCAGGGCGACTATCGCTCCGTATTCCCAATACCGGAAACGGTGATTACTTCCAATCCGAATCTCGTGCAGAATCCAAACTACACTTCATCCAAATGACGAAGTGCATGTAAAGGCGAAGAAAAAGGAAAGATTGCCGTCGAATGTATTGCCGCATGGCAATCTTTCCTTAACTTCGCGGATGTCTGAACGGTGATTCGTTCGATTGACATGACTTATTTGATTTTTAATACAGTAACCATTTAAAAAATAATACAATGGCTAAATTATACAAAGTACTCGTAGAACTCTACGAGCTGCTGTTTACAGCACGCAAGGACGACCGGTCGGGTCGTGTAGTATCCACAGGGACGCGAAAAATCGACGACCTGATAGAAATCGCCGTCACCCGGCGGTCGGACATCAACGCCGTCAC
>JAISXP010000085.1 GCA_031270465.1 Tannerella sp. | reverse complement strand
GTGGTGACGGGCTACGGTTCCACATCCCGCCGAAACCTGACGACGTCCGTTTCGACGGTCGACGCCAGCAAGATGAAGAACCTGCCGGTCGCTTCCATCACCGATGCACTGGCCGGACGCGCTTCCGGACTGATTGTCACTCGGTCGGGTGGCGGTATCAACAAGACGTCGGCCATTTCCATCCGAGGCGGAGGCACGCCGATTGTGGTGATCGACGGCTTTGTCATGCCCTACCAGGACTTTGAAAACCTCAACCCGGACGACATCGAATCCATGTCTCTGCTCAAGGATGCTTCGTCGGCTGCAGTCTACGGCGCGCGTGCCGGCGACGGCGTAATTGTAGTCAAGACTAAGGGAGGCGCTGAAGACTTGCGCGTGGACTATAGTCTTAACTACAGTTGGAGCGAGTTGCTTGATTTGGAAAAAAAACTCAATTCCTATGAAGCCGCCGTATACGACAATTTCGTTCGTGAACTTTACGGCGCTGACCCGCGATGGACGAACGAGGAAATAGAAAAATTCCGGACGGGTTCCGATCCGTACAATTACCCCAATACCGACTGGTATAAAGTTGCATTGCGGGATTTTGCCCCGACAAAGAAACACTCCCTGACCGTAAGAGGCGGATCGAATGTCAACAAGTATTACGTGTCTTTCCAGGCTTTCGATCAGGAAGCTATCTACAAAGAAAACTCGAACTGGCTCAAGCGTTACAATGTCGCGATGAATGAGTCGTCCGAATTTAAGGACATCGGTTTGACATTAAATTTCGGCCTGAACGGATATATTTCCGAAACGCGCGCGCCTTTAGCAGCAGTCAGCGGCTACTGGGAGACCTGGAGGCACATTATGGAGCAGGGAGCGAACACGCTGGCATATAACCAGGCCGGACAAATCTATTCAGTATACGGCAATCCTGCAGCCGAAATTTCACTGGAGTCCGGATACAACCTGACAAACTACAAGATGATTGTCGGCCTGTTCAACGCCGATTGGAAGGTTTACGGCGTGGAAGGATTGAAAGTAAGAGCCGGAGGGAATTACAGGATAGGAGTAAACAACGACAAGGCATGGGACAAATCGGCTCCCCAGTATGATCTGGAAGGGAATCCGGGCCCTACCTATCCCGTCAGTCTGACTTACAGCAATAATGACTACAAGGAATATACGCTCCAGTTCTTCGGTGACTACAAACGCTCGTTCTTAGATGAAACGCACAATGTTTCGGCCACTTTCGGCTTCGAATCGAACTACAGTTTCAGCCAGTACATCATGGCTCGCCGCAAAGAGTATCTCTTTATGATCGACCAGATGGGCGCCGGTCCGTCAAGCACGATGGAGAACAGCGGAAGCGAAGGGGAAGCCGGACGCGCCGGTTTTGTCGGACAACTCGACTACAACTACAAAAAGAAGTATTACATCAACGGTTCGTTCCGTCACGACGGCAGCGACCTGTTCCCCGAAGACCGGCGCTGGGGCACATTCCTCGCCGGTACGGCCGCGTATACCATTTCGGAAGAACCGTTTTTCCAGCCGTTGAAAGACCGGAACATCCTGAACTTCCTCAAATTCCGCACGGGTTACGGACAAATTGGGCTGGATTCGGGCGTCGGGCGCTTCAGCTACCTCTCTTCCTACGGACTGAATGAACGGGGGTACGTACTGGGCGGAAGCATTGTTCCGACCTTCTCCGAAGGCGCCCTTGTGAGCGATGCCATTACCTGGTATTCGCGCAATACGTTCAACGCGGCCTTCGATTTCAGCACGCTGAACGAGCGTCTGGGCGGCACGTTCGAATACTTCTACATGAAGACGAAAGGTTACCTGACGTCGCCCTCGGGCGTGGCATATACCGACCCGCTGGGACTGTCGCTGCCGCAGGTCAAGTCGGACGGCGAACACCGCCGCGACGGGTACGAACTCACCCTCTCGTGGAAAGACAGGGCCGGTGACTTGACCTATGAAGTGGGCGGCAACTTTACGTATTTCGACCAGTTAATCTCCGTGGCATGGGCGGAAGACCTGACCGCCCAAAAGAATCCCTACAAGCGCCAGGTACAGCAGAGAGGATACTGGGGTCTGGGATTGCAAAATCTGGGATATTACCAAAATTCGAACGACGTAATAAATTCGCCCCATCGCGAGGGATCGTTCGACCTGACGGCCGGCGATATCAAGTATCAGGATACGAACGGCGACGGATTTATTAACGACAGCGACCAGCAGCGCATCGGTAAAAACAGTTTTCCACGCGGTAACTACGGTGTCTTTGCCAACCTGAACTACAAGGGCGCCTTTCTCAATATCCTCTTTCAGGGCGCTACGTCCAGAGACATATATCTTGACGATATAGTTTCCGGAGTTTTTGGATCGGGCGGTTATGCGATGGTGTACCCGTATCAGCAGAATTACTGGATGCCGGACAATCGCAATGCGGTTTATCCGAGACCGATCATGAACACGAGCGTCAACGGCAATAATAACTACCAGACTTCGGATTTCTGGTTAGTCAACGGGCGCTATATCCGCCTGAAATCGCTTCAGATAGGATATGACCTCCGGGCAAAACTGGTGCGTAACGTCAAGTGGATCCACAAAATGGAAGCCGTATTGAGCGGACAAAATTTGTTTACGCTGTCGCCCGCCTCCAAATACAAGTTCGACCCCGAAAGCGGAAGCACAAACAACTGCGACTATCCGATGGAACGGACTTATTCGATAAGTGTAAATATTGGATTTTAAAACAGGAAAGATATGAAAATAAAGAAAGAAATAAGAACGTTATGGCTGGTTGTACCGGCTGTTTTGTGGACGGTTTTATCGTGTAACGTATTGGATACGGAACCGTTCGAGAGTTATGACGAAGTGACCGTTTGGGGGTCGAAGGCTACGGCCGACGCATTTGTGAACGGCACCATCAACAACGTGATGAGCGGATACATCAACGCTGAGCAGATGAAGTGGGAAGAACGCACTAACAATTCCGTTTTCAACAATGGAGCGAGTTATTACGGTCCTTCCGGATTTGTGCGTGACGAAATAGACCGTTACGACGCTTCGGGCGGACTCGGCGGGTTCTACAATATTCGTCAATGCAACCTGATTATCGAGAAGGCGAAGGAATACGGCGGAAAAGGTCTTTCCGAAGATGAATCGAGGGAATTAGTTGCCAAAGGTAAATTCCTGCGCGCGGCGCAGTACTACCTCCAAGCGCGTACGATGGGACGCTTCGTATGGGTCGACAAGGTACTGTCGCCGGCCGATACCACGGCCAACGGACTGGCACTGCCTACCACGAAATCAACGACCGAAAGTTATACCTATCTGATTAAGGATCTTCAGGAAGCGATTCCCGACTTGCCGGAAACGGCCGCTTCCGGCGATATTTCTCGCGATGCAGGTAATGCTTTCCTCTCGGAAATCGCCCTGCAGGGCGCTGCCTACGAGCCGGATCAGACGAAAAAGAGAGAATGGCTTCGGCTGGTCGTTTCAGCGGTAAACGATATCCACAGTACGTTGGCTTCCGACTACGGGAGTATTTTTACCGAACAGGACAGGTATTCCAGTGAACTGATATTCTGTATTTACCGCAACAAGGCGAATACCGAGACACAAGACATCGCCCCGCTGCAAAACGTGATGCCGAATACGAATAACGATAATCTTATTCGTGGCGGTTACGGCCCGCTGTTTCAGACCAACGGCGGACAGCCGTTTATCGGCTGGCTGTGGTGGGCGCCAAGCCAGAATCTGATAGATGAATATGAGGTCATCGACGAGAATACGCAGCAGGGCGTCAGATGGAACGAATCCACGCAGTTTACGAGTAATGTGACCATATCTTCATCGGCACCCAACTGGACGACGGAAGGAGAAGTGAGCAATGTGATCTTTTCAGGCGCGGTGAACGGCGACGTTTCTGTCAGCGACTTGATGTACAAAAACCGCGATGCCCGCTTTCAGGGTTCCATCGTCCACGACGACGATACGTGGTGGAACGAGGAAATCCGCCTGACAGTGAACGGTAACCTGTGGCGAAAGGCAAACGGAGGTTTAGGCCCCCACATGGGCACGACAGGCTATTACTTCCGCAAGGGCGTGTATAATGTAGCGCCCCGTATTTTCGCCGGAACGCCGACCGACTATCACTATGTTGTCACGCGCTACGGGCGTGCGCTCCTGAACAAGGCGGAAGCCATCCTTTGGCTGGCCGGCATGGGTGAAGGCAATTTCTCCGACGCGGTAACCGTCTGCAACCAGACACGAACGGTACATGGCAAGCTGCCGTCTGCCAACGCCTCTACGCTCGAAGATGCCTGGAAACTGTATCAGCGCGAGCGGCGCGTCGAATTGGTCCTGGAGAACGACTACTACTGGTCGCTCCTGCGTTGGGGCAAACACGGAGGACCTGCCAACTACGGCGTGGCGCCGAGTGGGAAAATACAGGAACTGATCACTTCGCCCACCTACATCGAAATCGCCCACGACCGGAAATCCTTCTATGTGGGCACGGTGACGCACGGCAACGTGCAAACCCGCTCCTTCCGGGAAGAGCGGCGCTATTTGCTGCCGATTCCGCAGGGACAAATCGATCGCAATCCTAACCTTGGCCCGCAAAACCCGGGCTGGTAATGTCGAACATTAAAAATAAACATGACAATGAAAAATAAATTTATGAAACGAATGACAGGCATCCTTCCGCTGTGGATAATGGCCTGCCTGCTGACCTCCTGCTTGACGGCAGGACTGGACGAACTGCCCGCTTTTGAAGATGCCGAAATCACCGATGTGACTTTCGAATACCGGTATATGGATCCGTACAGCGTATGGATGGGCGAACCGATTGTCAAATGGGAAAATCTGCCGGTGCAGGACAAGGAAATAGATTCCAACGCCGGAACGATTATTTGCAAACTGCAGGTTCCGCAGTCAGGTGGTACGTTTGACGATATAATCCGCGATCAAGTATCGCTGGAGTACATTGTGGGTAAATTCTATATATCTACCGCCGCAACTATTGCGCCGGTCGAAGGATCTCCGACGCTGGGTATTCCGGGCGATTTCTCCAATCCGTGCAAATACGTGGTGACGGCAGCTAACGGAACGACAAAAATGTGGACGGTGCATGTGACCGAACTGATCAGATAGTCTTTTTAATTCTAAATTTTTAATGTATGAGTAAAAACTTTTTTATATTATGTATATTCGTCGCCGGTATGCTGTTGCAGAGTTGTGACGAAGAAAAAGATGTGGCGTTAACGGGATTTCTCATTAGCAGTAAAAGTGTGACGTTGCCGATAGGCGATAGTTACCGGATCTGCGTGACGCCGGTGCCGCATGCCGCCAACAACATAACGTTGAACTGGACGTCGAGCAACGAAAGTGTGGCGACCGTGAAAGACGGCCTTGTGACCGCTGCCGGCATCGGAACGGCGGTTGTTACCGTGAGCAGTGAAAACATATCCCTTTCCGTCGATGTGAAAGGGATTGCTTCGGGTAGCGGAGGCGTGCTCGAATCGGCTGCCGGATATTGGGAGTTTGAAGATCTGAACGACCTCAGCAAGGCAACGAAAGGTATTCCTCTGGAGTTGTTCGGCCATATCACACCGGTTGATGGACCAAGTTCAGCGAACAAAGCCGTACGCATCGAACTCGGAAGCGACAATTACCTGAAAGTGTTTCACGGAGAAACGTCCCTGGCCAACTGGACTATAATGGTTGTATTCAAGATGCTCGAAGTGGATGGCAGTAAGTGGCATACAATCCTGCAAACCGATATCACGCCGGCGGGCGATGCCGACTTCTTTGTACGCAACACTGCACTGATTGGCGTCGGCGCTGTGGGATATGTCGGTCCGGCTTTAGAAGCGGGCAAATGGTATCGTCTGGTTATGTCACGGCGAAGCAACATGTTCAGCAGTTATGTGAACGGGGTGCAATATCATAACAAAGTCGACGGCAGTCATGACAGATTTAATCTGAAGGAAGCATTTCTGATCTCTCAGGACGAAGACAATGAAGACCATGATATTGATGTCGCTGAAATCGCCGTATGGGATAAAGAGCTGAGCGCAAATCAAGTAAAAAAGCTTGGTGGCGCCTTGGATTGAAAATTGAAAACTAAATACGAGACGAATACCCTGCTGTTTGATTTGTCTTATTTTGGCGTCTGCCTGTAGCGCTCCTCAAGAGTAACCGAAAGAATGGCTTGCCCAGCATGTTATTTTTATCGGGTTCGACGGTTGGGGAGCCTGCAGTGTAGACAAAGCCGAGATGCCTCATGTAAAACAACATCGAAGTCGAACATTCGGCAAGCGATTCTTTGCTGAAAGCGAAAATCACGGTGAACGGGGAAAAAGTAAGTATTTACGCAATTTGAAGATATGAATACGTAAAAAGAGACATAGTTTTATTTGTTAATATATTATCATTGTAACATTAAATTCTAATGAACAATAAATAGTGATAAAACAATATTCATTTTTAGCCGCGCTGCTGTTGAGCAGCATCAGTCTGGGCGCACAAACGGTGCATATCAAGGCTCCGGAGCAGTATCCCGAACCGGAAACGAATCGACGGGATGTGCGAAATGTTGCCGCTGCAGAAAGCCGGCACGGTGCATATCGACGCATTCCACAGCTGGACGCCGTACACGCCCGCCCGCAGCCCAGTCAGTCCGTACCTCGGCTACACGGTAGAGCAGGAATCGGAAACGCAAAAACAACTGTTCCGCTACTGGGCGTCGAAAGGTATTGACGTCACGAGCGAAGGCTCGGCTTTCCTGCGGATTTCATCTTTCGAGGGTCTGCAACCTGCCGCATGGTGGTATTCTCCGGCGGCGGAAGAATATATGGCGTGGCCTGCGTCCTACTACTGCGGAGGAATGGGCGACGATAAAAACGGCAAACTGTTCGGAAGCAGTATGCACGGTGAAGAAATCTTCCGCAAAGATCCGCAGCAACTGACCGGATTCCTCAATCATTTCTGTACGAAAACCCTGCCCTGGTATTTTCTCAACCGTCTGCAACGGCTCGAATATATCGAAGACGG